>NZ_CP108568.1:4915416-5227500 GCF_036010485.1 Streptomyces sp. NBC_01198
TGCGCGGCGAGCACCGTGGGGGCCAGCCGGCGCAGGCCGAGCCCGGAGGCGCGGCGGTCCGCGAGGAGTTCGGTCAGCAGCGCGTCGTCGTCGCAGCGCAGATACGCCGCTGCCGCCCCGACCCGCAGCGTGCCGTGCCTGCGGGCCACGTCGTCGATGAGATAGCTGAGCGGCTGCGGCACCGGCGTACGGGAGTGCTCGGTCAGGAAGGCCTGCAACTCCGCCGCCGTACGCCCGGCGTCCAGGGCGCGGCGCACGGACTCGGGGGTGAAGCGGTAGACGGTCGCGCCGCCCTTGGACTCGATGTCGGCCAGCACGCCCAGCGTCTCGGCGAGCGGGGCGATCAGCGGGCCGGGCGCGACCGCGGTCAGGTCCGCCTGCAGCAGCACGTGGTCGAGCGGTTCCGGCAGCAGCGGCGCGAGCAGCGCGGCGGCCCGGCCCCGGTCAGGCTCGGCGCCGAGCAGCGGGCGGGTGTGCGCGGCGAGCGCGCCGCGGCCGGTCAGGCCCAGGGTCTCGGCGTCCTGCAGCGTCCAGCCCAGCAGGTCCTCGCGCAGCGCCTCGGCGCCGGCCCGCAGCGGGCGTTCCCAGCGCAGCCGGGCCAGCAGTTCCTCCCGGCCGGCCACGGAGCCGACCGGCAGTGCCGCGAGCAGCCGCAGCGCACCTTTGCGTACCTGAGGCGCGAGCGAACGGTCCAGGTCAGGGCCGAGCGCCGCCAGCGCCCTGCCCTTCGGGTCGCGGCTGCCCACCAGCCCCGGCGTGCGGGTCGCTGCCAGCCAGGCCGACGCCAGCGCCGCCCACTGCCGCTCGGCCGGCAGCAGCAGCCACTCGTCGGCGGCGGGGGTGGGGGCGTAGGCCTCGTCGAGCTCGCCGTCGGTGGCGATGAGGCCGGCCGCGTAGGCGAGTTCCAGCCAGAAAGCGGTCTGCGGCTCGGTGAGGTCCAGCGCGCCGGCCGTACGCCGCAGGTCGCGGACGCTGATGCCGCCGGCCCGCAGCACCGCCGGGCCGCCGGACTGCCACTCCTTGAGCACGTCGGTGATCGTGCGTACGGCGGTGAAGGCCTGGCCGGCGGCGGTGGCGTTCACCGTCTTCGCCGTACGCGCCACCGGGTCGAGCGGCGGCGGCAGCGGCTGCGGGGTGCGGTGGGCGCGGCCGCCGCGCAGGGCGAGCGCGGCCTCCCTGGGCAGCACGACATTGTGCTGGCCGGCCGGCAGCAGCAGGCCGCGGGCCAGCAGCCACTGCACGGGGGTGGCCGCGCCGGACGCCCGTACGGCCGCCGTCGCGTCCCTGACCTCGCCGTACGGCGGCCCCCACACCAGCCGGTCGAGCACCGCGCGGGCGCCGTCGGGTGCGGCCGCAAGCAGCTGCCCGAAGCGCACCGGGTCGGCGAACAGTTCCGCCAGCGCGGTGATCGCGCTCTGCGGGTCGTGCGTCCCGGCGAGCCCGGCGTCCGAAAGCACTTCCTGCAGCCTGGCGGGCGACATCCCCGACGTCGCCTCGGCCACGGAAGGGCCGAGCCCGGTGGCGGACGGCGTCGCGGCGGACGGCGCGAGCAGGTCCCGTGCGGTACGCACCAGCCGCAGCCGGTCGTCCTCGCCCCAGACGAGCCCGCGCTCCCGCAGCGCGGCGACGGCCCCCGGCAGGGCGGCGGCCACGGCGTCGGCGACCGCCGGGTCCAGCGGCTCACCGGGCCCCGCGCCGTCCGAGCGCCCGGTCATCAGCGCCCGCAACGTCTCGTACGGGCACCCGTCCGCGGTCAGCGCCAGCGCCTCGGCTGTCTGCTGGGTGAAGGCGTCGAGGTGGTCGAGCGCCCGCAGCACCGAGGTGCGGGTCGCGGCCCGGGTCGCCAGCTGCGTCAGGTCGGTCGGCACCGGGGCCAGCAGATCCGGCCGCGCGCGCAACAGCACCACCAGCGCGCCGTCGTCACGGGCGCGCAGGTCCTCCGCGAGGGTGCGCGGGGCACCGCTGTGGCCTCCGGTCGTCATCCCTCCCACATTAGGCCCTGCCCACCCGATCCCGCCGACACCCATCCCCTCCGGGGGAGGCCCAGCCCTCTCGCGCCCACGGCCGCTTGGCCCGGGGCGGTCCGGGCCGCCCCTTCGGGGCTCGGGTCTGGGGGAGGGGGTGCCCCGTCGGGGGGGCGGGGAACTGCGTGCTCAGCCCACCACCGGCGGGTGGTCCGGGGCGGACCGGGCTGCCCCTTCGGGTCGGTGCCCGGGGGAATCGGGGTGGGCTGGCGTGCCGCGGCGGCAGCCGCACGGTACGGTCGGCGGAGGTGAAGTCCCGGGTGGCGTCTGGGGGTTTGGGCGGTGGGGGTCGAGAGCGATCGGCTGGTGTTCGACTATCTGAGCCGGGTCGGAGACCTGGCTCAGACCGCGCTGCCCGCCGCCCAGCGGATGCAACTGGTCGCGCAGTTGCGCAACGACATCGACCGGGAGCGGCGCGGAGCCGACTCCGCGGCGGCGGTGCGGCAGATCCTGGGCCGGATCGGCAGCCCGGACGACGTGGTGGAGGCCGCCGCGACTACGCCCGGGTCGCGGCGCGAGGCGGCGCCCCCGGTGGAGGAGCCGCCGCCCGGGTCGTACGGGCCCTACGCGAAAGCGCGGGGGCCGCAGGTGCCGAAGCCGGGCCGCCCGGACGACGGGGACCAGGGCCGGGGCCGGGACGACAACGGCCGGGAGTGGTGGCAGGGGGACGGCCGCGGCGGGCGGCCCCGGCCCGGGGACGAGCTGGCCGGGCTGCCGGGGATGACCGGCGGCGTCTTCATCCCGTTCGACGACGAGGAGTTGACCCCCGAGGGCCTGTCGGGCAAGCCGGGCGCCCCGGCCGCCCCGGAGGACGCCGACGCGGCCGACGACGCCGAAACCGGCGAGCCGGCAACGGCACCGCGCCGCCGCCGCCTGCTGCGGCGCGGCCCGCGCCCGGAAGGCGTCCCCCGCAACTGGGGCAGCCCGGTACTGCTGCTGGCCGCCGCACTGCTGGTCGTGGGAGCCGCGATCGGCTCGCTCATCCCGCTCGGCCTGGGCTGGCTGGTCGCCTACCTCTCGCGCCGCCTCAGCCGGCCGCAGGCCAAATTCGCGGTGCTGGTCATCCCGGGCGCCTTCGCGGCCGGGATGGTCGTGTGGATCTGGGGCCGGGACGTCGGCAAGTGGGGCACCCCGATCGCGCAGGGCCAGATGGGGCCCGCCTTCCAGGACGCCTACCCGCCGGTGGTGCGGCTGGCCGCCGTCGGCACCGCGCTGTATCTGCTGTGGCGGAACCGCAGGTCGGCCTGACCCGGCCCCCAACCCCCCACAGCCCGGCCTCACTTCGCGGTGAGGTCCTGCTGCAGCTCGTCGAGGATCTTGCCGGCGGCGGTGTAGCCGATGCCCTGGTACCAGAGCTGGTCGTCCACCCGGTGGGCGTGTCCCGCGCCGACCGCGGTGAGCTGCTTCCACAGCGGACTCCCCGTCACCTGTGTCTCCTTGGCGGCCTTCGGATCGCCGTAGGTGGCGTAGAAGAGCGCGTCGCCGTCCGCCGTGCCGATCTGCTCGGGGCTGACGTCGACGTTGAGCCGGTCGACGTCCTGGGCCGAAGGCCGGGCCAGGCCCACGTCCTTGAGGATCGTGCCGATGTAACTGGCGTTGCCGTACAGCCGGATGTCCGCGCCCTCCACGAAGCGCACCATGCTCACCGTGGTCGCCGCCGCCTTCGCGCTGCCGCCGAGCGCGGCGGTGACCCTCGCCACGTGCGCCTGATACGCGGCGACCGCCTGCGCGGCCTGCGCGGTGCGGCCCAACGCGGCCGCGTGCAGCTGGAAGTCGGCCTTCCAGGGCGCCCCGGTGGACTCCGTCAGCACGGTCGGTGCGATCTTCGACAGGGCGTCGTAGTGAGCGCCGTCCCGGACCTTGCTGCTGAGGATCAGGTCGGGGTTGAGCGCGGCGACCGCCTCCAGGTTGGGGTCGGCGATCTCGCCGACGTCGGCGATGCCGGCGACCTGGCCCTGCGGCAGGTAGTCCAGGAAGCCGCTGCTGGTGCCCGCGCTGGTCGCACCGACCGGCTTGACTCCGAGGGTGATCGCCGAGTCCAGCTCCGCGGTGTCCAGGACCACCACCCGGCGCGGATGGCTTGGCACCTTCACCGGACCCATGGCGGTGTCCACGGTGTGCGTGCCCGAGGCGCTGCCGGACGCGTCGCCGGGGGCGCCGCCCGAGGACGTGGACGGTGAACTGCACGCCGCCGCCAGAGCCGTGCACAGCAGCACGGCGGCGACAGCCGGCAGGCGGGTCGAACGGGTGCTGCGGCTACCTGACATGGCGGATCTCCGTTCAGGGATGCGGAGTTGCGGTGACGCCCTGCGCTGCGCCGTCGTCGGGGAGTTGCCAGGGGGCGCCGGGGACCACCAGCGGGCTGCCGGTCACCGGGTCGGGCACGACCACCGACGCCAGGCCGAACACCTCGCGGACCAGCTCCGCGGTGACGACCTCGCCGGGCGCGCCCTCGGCGACGATCCGCCCGGCCTTCATCGCGATGAGGTGGTCGGCGTAACGGGCGGCCTGGTTGAGGTCGTGCAGCACCGCGACGACGGTCCGCCCGCGCTCGCGGTTGAGGCGGCGTACGAGATCGAGCACCTCGACCTGGTGGGCGATGTCGAGGAAGGTCGTCGGCTCGTCGAGCAGCAGCAGGTCGGTGTCCTGGGCCAGCGCCATCGCGATCCACGCCCGCTGCCGCTGGCCGCCGGACAGCTCGTCCACCAGTCGGCCGGCCAGGTCGCTCGTCGCCGTACGCTCCATGGCTTCGGCGACCAGCCGCTCGTCGGACTCCGACCACTGCTGCCACCACTTCTGGTGCGGCTGGCGGCCGCGGGAGACCAGGTCGGCGACCGTGATGCCCTCCGGCGGCACCGGCGACTGCGGCAGCAGGCCCAGGGTCCTGGCGATCTGCCGGGTCGGGACCCGGGCCAGCTCGGCGCCGTCCAGCAGCACGGAGCCGTGCCGGGGCTTGAGCAGCCGGCCGAGGGCGCGCAGCAGGGTGGACTTGCCGCAGGCGTTGGGGCCGACGATGACGGTGACCCGCCCGTCGGGGATCTCCAGGTCGAGCCCGTCGACCACGACCCGGTCCTCGTAGGCGAGGGTGAGGTCACGGGCGGCGAGCCGGTTGCCCGCCGAGGGCGCGAGCCGGGGTGCGGGCGCGGCCTGCTGGGCGGGAACGGGCCGCGCGGGCGTGGACTCTGGGGTCGTCATGACGGCTCTCCGGAACGGCTGCGGCTGCGGACGATCAGCCACATCAGGTAGGGCGCGCCGACGGCGGCGGTCATCACGCCGACCGGCAGCTCGGTCGGCGAGAACAGCTTGCGGGCCAGCAGGTCGGCGACCACCACGACCAGCGCGCCGGTCAGCGCCGAGGCCAGCAGCGGGATCTGCGCGGTCCTGGTCAGCCGGCGGGCGATCTGCGGGGCGAGCAGCGCCACGAAGTCCACCGGCCCGGCCGCCCCGGTGGCGACCGACGCCAGGACGACGCCGAGCGCCACCAGGCCGAATCTGATCCGGCCCAGCCTGATGCCCAGCGCGGTCGCGGTGTCGTCGTCGAAGGACACCGTGCGCTGCGCCCGCGCCGCCCACAGCGCGCACGGCACCGCGAGCAGGACGAAGTTGGCCAGCGGCCGCGCCTCGGCGTAGCCGCGGCCGTTGAGCGAACCGGTCAGCCAGACCTTGGCCTGCTGGGCGACCAGGTAGTCGCCCTTGGTCAAGAAGAGCTGCGTCACCGACGACAGCGCCACCGAGAAGCCGATCCCGATCAGCACGAAGCGGGCCGCGTGCAGCCCGCGCCGCCAGGCGAAGACGTAGACCAGGGCCGCCGCGCCGAGCCCGCCGGTGATCGAGAGGTACGGCAGCGCGCTGTACGAGGTCACGCCGTAGGTCATCGCGGCCACCGTCACCGCGCCCGCGCCATGGGTCACGCCGATCACGTCCGGGCTGGCCAGCGGATTGCGGGCGACCGTCTGGATCAGCGCGCCCGACACGCCGAAGGCGGCGCCGACCAGCAGCCCGAGCGCGAGCCGCGGTTCGCGCAGCTCGCCGACCACCAGCTGGTCCGGGCTCGGCTGCCCGAAGACCACCTTCACCACCTCGCCGGGCGCCACGAAGGACTCCCCGACGCACAGATACGCCACGCAGACCGCCGCCAGCAGCACGGCCAGCACGCAGGTGACGGCCAGCGAGCGCCGGTGTACCAGGAAGGACCCGCGCCCACCGGGGCGTACGACGGCGTAGCCCGCGGGCCGTACGCGCTCCGGCGCCCCGGCGGCCGTACGTGTCGCGGTCATGCCGCCACCACCGATCTGCGGCGCACCAGCGCCACCAGGAACGGCACGCCGATGAGCGCCGTCATCACCGCGACCGGGACCTCGGAGGGCGGGAAGACGATCCGGCCGACGACGTCGGAGACCAGGATCATCACCGGGCCAAGCAGCGCCGCCATCGGCAGCACCCAGCGGTGTGCGGTGCCGACCAGCGCACGGGCCAGGTGCGGCACGGCCAGGCCGACGAAGGCGATCGGGCCCGCGGCGGCGACCGCGGCGCCGGTCAGGACGGTGGCGCCGAGCGCTCCGGTCAGCCGCAGCACCGCCACGTTCTGCCCCAGGCCCTTGGCGATGTCCTCGCCGAGCGCGAGCGCGTCCAGGCCGCGGGCCATCGCCAGCACCAGCAGCAGGCCCACCGCAAGGAAGGGCCAGATCATCGCGATGATGTCGGTGTCCCGGCCGGACAGCGAACCCACCTGCCAGAAGCGGTAGGTGTCCAGCGTCTGCGCGTCGGTGGTCAGCACCCCGGACACGATCGAGGTCAGGAACGCGTTCATGGCCGCGCCCGCCAGCGCGAGCTTGACCGGCGAGGCGCCGCCCCTGCCGCGGGCGGCGACCGCGTAGACGGCGACGGCCGCGGCTCCGGCGCCTGCGAAGGCGAACCAGACGTAGCCGCTGAGCGTGCCCACCCCGGCGTAGGCGATGGCGCACACCACGCCGAGCGAGGCGCCCTGGCTCACTCCGAGGATGCCGGGCTCGGCGATCGGGTTGCGGGTGACGCCCTGCATGACCACCCCGGCCACCGCCAGCGCGGCGCCGACCATGATCCCGATCACCGTACGCGGCACCCGCAGGCTGCGGACGACCTCGGCGTTCTGGCTGGTGCCGCCGTGCAGCAGCGCGTCGAGCACCTGCGAGGGCGGTATCTCCCGGCTGCCGACCGCCAGGCTGAGCAGTACCGCGAGCAGCAGTGCCACCGTCGCCGCGGCCATCCAGCCGGTGCGGCGGCGCAAGTGCATGTCAGGCGGTCCTCCGGGAGGCGGCGACCGTCTGGCGCCGGGCAGGGCTTAGCTTAGGCTGCGCTAACTATACGGGCTGCCGCCCGGACCTCCGGGGGGAGGTTGACCGCACAGGTGACAATGGATGCTGTGACCAACGACTTCTCCTCCGTTCCGCCGACCCTGACGGTCGGCTTCGACCTCGACATGACCCTGATCGACTCCCGGCCCGGGATCAAGGCCGTGTACGGCCGGCTCGCGGCGGAGACGGGCGTCTTCATCGACTCCGGTCTGGCCGTCACCCGGCTCGGCCCGCCGCTGGACGACGAGTTGGTCAACTGGTTCCCCCGCGAGCGCGTCCCGGAGATGGCGGAGCGCTACCGCACGCTCTACCCCGACCACGCCATCCTTCCGACGCCCGCGATGCCGGGCGCCCCCGAGGCGGTGGCGGCCGTCCGGGCGGCGGGCGGGCGTCCGGTGGTCGTCACCGCGAAATACGGTCCCAACGCCGAGCTGCACCTCGCCCATGTCGGCATCGAGGCGGAGCTGCGCGGCTGGCTCTGGGCGGAAGCCAAGGCCGAGGCGCTGGTCGAGTGGGGTGCGACCGTCTACGTCGGCGATCACACCGGTGATGTCAGGGGAGCCCACAAGGCGGGCGCCCTGTCGGTGGGGGTGGCCACCGGGCCGTGCAGCGCGGCGGAGCTGCGGGCGGCGGGGGCCGATGTCGTACTTGCCGACCTCAGAGAATTTCCCGGCTGGCTCGCTGCTCACACCTCGGCAGCCGCCTGACCTCGCAATTCACGCCTGTGGGTGACGCTGCGCGAGCGCGGACCGCAGCAGCCCGAGCAGCGCGAGCGCCAGCCCGACCCCCATCAGCATCGACACGAAATACGCCGGCGTCGGCAGCCGGCGGGTGCCGAGCAGCAGCGGCGCCACGGTGGCCAGCGTGCCGGCTGCCCCGACGATGAAGACGATCGCGCCGATCCTGACGAGCAGGTCACCGGCGGCCCTGGTTTGTTTGCTCACCGCACAAGGGTAGGTCCGTGCTGTGGGGCGCGCGGGAACGGGACCTCGCCGTCTTGTCACACAGCACCTGGCCATTAGCCTTGGTGTCAGCGGGTCTCCGGTGGATCCGCCGCTGTCTTACCGAGCGGTTTCGAGCAATTTCGAGCAATGAGGACGAGGTCGGACGTGCCTACCGGCAAGGTCAAGTGGTTCAACAGTGAGAAGGGCTTCGGCTTTCTCTCCCGCGACGACGGCGGCGATGTCTTCGTGCACTCCTCTGTGCTGCCCGACGGGGTCGCCGCGCTCAAGCCCGGCCAGCGCGTGGAATTCGGGGTCGTCGCGGGCCAGCGCGGTGATCAGGCGCTCTCTGTGACCCTGCTGGACCCCGCACCCTCGGTCGCCGCGGCCCAGCGGCGCAAGCCGGACGAGCTGCTGCCCATCGTCCAGGACCTCACCACGCTGCTCGAGGACGTCGCCAGGTCGCTGCAGCGCGGCCGGTATCCCGACAAGGCCCACGGCCACAAGATCGCGTCCGTGCTGAGGGTGGTCGCCGACCAGCTCGACGTTTAGCGGCGGCGCGCCGTAACACGCGGGGCGACACCCGAGGTGCCGGAAGGCGGCGTTTTACCGGAGTCCCATAGTCCGGTAAAGCGCCGCACCGCCTTTTTCGGCCCCCGCGAATGGCGGGGCAATATTTCAGAAAGCCAGCGCGTCCGCGCTCAGCGCGGGCACCAGGCCTTCGGCGGCCGCCCGAGTGAGCAGCCCCCGTACGGCGGCGTATCCGTCCGTGCCGAGGTCGGCCGTGAATTCGTTCACATACAGGCCGATGTGCTGGTCGGCGACCGGCGGATCCATCTCCTGGGAATGCGCCAGCACATAGTCGCGGGAGGCCGCCGGGTCGTCCCACGCCATGCGCACCGAGGTGCGGGCCGCGTCGGCGAGGGCGTGCAGCCGCTCCTTGCCCAGCGACCGGCGGGCGATGATCGCGCCGAGCGGGATGGGCAGGCCGGTGGTCGCCTCCCAGTGCTCGCCCATGTCCGCGAGCTTGTGCAGCCCGTAGTTCTGGTAGGTGAAGCGCGCCTCGTGGATCACCAGGCCCGCGTCCACCCGGCCGTCGCGCACCGCGGGCATGATCTCGTGGAAGGGCATCACCACGATCTCCCCGACGCCGCCCTGGACCTCGGCCGCCGCCCACAGCCGGAAGAGCAGATACGCCGTCGAGCGCTCGCTGGGCACCGCGACCGTCCGCCCCGCCAGGTCCGTGCCCGGCTCGCGGGTCAGCACCAGCGGCCCGCAGCCGCGCCCCAGCGCCCCGCCGCACGGCAGCAGCGCCCAGTCGTCGAGCACCCACGGCAGCACCGCGTAGGACACCTTCAGGACGTCGAGTTCGCCGCGCTCCGCCATCCCGTTGGTGATGTCGATGTCGGCGAAGGTCACCTCAAGTGGCGGCGCCTCCGGCACCAGGCCGTGCGCCCACGCGTGGAAGACGAAGGTGTCGTTGGGACAGGGGGAGTACGCGATCCGCAGCGGGTCGGGCCCGGCGCCCTCGCTGGTGTCGCGGCTAGGTGTCGTCATGTGCTGCCTCAACCTCCCAGACGCCCGGGAGCTTCCCGAACGCCGACGTCAGCGCCGCCAGCGCCTCGCCGATCCGCCAGGCCGCGCGGTCCCGGGGGCCGACGGGGTTGGACACCGCGCGGATCTCCAGCACCGGCACGCCGAGCAGCGCCGCCGCCTCCGCCACCCCGAAGCCCTCCATCGCCTCGGCCACGGCCCCCGGATGACGGCCCGCCAGCTCCGCGGCGCGGGCCGCGGTCCCGGTCACCGTGGAGACCGTCAGCACCGGCCCGTAGGCGGCGCCGAGGGCGTCGGCCACCGCACGGCTCAGCCGCGCGGGCGGGTGGTGCTCGGAGCGGCCGAAACCGAGGTCGGCGACCGGGACGAAGCCCTCGCCGGTCTGCGCGCCGAGGTCGGCGGCCACGATCGTCCGCGCCACGGCGAGCGAGCCCACCGGCGCCATGGGCGCGAAACCGCCGCCGATGCCCGCCGAGACCACCAGAGCGGGCCGTTCGCCGCCCTCCGCCGCCCACGTCAGCGCGTACATCGCGCCGGCCGCCGCGGCTGCCGGGCCGACGCCCGCCACGCTCACCTCGGTGCCGCCGGCGGCCTCGCCCGCGGCCGCCAGACCCGCTGCGACAGCGTCCCGCTCGGCGCCGACCGCGGTCAGCACCAGCACGCGCCTGCGGCGGTCGCGCACGGCCCTACTTGCCCCGGACCAGGGTGAACTGGATGACCCGGAAGGATGCCTCGCCGCTGGTGTCGGCCGACTCCACGATGTTCAGCGTCACCTTCTTGGCGGTGGTGGTCCCGCCGGTCTGCTGGTCCTGGGAGTTGAACAGCTGCTCGCTGTCCACCGACCAGTACGTCTTGTCCTTGAGCGGCTCCGGCGTGACCAGGGTGGTGCCCTGGGCGATCAGCCAGCCCTTCTTCGCGATCGACGGGTCGACGCCGATCCGCACCTGGTCCCCGACCGGGACGGTGATGTGGTGCACAGGGGTGGTCTGCAGGCACGCCAGGAAGATCGCCTGCGGCAGCTTCTTGCCGCCGTCGTAGCACTTGTCCGCGGCTTCCGCCTGCACGCTTTTGCTGCCCACGGTCACCGTCGCCATCGCGGTCGGCTTGTCGCAGGCGGTCAGGGCGACGAGCCCGAGGGAGAGGGCACCGATGGTGGTGGCAGCGCGGCGAATGCTCATGGCAGGAGGCTACCGGGCGGTTGCGCCCCGTCCGCGCGGGGGTGCGCGTGTCCCCAGGTGGGGCCCGCCCCGGCCGTCCGCGACGCGACCCGTACGGGTTACCGCCGCGGTACGTCCCCGCACTCCCCGGTTGCCGTCCGGGCGCGGGCCGTGGGCGTATGGCCGCGCTAGGCGACCCGGGCGCGGGCCGTACTGCCGCGGCGGGCGGCCCCGAACAGGCCGCGTACGGACAGCAGGAACGCCAGGGCCACCAGGCCGGCGGCGCACCCCATGCCCAGCGGGCCGTTCAGCGGCAGCAGTATGCCGAGGCCGCCGCCGACCACCCAGGACAGCTGGAGTGCGGTCTCCGAGCGGGCGAAGGCGGAGGTCCGCACCAGTTCCGGCACGTCGCGCTGGATCAGCGCGTCCAGCGACAGCTTCGCCAGCGCCTGCGAGATACCGGCCACCGCGGTGAGCGCGGCCACCGTGACCAGGCTGTACCAGCCCGCGGCCAGCGTCGCCGCGGTCAGCGCGCAGATCAGCACGGCGGCGATGATCACCTCGGGGCCGCGCGCCTTGAGCCAGGCGCCGAGCGCGGTGCCGAACGCGTTGCCGACACCCGCCGCCACGCCGACCACGCCCAGCGACATCGCCGGCGACAGCCCGCCGAGCGGGTGCTCGCGCATCATGAAGGCCAGGAACATCGTCAGGAAGCCGGACAGCGAGCGCAGCCCGCCGTTGCCCTGCAGGGCGTGCAGCACCGAGGAGCCGACGCCCAGCAGCCCCGGCTTGCGGCCCGGGATGCCGGTCGGCTCGGGCTGCGCCTCCTCGTCCGCCGACAGCCGCACCCGCTGCTCGCCGCGGGCCGAGTCGACCTTGCCGGGCAACGAGAGCGACAGCAGGGCGCCGCCGATGAAGACCACGAAAGCGCCGTAGAGCGGCCACTGCGGGCCGATCACGTTCAGCCCCGCGGCGACCGGGGCCGCCACAGCGGTGGCCAGCAGGCCCGACAGGGTGACCCGGGAATTCGCCTTGACCAGGGTCGTACGCCCCGGCAAGAGCCGTGGCACCACCGCACTGCGCACCACGCCGTAGGCCTTCGACGACACCAGCACGCCGAGCGCCGCCGGATACAGGCCGAGCCCGGCGGTCGAGATCACCCCGGCCATCGTCCAGGCCAGCACGGCCCTGGCCATCATCGAGACCGCCATCGCGGCCCTGCGTCCGTGCTGCAGCCGGTCGAGCAGCGGGCCGATCACCGGTGCGAGAAGCGCGAAGGGCGCCATCGTCACCAGCAGATACAGCGCGACCCGGCCACGGGCCTCGCCGCTGGGCACCGAGAAGAAGACAGTGCTGGCCAGAGCGACGGTGATCATCATGTCGCCGGCGGAGTTGACCGCGTGCAGCTCGATCAACTTCGCCAGACCGGACTCGCCCGCGCCTCCGGCATGTGTCGTACGCCGGATACGCCGGCCCAGCGCTCCGGCCGGACCGCCCACGCCCCGAACGAGGACGTGTCCGGCTCTGCGCACAGGCCCTCGGGCGGCGGTGTCGGTTCTTGCCATGACGCAATCCTGCCCCAATCGGAAGAGAGCTCACCCCCTCCTTTGCTGGCGTGGTGCGCACAGGTACCGTGCGATCACGCAGAATGGGTGGCAACAGGTGCGCCCGAGGACGCTCGGGCAGGACCGGATGAGGCAGGGAAAATAGGCGTCGAAGCGGTCCGCAGGTCCGCTCCGCTGCAACTCTCCGCGTCGGGTCCTTCCGCCCGCGAGCGCACACGTGAGACGGCGTAGAGAGAGAAACGATTTCTGTGAGTGCAGCGATGCGAAGCCGTACCCCTGACCGCCTGTGCGCCGAGGCCGTCGACGTTGCCCTGGCGGTCACGCTGGAGGCGGCGGGGCCGCAGTCGGTGGGTGCGCACCTGGGGGTCGCCGCGGAGGGCGACCGGGTCGTCACCCACTTCTTCGCCTGTACCGAGCCCGCCTACCGCGGCTGGCGCTGGGCCACCACGCTGACCAGGGCGTCCCGTGCCAAGGCCGTGACCGTCGACGAAACGGTGCTGCTGCCAGGCGCCGACTCCATCCTGGCGCCCGAGTGGGTGCCGTGGAGCGAGCGGCTGCGGCCCGGCGACATGGGCCCCGGCGACCTGCTGCCCACCGAGGCGGACGACCTGCGGCTCGAACCGGGCTGGACCGGCGACGACGAGCCGCCGGCCGGCGAGCCCGGCGCGGACGCCGAGGAGGGCGTCGACCTGGTCGTGCCGTCCGTGGCGACGATCGGCTCGATCGCCGGGCAGCTCGGTCTCGGCCGCCCCCGGGTGCTGTCCCGCTACGGGCTGCACGCCGCCGCGGACCGCTGGGACGAGCAGTTCGGGCCCAAGACGGCGATGGCGCAGGCCGCGCCCGCCAACTGCGTCAGCTGCGGCTTCCTGGTGCCGATCACCGGCTCGCTCAGCCAGGCCTTCGGGATCTGCGCCAACGAGTTCTCGCCGGCCGACGGCCACGTGGTCTCGCTCGGCTACGGATGCGGCGGCCACTCCGAGGCCGCGGTCATGCCGCGTCCGCCGCAGCCCGCGCCGATGGTCCTCGACGAGCTGCACGACACCGACCCGCTGTCGCTGCGCCCTGCCGCGGCGGGCGACGCCGCGGCGACGGGCGGCAGCGCGGCCGGCCAGGCCTCGGACGGCGCCGATCCGGCCGGGCCGGGCGGCTCTGGCAGGTCCGGCGCGTCCGCCGGCCCCGGCAGCTCCGGCGGGGAGGACCACGGCCCCTCCTGAGGCCCTGCACGGCCCCTCCCGGCGCCCCGCGGCCACCCGGCGGCGGCGGGGGGACCCGGCGGGCCTCCCGCGGCCCGGGCGGTGGGATGAAGGGCACGCCGAATGGCGGTACGGTCACCGTGCACGGCCCCGACAGGGGCGTACCCGGCGAGCGAAGGACCGCACGTGACCCGCGCAGGCGTAATCCGGACGCCCCCGGAAGGCCACCCCGACCCCTTCCGTACCGCGGATCTGCGCCGGGCGGTCCTCACCGCCTGGGCCGCGTCGGCCGCCCGCTTCCGTGAGGACGCCAACGCCGAGGAGGACCTCGCCCTCGGCGGCCACCGCGACCGGCTGATCATCGAGCTGGCCCAGAACGCCGCGGACGCCGCCACCCGGGCCGGCGTCCCCGGCCGCCTCCGGCTGACCTACCACGAGCCCACCGCCGACGCCCCCGCGCTGCTCGCCGCCGCCAACACCGGCGCCCCGCTGGACGCGCTCGCCGTGGAGTCGCTGTCCACCCTGCGCGCCTCCGCCAAGCGCGACGAGGGACCCGCCGCGGTCGGCCGCTTCGGCGTCGGCTTCGCCGCCGTCCTCGCCGTCAGCGACGAGCCCGCCGTGGTCGGGCGCAGCGGCGGTGTCCGCTGGTCGCTGGCCGAGGCGCGCGAGCTGGCCGCACAAGTCCCGGGCCTCGGCGAGGAGTTGCGCCGCCGGGACGGCCATGTCCCGCTGCTGCGGCTGCCGCTGCCCGCGGAGGGCAGCGCGCCGGACACGTACGACACCGTCGTCGTCCTGCCGCTGCGGGACGGCGCCGCGGAGGACCTGGCCGGGCGGCTGCTGGCCGCCGTGGACGACGCGCTGCTGCTCGCCCTGCCCGGCCTGTCCGAGGTGGTCGTCGACACCCCGGCGGGCGTGCGGACCCTGACCCGCCGTCAGGCCGAGGACGGCGACGTCCTGGTGGAGGACTCCGACGCGCCCACCGCCACCCGCTGGCGGGTCGTCGGCGACGGCGGCGCCCTGACCGCCGACCTGCTCGCCGACCGCCCGGTCGAGGAGCGCCTGCGCCCGGTCTGGTCGGTGACCTGGGCCGTGCCCGTGGCGCCCGACGGCTCGCCCGCCGCGCCCCGCACCGCCGACGTCGTGCACGCCCCGACGCCGACCGACGAACCGCTCGGCCTGCCCGCCCTGCTGCTTGCCTCGCTCCCGCTCGACCCGACCCGCAGGCACTCCGCCCCGGGGCCGCTCACCGACTTCCTGGTCGAGCGCGCCGCCGACGCCTACGTCCGGCTGCTCGCCGGCTGGCGCCCGAGCGGCGCAGGCGTGGTCGACCTGGTGCCCGGGCCCCTCGGCAAGGGCGTGCTGGACGCCGAACTGCGCCGCCGCATCCTGGCGCAGCTGCCGCGCACCCCCTTCCTGCCGCGTGCCGCCGAGGTCCCGCCGGACGCCTCCTTCGTGGCTCCCGACGCGGACGCCGACGGCTGGGACGGCGGCGGCCCGCTCGCCGGCGAGAGCCACGCGCTGCGGCCCGTCGAGGCCGAGGTCGTCGAGGGCGCCACCGCGGAGGCCGTGCGCGTCCTGGCCGAGGTGCTGCCCACCCTCGTGCCGTCCGCCCTGGAACGCCGCCCCGCTCTGCGCCAGTTGGGTGTCGCGCGGCTGTCGCTGGCCGACGCCGTCGACCGGCTCTCCGGCACCGAGCGCCCCGCCGCCTGGTGGTGGCGCCTCTACGACGCCCTCGCGGGCACCGACGCCGACGTCCTCAGCGGCCTGCCCGTACCGCTCGCCGACGGCCGTACGGTGGTCGGCCCGCGGCAGGTGCTGCTGCCGGTGCCGGGCGACGACCCGGCTGCCGTCGACCCCGCGCTGCTGGCCAGGCTCGGCCTGCGGGTCGCGCACCCGGAGGCCGCCCACCCGCTGCTGGAGAAGCTCGGCGCCGCCCCCGCCACACCCCGCGCGGTCCTGACCACCCCGCAGGTACGGGCCGCGGTCGCCGCCTCCCTGGACGAGGACACCGCCTGGGACCAGGACGAGCGGGGGCTGGACGCCGACGAACTCGCCGACACCGTCCTGGCGCTGGCCCGCGCCGCCGGCCTCGCGCCCGGCGACGAACCGTGGCTGGCCGCGCTCGCGCTGCCCGACGACGAGGGCGAGCTGGCCCCGGCCGGCGAACTCGTCCTGCCCGGCAGCCCGCTGGAGGCCGTCCTGCGGACCGGTGAACTCGGCACCGTGGACGCCGAACTCGCCGACCGCTGGGGCGAGCAGCCGCTGACCGCGGTCGGCGTGCTTGCCACCTTCGCCCTGGTCCAGGCCGCCGACGTGGTCCTGGACCCCGACGACCTCGAACCGCGCGACAGCGACTGGGCGGAACCCGACGACGTCGGCCTGCTCGACGCCGTGGACGTCTGGTGCGAGGACGTACTCGACCAGCTGCCCGAGACCGACGTGCCGCCGGTCGCCACCGAGATCATCGGCGTGCGCGACCTCGACCTGGTGGACGACGACGCCTGGCCGCAGGCCCTCGCGCTGCTCTCCCGGCCGCCGCTGCGGGACGCCGTCACCGCCCCGGTCCGCGTGCTGCTCCCCGACGGCACCACCGAATCCGTACGCCCTTACGCCGCCTGGTGGCTGCGCGACCACCCCGTCCTGGACGGACGCCGCCCGGTCGGCCTGCGCGCGGCCGGCGGCGACCGGCTGCTCGCCGGGCTCTACGACGAGGCCCACACCGACACCGCCGTCGACGAGCAGGTGCTGCGGGCGCTCGGCGTCCGCACCACGGTGGCCGCGCTGCTGGCGGAACCGGGCGGCGCCGCCGAACTGCTCGCCCGGCTCGCCGACCCGGAGCGTACGGTCGCCCCGGCCCAGCTGCACCGCCTCTACGCGGCCCTGGCCGAGCTCGATCCCGAGCAGGTCACGCTGCCCGACGAGCTGCGGGCGGTGCTCGACGGGGAGACGGTCGTCGTGGACGCCGCCGACGCCCTGGTCGCCGACGCCCCCGACCTGCTGCCGCTGTCCGGCGGCCTCGCGCTGCTGCCGGTGCCCCCGCGGCTGGCCGCCGACCTGGCCGAGCTCTTCCAGGTGCGCCGCCTCAGCGAGGCCGTGGACGCCGCGGTGACCTCGCAGGGCGAGCCGCACCAGGTGCTTCCCGCCGTCCACGACCTGCTGCCGGGTGCCCCGGCCTCCTACGTCGAGCACGAGGAGCTGCTGCTCGCCGGCGGTGTCGAGGTCGACTGGCGTTACGCCGACGGCACGCTGCACGCCGCCACCGTCGAGGGCGTCGCGGCCGGCCTGGCCTGGGCCGCGGGCCGCTGGGAGCGCCGCTTCGAGCTCGCCGCGCTGCTGGAGGACCCGTCGCGCACCGACGAGCTGGCCCGCGACCGCTGGTTCGACTGACCCCGCCGCCCGCGGTGGCGCCGCCGCTCACGCCGCCGCGGCCTCCCTGCGCCGCACCAGCGCCCAGGAGAACTCCAGCGCCACCGCCCCCAGCACCGCGATCCCGGCCGCCGACCACGGCACCAGGGTGCCGACCAGGCGCAGCGCGAAGAAGCGCTGCAACGACGGTGTGACCAGCACGATCACGAACAGCAGGCCCATCGCGAGCACCAGCGTCACCCGCCACCAGGTGTAGGGGCGGGCGACGATCGCCAGCACCCACATCTCGGTCAGGAACAGCGTCAGCGTCGCCGCACTGGTCTCCGCGCCCAACGATCCAGCCCCCGTGTAGTGGTGGCGCGCCATCAGATACGCCACGAAGGCCGCGACCCCGCAGATGAGCCCGGCGGGTGTCGAGTACCGCATGACCCGGTGGACGAAGTGCGGCCTGGCCCGCTCCTTGTTGGGCGCCAGCGCCAGGAAGAAGGCCGGCACCCCGATGGTCAGCGTCGACAGCAGCGTCAGATGCCGCGGCAGGAACGGATACGGCACCTGCCAGCACACCACGAGCACCGCGAGCAGCACGGAGAACACCGTCTTGGTGAGGAACAGCGTCGCGACCCGGGTGATGTTGCCGATCACCCGGCGCCCCTCGGCCACCACCGAGGGCAGCGTCGCGAAGCTGTTGTCCAGCAGCACGATCTGCGCGACCGCCCGGGTCGCCTCGGAACCCGAGCCCATGGCCACGCCGATGTCCGCGTCCTTGAGGGCCAGCACGTCGTTGACGCCGTCACCGGTCATCGCCACGGTGTGGCCGCGGGACTGCAGGGCGCCCACCATGTCCCGCTTCTGCTGCGGGGCGACCCGGCCGAAGACCGCGCCGCGCTCCAGCGCCGCCGCCAGCGCGTCGCGCTCGCGCGGCAGATCGCGTGCGTCCACCGGGTCCTCGGCCCCCGGCAGCCCGAGCTTGCCGGCGACCGCGCCGACCGACACGGCGTTGTCGCCGGAGATCACCTTGGCCTGCACGTCCTGCTCGGCGAAGTAGCGCAGGGTCGCGCGGGCGTCGGGCCGCAACCGCTGTTCGAGCACCACCAGCGCCACCGGCAGCACCGAGGCGGCGACCTGCGGGTCGTCCAGCGGGCGCTCCGCGCGGGCCAGCAGCAGAACCCGCAGCCCCTCGTCGTTGAGCCGGCCGATGTCGCCGAGCGCGCGATGCCCGGCAGGCAGCAGCACGTCGGGCGCGCCGAGCAGCCACGTACTGTCCGTGCCGTCCGGTTCGGTGAAGGCCGCGCCGCTGTACTTGCGGACCGAGCTGAACGGCAGCGTCCCGGTGCCGCGCCAGTCCGCCGCGCCGCCCGGCGGATAGGCGTCGATGACCGCCTGCAGGCTGGCGTTCGGGTGCCGGTCGACGCTGCCGAGCGCGGCCAGCGCGCGGACCGCGTACGCCTCGTCGCCACCGTCCAGGATCCGCAGCGCGGTGACGTCCATGCCGCCCTCGGTGAGGGTGCCGGTCTTGTCCAGGCACACCACGTCGACCCGGGCCAGGCCCTCGATAGCGGGCAGTTCCTGCACCAGGCACTGCTTGCGGCCGAGCCTGACCACCCCGATCGCGAAGGCGATCGAGGTGAGCAGCACCAGGCCTTCCGGCACCATCGGCGTGATGCCGCCGACCGTACGGCGTACCGCCTCGCGGGTGTCGTGACTGTCCACGGTGAACTGGCTGATGATCAGCCCGATCGCGGTCGGGATCATCATCCAGGTGACGTACTTGAGGATCCGGCTGATGCCCTGGCGCAGTTCGGAGTCGACCAGCGTGAAGCGGGACGCCTCGGCGGCGAGCTGGGCGGCGTAGGCCTGCCGGCCGACCTTGGTGGCGGTGAAGGCGCCGCCGCCGGCGACCACGAAGCTGCCGGACATCACCGTGTCGCCGGCGTGCTTGACCACCGGGTCCGCCTCGCCGGTGAGCAGCGACTCGTCGACCTCCAGGCGGTCGGCCTCGTCGACCACCCCGTCGACCACCACCTTGTCGCCCGGGCCCATCTCGATCAGGTCGCCGAGCACGATCTGCGAGGTGGAGATCTCGCTGGCCACGCCGTCCCTGCGTACCGACGGCCTGGCCTCGCCGATCACCGCGAGGCTGTCCAGGGTCCGCTTGGCGCGCAGTTCCTGGACGATGCCGATCGCGGTGTTGGCGACGATGATGAAGCCGAACAGGCCGTCCTGGATCGGCCCCACCACCAGGATGACCAGGAAGAGCCCGCCGATGATCGCGTTGAAGCGGGTGAGGACGTTGGCCCGGACGATCCCTGCGGTGGAGCGGGAGGACCGCACGGGGATGTCGTTGACCTGGCCCGCCGCGATGCGCTGCGCCACCTCCGCACCGCTCAGCCCCGGGTGCCGCGCGACCACCCCGGCGTCCGTACCGCTGCCGGCGTCGTTGCCGGTACCCGAGCCCGCGCCGGCGCCCGTGCGTTCCGTCATGGACCGACGGTACGTGGCAAGTGCGGCTTTCCCCCCGTTCTGCGTGCTTGTGCGCCGGGGGTGTTACGCGCGCTGGGGCGTCTGCCCCTCGGCGGCCGCGGCCGCCCGCGCGATGGCGTCGCGGCGGGCCCGCACGTACTTCAGGCCGATCAGGCCCAGCACGCCGCCGGCCGCGCACGCCCAGATGAACCAGGTGTGGCCGTGGTCGGAGTACCAGCCGTAGAAGGGGAGCTGCACGACGAAGAGCGCGAACCAGATGATCGTGCCGACCGTGACGGTGGCCACGTCGTTGGCCTCCAGCGGCTCGGGGGCCTCGCGCAGGGGACTCCGCTGCTTGCTCATGCCCGCCATCGTATGCGGCGGCCCCGCCGGGCCGGGAGGGAGGCCGTACGGCCGGGGTCTACGCGCGGAGATGGTGTTTGACCAGTTGGGTATTCATACTGAATCTCGTCACTGTTGACTGAAAACATTCGTATGATCGCCCAACTGCGGGCGAGATCGTGCCACCTTTGAGGACTCACATGCCCACCTCGGCCCCCGCTCCGGTCGACATGGGTCGGTCGTCCGGCCGGCCGCCCGCCAACGCCCTGGACCGCTATTTCCGCATCTCGGAGCGCGGCTCCTCGATCCCACGGGAGATCCGCGGCGGCCTGGCCACCTTCTTCGCGATGGCGTACATCATCGTGCTGAACCCGATCATCCTGGGCTCCGCGGTCGACAAATTCGGCCACCACCTGGACGGCGGCCAGCTGGTCACCGCGACCGTGATCACCGCGGCCTTCACCACCCTGCTGATGGGCGTCATCGGCAACGTGCCCATCGCACTGGCCGCCGGGCTCGGCGTCAACACGGTGGTGGCGCTGCAGCTCGCCCCCCGGATGAGCTGGCCCGACGCGATGGGCATGGTGGTGCTGGCCGGCATCGCCATCATGATCATGGTCGCCACCGGGCTGCGGGAGCGGGTGATGACCGCGGTGCCGCTGGGCCTGCGCAAGGGCATCGCGATCGGCATCGGCCTGTTCATCCTGCTGATCGGCCTGGTCGACTCCGGGTTCGTCACCCGCATCCCGGACGCCGCGCACACCACCGTGCCCGTGCAGCTCGGCTCCGACGGACACCTGCACGGCTGGCCGGTGCTGATCTTCATCCTCGGCGCGCTGCTCACCCTGGCGCTGATCATCCGCAAGGTCGCGGGCGCGATCCTGATCTCCATCGTCGCGATGACGGTGCTCGCCCTGATCGTGGACGCGGTCGCCGACGTCCCGGCCGCCCAGTGGGGCCTGACGGTGCCGAAGTGGCCGGGCAACCCGGTCTCCAGCCCCGACTTCGGCCTGATCGGCAAGGTCAGCCTCTTCGGCGGCTTCCAGCAGGTCGGCGTCGTGACCGGGGTGCTGTTCGTCTTCACCGTGCTGCTGTCGTGCTTCTTCGACGCGATGGGCACCATCCTCGGCGTCAGCGACGAGGCCGGGCTGCTCAACGCCAAGGGCGACCTGCCGGGCATCAACAAGGTGCTGATGATCGACGGTGTCGCCACCGCGGTGGGCGGCGCCAGCTCGTCCTCGGCGAACACCTGCTTCGTGGAGTCCACCGCCGGCGTCGGGGAGGGCGCGCGGACCGGGCTCGCCAGCGTCGTCACCGGGCTGATGTTCGTCTTCGCGCTGTTCCTCACGCCGCTGGCCACCATGGTCCCGGCGCAGGCGGCCACTCCGGCGCTGGTCGCGGTGGGCTTCCTGATCCTGGCCGGGTCGATCAAGGAGATCGACTGGAGCGACTTCACCATCGCCATCCCGGCGTTCCTGACGATGCTGCTGATGCCGTTCACCTACTCGATCACCAACGGCATCGGCATCGGCTTCATCAGCTTCTGCGCGCTGCGGCTGGTGGCAGGGCGCGGCAAGCAGGTCCCGGTGGCGCTGTACGCGGTCGCCGCCGTCTTCGCCTTCTACTACCTGATGCCTGCGCTCGGGCTGCTGTAGGGCGGGACGTGGTGCGGGACCGGGACCGGGACCGGGGCCTCGTCGGGGTCCTGGTCCCGGTCCGTTCCGTCCGGCCGGCGGTCGTAGAAACGCCGGGTCTCCTCGACCGCGGCCGTGAACCGCTCGTCGAAGTCGTCACGGACCAGCGTCGTGACGACGTAGTCCTGTGCGGTCATCCCGCGCTTGGCGGCACGCTCGCGGATGCGGTCCCACAGGTCTGCGTCTATGCGCAGGCTGAGCACTCTCGATGCCATGTGCCCACGGTCGCGGGCAGGAGCGCCCATGTGTGTCGTTTTCGCCTGCCATCTCACCCGTTCGGGTGAGATGTGCGCGCCCGGTGGTTGAACGCGCGGGGGGCGGCGTGGGGCCGGGCCGTAGTGGACGATCTGGAGGGACGTGCGGGTCGGGGGAACTCTCGCGGGGCGGGGGTGTTGCGTGCAGAGTGTACTTAGGCTACCTAATGAGCTAGGCTAAGCAACGTGACCGAACTGTCCGAGGACGACCGCGCCGCAGTCAACGAGCTGCGGGGCGCAGTGATGCGGCTCTCCCGCCGGCTGCGCCACCAGCGGGTCGACGAGACGCTGAGCCCCACCGAGATGTCGGTGCTCGGCACCCTTGCCCGCTGCGGCTCCGCCACGCCGGGGGAGCTGGCCCGCAAGGAGCACGTGCAGCCCCCGTCGATGACCCGCATCGTGGCGATGCTGGAGTCGAAAGGGCTGGTCCGCAGGGAACCGCACCCCGACGACCGGCGCCAGGTCGTGGTGAGCCGCACCGATCAGGCCGCGGCGATCCTCGCCGAGAGCCGCACCAAGCGGAACGCCTGGCTGGCCTCGCTCGCCGAGGGCCTCACGGAGGAGGAGCTGGCCGTGATGTGCCAGGCGGCCCCCGTCCTCGAAAAGCTCGCGCACCTGTAATCCGACCGCAGCAACCGATAATGGGGAGGCGAGTACCGATTGAGTTCGGCAGCCGGACCAGACGCCGCAACCGAACCTGACCGTCCCGCGGACACGAAAACGGGCACCTTCAGCGCTCTCAAGATCCGCAACTACCGGCTTTTCGCGACCGGGGCCGTGGTGTCCAACACCGGCACCTGGATGTCGCGGATCGCCCAGGACTGGCTGGTGCTCAGCATCACCGGCTCCTCGTTCGCGGTGGGCATCACCACCGCGCTGCAGTTCCTGCCGATGCTGCTCTTCGGCCTCTACGGCGGAGTGATCGCCGACCGCTACCCCAAGCGGCAGATCCTCCTGTGCACCCAGGCCGCGCTCGGCCTGCTCGGGCTGCTGCTGGCCGGACTCACCCTGGGCGGTGTCGTCCAGGTCTGGCACGTCTACCTGATCGCCTTCCTGCTCGGCATGGTCACCGTCGTGGACAACCCGACCCGGCAGACCTTCGTGGTCGAGATGGTCGGCCCCTCGGTGATGCGCAACGCCGTCTCGCTCAACGCCGCCAACTTCCAGGCCGCCCGGCTGGTCGGCCCGGCCGTCGCCGGTGTGCTGATCACCGCGGTGGGCAGCGGCTGGGCCTTCCTGATCAACGGCCTGTCCTTCATCGCCCCGCTGACCGGCCTGCTGCTGATGAGCACCGCGGACCTGCACAAGATCGAACGGGCCCCGCGCGCCAAGGGCCAGCTCCGCGAGGGCCTGCACTACGTGGCCGGCAAGCCCGAGCTGATCTGGCCGATCGTGATGGTCGGCTTCATCGGCACCTTCGGCTTCAACTTCCCGATCTGGCTGTCCGCCTTCGCCAACAAGGTCTTCGACAGCGGCGCCGGCACCTACGGCCTGCTCAACACCCTGATGGCCGCCGGCTCCCTGATCGGCGCCCTGCTCGCCGCCCGCCGCACCCGTACCCGGCTGAGGATGCTGGTGGCAGCCGCCGCGGTCTTCGGCCTGCTGGAGGGAGCCGCGGCCCTCGCGCCGGCCTTCTGGCTCTTCGCCGCGCTGCTGGTGCCGATCGGCATCTTCGGGCTGACCTTCAACACCACCGCGAACGCCACCGTGCAGCTCGCCACCGAGCCCGTCATGCGCGGCCGGGTGATGAGCCTGTACATGATGGTCTTCGTCGGCGGCACCCCCGTCGGCGGCCCCGTCATGGGCTGGGTGACCGACACCTACGGGGCCCGGGTCGGCTTCCTGTCCGGCGGCCTGATCTCCGCTGCCGCCGCCATCTCGGTGGGCCTGGTGCTGGCCAGGGCGGCGGGCCTGCGCCCCCGCCTGGACCTCAGGCGCGGCAGCGGCCGCCCGCTGGTCGCCTTCGTCCCGCGTGACCCCGCCCGGGCGGGCGCGGCAGCCCCTGCCGACGCAGCCGGCACCGGCACCGGCACCGGCACCGGCACCGGCTCCAGCTCCGGGTCCGGCAAGGCTGACGACGGCGGCCCGTCCGACCGGGACCCGGGTTCGGGCGACGGCCAGGGCTCGGACTCCGGGTCAGGCCCGGCCTCCGGTACGGGCTCGGCCTCCGGCACGGGCACCGGTACGAGCGGTGCCGACGACACCGCCCCGCAGCTGACCCCGGCGGTGTAGGGCCGGGGAGGGCGGTCCGGCCGTCCGCGGCGGTGCCGTCCGGCACCCGCCGCGGCCACCGGGCCCCCGGTGCCCCGCCGCCCGATCGCGGGACACCGGGCCCAGGCGGTTAACCTTCGGAGCGTGGACCCCAAGACCCGAACCCGTGTGATGACCGCCGCCTTCGTCCTGATGCTCGTGGTGGTGGTCGTGGCCGCCGCGGTGCGCTGACCGCCTCATCGGGCTCATCGGGTTCGCCCGGGTCGTGCCCGGGCCGGGAACGTCCCGCCGCCCGTCCTGCTACCAGGCGAAGGCCTCGGGGGACGGGCCGGTGCCGGGGAAGATCTCGTCCAGCGATGCCAGGAACTCCTCGGACAGCTCCAGCTCCACCGCCCGAAGTGCCGACTCCAGCTGCCCGGCGGTGCGCGGCCCGACGATCGGCCCGGTCACCGCGGGACGGGTGAGCAGCCACGCCAGGCCCACGTCACCCGCGTCCTGCCCGTGCTTCTCGCACAGGTCCTCGTAGGCCTGGATCTGTGCGCGCTGCGCCGGATCGGCCAGCGCTTCGGCGGCCCGCCCGCCGGCCGAGCGGGACGCGCCGCCGTCGCGCTGCTTGCGCAGCACGCCACCCAGCAGCCCGCCGTTCAGCGGCGACCAGGGGATCACGCCGAGGCCGTACTGCTCTGCCGCCGGGATCACCTCCATCTCCGCCCGCCGCTCCGCGAGGTTGTACAGGCACTGCTCGGAGGTCAGCCCGAGCGAACCGCGCCGCTGCGCGGCCTCGTTGGCCTGGGCGATGTGCCAGCCGGCGAAGTTGCTCGACCCGGCATAGAGGATCTTGCCCTGGGCGACCAGGACGTCGATCGCCTGCCAGATCTCGTCCCAGGGTGTCGCCCGGTCGATGTGGTGGAACTGGTAGAGGTCGATGTAGTCCGTGCCCAGCCGCTTGAGGCTGGCGTCGACCGCCCGGCGGATGTTCAGCGCCGAGAGCTTGTCGTGGTTCGGCCAGGCGTCGCCCTCGGCGGCCATGTTGCCGTAGACCTTCGTGGCCAGCACGGTCTTGTCGCGGCGCCCGTCGCCCTTGGCGAACCAGCTGCCGACGATCTCCTCGGTGCGGCCCTTGTTCGCGCCCGCTCCGTAGACGTTCGCGGTGTCGAAGAAGTTGACGCCGGCGTCGAGTGCCGCGTCCATGATCGCGTGGCCGTCCGCCTCGTCGGTCTCCGGACCGAAGTTCATGGTGCCGAGCACCAGACGGCTGACCTTGAGACCCGTACGTCCGAGCTGTGTGTACTTCATGGCTTCCAGCCAAGCCCTTCGAGTGCGCTCGAATCAAGGGGCCCTTACCGCCGTCCCGGGAGTCCCGCGGGCCGGACCCGACCCCAAGGCCCGGGCACCTCGGGCCGAGAGCTCACCCGGGCACGTCCTGCCCGCCGGCCGCCGCCCACGTCCCGAGCGCCCGCAACTGCTCCCGCAGGGACCGGCCGAGCGCGGTCAAGGCGTACTCGACGCGCGAGGGCGTACTGCCGCCCCCCTGCGGCGCACGGCTGACCAGGCCGCGCTCCTCCAGGTTCCGCAGCGTGCGGGTCAGCATCCGGCGGCTGATCCCCTCGATGGCGCGGTCCAGCTCGTTGAAGCCGCACGGCTGTTCCGCCAGGACCCGGATGACCGCCGGGCTCCACTTGTCGCCGACCGTGCGCAGCACACCCGTCACCGGGCAGCTCTCGTACGCCGCGGTGGTGACCAGCGGGACCTGGCGGTCGGCGGTGCCGCCGTCAGCGGACATGACTGCCTCCAGTGGACATGAATGTGCCTTCTTTCCGGCCCCGGGCCCGGGACGGACGATGGGGCCCATGGACACCATCGAGTGGGGCGGCGTCCGTGTGACGCGTATCGGGCTGTTCGAGAACGCACCGCTGCCGCCTGCCGCCTTCTTCCCCGCCACCGACCGGGCCCGCTGGGAGGCCAACCGTTCGTGGCTGGCTCCCGCCCACTGGGACCCGGACGCCGACCGGGTACGGATCGCCGTACAGGCGTGGCTGCTGCGCAGCGCCGGGCGTACGGTCCTGGTCGACACCGGGCTCGCGGCGGACAGCGCCCGCACCGGCGTCCACCCCGGCGGCGTCTCGCTGGTCGAGGCGCTCGCGGCTGCCGGGGTGGCCGCCGACGACGTCGACACGGTGGTGAACACCCACCTGCACGCCGACCATGTGGGCGGCAACACCCGCTTCGACAGCTCCGCGGGCGAGCGGGTTCCCGCCTTTCCCCGGGCCCGCTACCTCTTCTCCCGCGCCGACCTGGACTTCTTCGACTCGCGCACGCTCACAGAACAGCCCGGCCGCAGTGCCGTCGTGCACGCCGAGTCGATCGAGCCGGTGCTGCGCGCCGGGCAGGCCGACGTCTGGGAGGGCGGCCACGTCATCGACGAGCACCTGCACCTTGAGCCGGCCCCCGGCCACACCCCGGGGCACGCCGTCCTCTCGCTGACCGCGGGCGGCGAACGCGCGCTCTTCGTCGGCGACCTGCTGCACTCCCCGCTTCAGGTGCTCACCCCAGAGGTCTCCAGTTGCTTCTGCCACGACCCGGCGACTGCCGCCCGCACCCGGCGACGGGTCCTCGAACAGGCCGCCGACGAGCGCGCGTTGCTGGTGCCTGCGCACTTCGGAGGCGCCCGCGCGGTCGAGGTCGCCCGCGAGGGCAGCCGCTTCGCCCTGACCGGCTGGGCGGGCTTTCCGGCCGGCGCCGCGTGAGCCGCGTCATTTCGCGCGCCGGCGACCGGCGCGACTACGGCACGGCGTAGGGCGCCCCGAGGCCCCAGGCCTGATACATGGCGTCGGCGAAGGCCGCCGCCAGCTTGTGCTCGCCCGCCGCGTTCGGATGCGTGCCGTCGTAGGTGTCGAGCAGGATGTCGTACCCCTCAGGGCGGGAGGCCAGCAGCAAGGGGGAGACGGGCGAGTCGTGGTCGGCGACCGCCTTGGCCAGCAGCGTGTTCAGCTCCGCGCACTGGTCGGCGAAGCCAGGATCCAGATCGGCGCGGGTGTTGGGGATCACCGGCAGCAGCACCATCCGCAGCCGGGGCGCGGCCCCGCGGGCCTCGGCGATGAAGCGCTCCACGTTGGCCGCGGTCTGCCCGGGGTCGGTGTAGAAGCCGAGGTCGATCAGGCCGAGCGAGACCAGCAGCACGTCCGGCCGGTGCTCACGGACCACGTCGCCGATCACCGGCGCCAGGTGCTGCCAGCCCTCGCCCCAGCCCGCCAGATGGCGCCGGGCGCGCGGCGGGAACGACGGGTCGGCGTAGTCGGCGGAGACCGCCGCGTCCGCCGCCCTGTCGTAGAGCCCGTCGCGCGGGCCGACCACGGAGAAGGGCTCGCCCAGCGTGCACAGGTGCTGCCACATCCGGTAGCGCCAGGTGTAGTCGCCGGCGGCGCCAACGGTCATGGAGTCGCCGACGAAGAGGTAACGCATGCCGGGCATCATCCCCGACCGCCGGCCGACCAGGGACACTGGGGTCCATGCGCGCGTACATTCCGACGGCCGCCGCCTGTGCCGCCCTCGCCCTGGCCTGGGGCTGCGCGGTGCCCGCCGCCGCGGACTCCGGGCCGTCCACCGCCTTCACCATCACCGACCCCCGCATCACCGAGTCCAGCGGCCTGGCCGCCAGCCGCCTGCACCCCGGGGTCTACTGGACGCACAACGACAGCAGCGACGGCCCCTACGTCTACGCCGTCGACTCGGCCACCGGCAAGACCGTCGCCCGGGTGACGATGCGCGGCATCGACCCGCGGGACGTGGAGGCCATCTCCATCGGCCCGGACGGCGACCTCTACGTCGGCGACATCGGCGACAACCTCGGCGGCGCCTGGCCGGAGGTGTGGATCTACCGCTTCCACGAACCGGCGCACCTGCGCGACCAGACCGTGGACGTCACCCGCTACACCGTCCGTTACGACGCGGGCCCGCGCAACGCCGAGGCGATGATGGTCCAGCCGCAGACCGGGCGGGTCTACATCGCCAGCAAGAACGAGGACGGCGGCGGCCTCTACCGCGGCCCGGCCGAGCTCAGCGCCCACGGGGTCAACCTCTTCCGGCGGATCGCCGACGTGCCGTGGGTGACCGATGGCGCCTTCTCCCCCGACGGCAGCCGCCTGGTGCTGCGCGGCTACTTCTGGTCGGCGGAATACCGCTGGACCGGCGGCGCCCCGCACAAGCTCACCGACCTCACCGTCCCCATGCAGCCGCAGTGCGAGGGAGTGACCTTCACGCCGGACGGCAGAGCAGTCATGTACAGCAGCGAGGGCAGGAACAGCCAGGTGTGGCGGGCCCCGCTGTCCGGCAGCGAACTGCCCGACAGCGTAAGGACCTCGTCGCCTTCCCCCACGAAGGGCGGCGCCGGCACCCCGCAGAGCGGCGGAAGCAGCCAGGGTGGCGCGGCCGGCCAGGACTCGTCCTCCGGTGGCGGCGGCCACCGGACGCTGGGCCTCGGGGCGCTGGCACTCGTCGGCCTGCTGGGCCTCGGCCTGCGCCGGGCGACACGCCGCCGCCGGGCCTGAACCCGGCGGCGGTGCGGTGACGTGCGGTCAGCCGGCCGTAGCCGAAGCCGGCCGGTCAGAGCTGAAACCGACTGATCGGATCTGAAGCCGACCGGTCAGAGCTGACCGATGACGTAGTCGATGCAGGCGGTCAGCGCCTCCACGTCGGACGGCTCGACGGCCGGGAACATCGCCACCCGCAGCTGGTTGCGGCCCAGCTTGCGGTACGGCTCGGTGTCCACGATGCCGTTGGCCCGCAGCACCTTCGCCACGGCTGCCGCGTCGATCCCGTCCTCGAAGTCGATGGTGCCGACGACCTGCGAACGCTGCGCGGGCTCCGCCACGAACGGCGTCGCGTAGGGCGCCTTCTCCGCCCAGCCGTACAGCCGCGAGGAGGAGTCGGCGGTGCGCTCGGTCGCCCAGCTCAGGCCGCCCTGCCCGTTGATCCACTCCAGCTGCTCCTTGAGCAGGAAGAGAGTGGCCAGCGCGGGCGTGTTGTACGTCTGGTTCTTCTGCGAGTTGTCGATCGCGGTCGGCAGGTCGAAGAACGCCGGGATGTGCCGCCCGGACGCGGCGATCGAGGCGGCGCGCTCCAGGGCCGCGGGGGAGAACACGGCGATCCACAGGCCGCCGTCGGCCGCGAAGGACTTCTGCGGCGCGAAGTAGTAGACGTCGGTCTCCGCGATGTCGACCGGCAGGCCGCCTGCGCCCGAGGTGGCGTCCACCACGACCAGCGCGCCGGCGTCCGCGCCCGCGACCCGGCGGATCGGGGCCGCGACACCGGTCGAGGTCTCGTTGTGCGTCAGGGCGTAGACGTCCACGCCCGCTTCCGCGGCCGGCTCCGGGTGGGTACCGGGCTCGGACTTGACGATCGTGGGCTCGTCCAGCCACGGCGCCTGCTGCGCCGCCTTCGCGAACTTCGACGAGAACTCACCGAAGGACAGATGCTGGGACTTGGTCCCGATCAGGCCGTGGGTCGCGACGTCCCAGAACGCGGTGGAGCCGCCGTTGCCGAGCACCACCTCGTAGCCGTCGGGGAGGGAGAACAGCTGCTTGACGCCGTCGCGGACCTGCCCGACCAGGTTCTTCACCGGCGCCTGGCGGTGGGAGGTGCCGAGCAGGGACGTCCCGGTGGCGGCCAGCGCGTCGAGCGCCTGCGTCCGCACCTTGGAGGGGCCCGACCCGAATCGACCGTCGGCGGGCTTGATGTCAGCGGGAATCTGGATATCGGCCACGACCGCAGCGTAGCCCGTTACGGGGCGGTTTCCGCGGGCGTTCCATCCGGTGAGACGCGGATCGCCGGCGTGCTCGCGACCTGCTGCGGACGGCCCGCCGGAGGGTGCGGGGCACGGGTGTTCGGCGGGCCGGAGCGCCGCGGGTCGGGCAAGGTGGGGGTATGACGGGTGACCAGGCCGGCGAGGTGGAGCGGGCGCTGCGGGAAGCCGTGCGCGGGGCTGTGGAGTGGGGCGCAGGGGCGCGGTCGGTGATGACGATGGACGCGTCCAACTACCGCAAGGTGCCGGTGGGAGTGGTGGCGCCGGTGGACGCGGAGGACGTGGCGGCGGCGCTCGGGGTGTGCCGGGAGTACGGAGTGCCGGTGACCGCCCGCGGCGGCGGGACGTCGATCGCCGGGCAGGCCGTCGGCACCGGCGTCGTCATGGACTTCACCCGGCACATGAACCGGCTGCTGGAGATCGACCCGCAGGCCAGGACCGCCCGGGTGCAACCGGGCCTGGTGCTGGACGCCCTGCGCCGGGCCGCCGCCCCGCACGGCCTGACCTTCGGACCCGACCCCTCCACCCACAGCCGCTGCACCCTCGGCGGCATGATCGGCAACAACGCGTGCGGCTCGCATTCGGTGGCCTGGGGCACCACCGCCGACAACGTACGGGCGCTCGACGTGCTCACCTACCGCGGCGAGATCGTCAGGCCGGGCGCCCCAGGTGACGCCTCCGCCCTGCCCGACCGGCTGCGGGACGGGCTCGCCCGGCTGGTGGACGGCAATCTGGCACTGCTGCGTACCGGCTTTCCCCAACTCCCGCGCCGCATCTCCGGATACGCCCTGGACCGGCTGCTGCCCGAGCACGGCAGGGACGTGGTGCGCGCCTTCACCGGCAGCGAGGGGACGCTCGGCGTGCTGACCGAGGCGACCGTGGCGCTGGTGCCCGCGCCGGCCGCACGGGCGCTCGCCGTACTCGGCTATGCCGACGAGAGCGCGGCGGCCGAGGCCGCGCACCTGCTGCTGCAGTGGCGGCCGTTGACGGTCGAGGGGATGGCCGCCGACCTGGTGGGGAAGGCCGCGGCGGAACTGCCCCGCGGCGGTGCCTGGCTGTTCGTGGAGACCGGCGGTGACTCCCCGGCGGAGGCGCTGGCCCGGGCGCAGGAGATCTGCCGGACGGCCGACGGCGTGACCGGTCACGCCGTCGTCGCCGACCCCGCGCGGCAGCGCGCCCTGTGGCGGATCCGGGAGGACGCCGCCGGTATCGCCACACGCATGCCCGACGGCACCGAGGCATGGCCGGGCTGGGAGGACTGCGCGGTTCCCCCCGCCCGGCTGGGCGCCTACCTGCGGGATTTCCGGGCCCTGCTGGCCGGGCACGGGCTGCGCGGCGCGCCCTACGGCCACTTCGGCGACGGATGCGTGCATGTGCGGATCGACTTCGACCTCGTCGATCCGGCTGGCGTCGCACGCTTCCGCCGCTTCTCCGAGGCCGCCGCGGACCTGGTGGTGTCACACGGCGGCTCCCTCTCCGGCGAGCACGGCGACGGCCAGGCTCGCGCCGAACTGCTGCCGAAGATGTACGGCCCGGATGTGATCGCACTCTTTTCAGATTTCAAGGACCTCTGGGACCCCGATGGCGGGATGAACCCGGGAACGCTTGTTCGCCCCGACCTCATTGATAGCAATCTTCGCTTCGCCGCGCTGCCGTCCGGCGCGGCCGGACCCGTCGATGTCGAATTCACTTATCCGGGTGACGGCGGTGATTTCGTTGCCGCCGTCCGCCGCTGCGTCGGAGTGGCCAAATGTCGTACCCCGGCGGTCGATGGGGACGGCGGTTCCGCTGTCATGTGCCCGTCGTTCCGGGTCACCGGCGAGGAGCGGCACTCCACCCGCGGCCGGGCCAGGCTGCTGCACGAGATGCTGGCGGGCGAGGTCGTCACGGACGGCTGGCGGTCCCAGGAAGTCAAGGGAGCGCTGGACCTGTGCCTGTCCTGCAAGGGCTGCAGGTCGGACTGCCCGGTGGAGGTGGACATGGCAACGTACAAAGCCGAATTCCTCCACCAGCACTATCGGGGGCGGTTGCGGCCGCGCGCGCACTACTCGATGGGCTGGCTTCCGGTGTGGCTGAAAATCGCCGCACGATTCGCCCGGCCGGTCAATTTCCTTGGCAGGGTCCGACCAACCGCGTGGGTGGCGAAACGTATCGCCGGCATCGCGAACGAGCGCGACATGCCCGAACTGGCGCCCGAGACATTCACTCGATGGTGGGATACCGACGACACGAACGGGGGACGCCGGGGGCCGGCCGACGGGTCGCCGGGCGCCGCTCGCACGGTCGTCCTGTGGCCCGACACCTTCACCGACCACCTCTCGCCCGAGGTCGGCCGGGCGGCGGTGCGGGTGCTGCGGGCGGCCGGACTGCACGTCACCCTCCCGCCTGCCGCGGTCTGCTGCGGCCTGACGTGGGTGTCCACCGGCCAGCTCGACCGGGCGAGGACCGTCATGCGGCGCACCCTCGACCGGCTGGCCCCCGTCCTCGACGCGGGCCTGCCGCTGGTCGTCCTCGAACCGAGCTGTGCCGCCGCCCTGCGCAGCGACCTGCCGGAACTGCTCGGCGCCCCGCGGGCCGCCAGGCTCGCCGCGTCGGTGCGTACCTTCGCCGAGGCGCTGGAGGAGTACGCGCCCGGCTGGGACCCGCCGCGCCTCGACCGCAGGGCGGTCGGCCAGACGCACTGCCACCAGCACGCGGTGCTCGGCGACGCCGCCGACCGCCGGCTGCGCGAACGCGCGGGCCTGACCGGCGACCTGACCGGCGGCTGCTGCGGCCTGGCCGGCAACTTCGGCTTCGAGGCCGGGCACTACGAGGTCTCGGCGGCCTGCGCACAGGAGGCGCTGCTGCCGGCGCTCCGGGCGGCCGGGCCCGACGCGGCGGTGCTGGCAGACGGTTTCTCCTGCCGCACCCAGATCGCCCAGCTCGCCGGCGGCCCGACGGCTCGCCACCTCGCGGAAGTCCTCGCGGAGGCGCTGGCCGAGCAGGACCAGCGACCGGATCCGGCCCGGCGGACCTAGCGCCGCGCCGGATGGCTAGCGCGGCCAGGCCGACCGGCTGACGCCGTAGCGGGTGCCCGGCGGGGTGCTGTCCGCCGGGCAGCCAGGCCGCGTCGGGGGTCAGGAGCGGGTGGTGGGGTCGCCCTCGATGTCGTGCAGGCTGCGCGAGCCCGGGCCGATGTAGCGGGCCGACGGGCGGACCAGGCGGCCGGTGCGCTTCTGCTCCAGGATGTGCGCCGACCAGCCGGCCGTACGCGCACAGGTGAACATCGAGGTGAACATGTGCGCGGGCACCTCGGCGAAGTCGAGCATGATCGCCGCCCAGAACTCCACGTTCGTGGCCAGGACGCGGTCGGGACGCCGCTCGTGCAGCTCGGCGAGCGCCGCCTTCTCCAGCGCCTCGGCCACCTCGTAACGCGGTGCGCCCAGTTCGCGGGCCGTGCGGCGCAGGACGCGGGCCCGCGGGTCCTCGGCGCGGTAGACGCGGTGGCCGAAGCCCATCAGGCGCTCGCCCTTGTCCAGGGCGGCCTTCACATAGGCCTCGGCGTCACCGGTGCGTTCGATCTCCTCGATCATGCCGAGGACGCGCGACGGGGCGCCGCCGTGCAGCGGTCCCGACATGGCGCCGACGGCGCCGGACAGCGCGGCTGCCACGTCCGCGCCGGTGGAGGCGATGACGCGGGCGGTGAAGGTGGAGGCGTTCATGCCGTGCTCGGCCGCCGACGTCCAGTACGCGTCCACCGCGGCGACGTGCCGCGGGTCCGGCTCGCCGCGCCAGCGGATCATGAAACGCTCGGTGATGGACTGCGCCTTGTCGATCTCCCGCTGCGGGACCATGGGCCGCCCCTGCCCGCGGGCGGACTGGGCGACGTACGACAGGGCCATGACCGCGGCGCGGGCGAGGTCGTCGCGGGCCTCCTCGGCGTCGATGTCCAGCAGCGGGCGCAGCCCCCACACCGGGGCGAGCATGGCCAGCGCGGACTGCACGTCCACCCGGATGTCGCCGGAGTGCACGGGGATCGGGAACGGCTCGGCCGGCGGCAGCCCGGGGTCGAACCGCCCGTCGACCAGCAGGCCCCACACGTTGCCGAAGCTCACATGCCCGACCAGCTCCTCGATGTCCACTCCGCGGTAGCGCAGCGACCCGCCTTCCCTGTCGGGTTCGGCGATCTCCGTCTCGAACGCGACGACTCCTTCGAGTCCGGGTACGAAGTCGGACATGCGGCGGCTCCTCTTGATGCTGTCGATGCTCGCGGCGGTACGGCTCTCCGGTCATGCCCCGTCACAGGAGTGCGCACCCTGCTCCATTCGGACCAGTCATTCTCCCGGCATGTGGACATGACAGAAAGCGTGAGATGCCGCACATCTGCGCGACCTGTCCCCGGCGGGCGTACCGGGCGGGCACTGCGAGGATGTGCGGGTGCCAGAACCACATGACGACCAGCAGGACCGACCGGACCCGGCCGCGATGCGCGAGCGCTACCGGAGCACGGGCGTGACAGAACACGACCTCGCGGCCGAACCGTACGCCCAGTTCACCCGCTGGTTCGCGGACGCCGTCGCCGCGACCGGGGGCGGTGTGATCGCAGAACCCAACGCCATGGTGCTGTCCACCGCCGACGCGGACGGCCTGCCCAGCTCCCGTACGGTGCTGCTCAAGGGCTACGACCTGCGCGGATTCGTCTTCTTCAGCAACTACGAGTCCCGCAAGGGCCGCGCCCTGGCCGCCAACCCGCGGGCCTCGCTGCTCTTCCCGTGGCACGCCATCGCCCGCCAGGTCATCGTCGGCGGGGACGTCACAAGGGTGTCGCCGGAGGAGACCGCCGCCTACTTCCACAGCCGCCCGCACGGCTCGCAGATCGGAGCCTGGGCGAGCGAGCAGTCCAGCGTGGTGGACTCGCGGGCCGTGCTGGAGAAGCGTTACGCGGAGTTGGAAGCGCGCTGGCCGCAGGGCGCCGCGGTCCCGGTGCCGCCTTTCTGGGGCGGCTTCCGCGTCGAGCCCGCCACCGTCGAGTTCTGGCAGGGCCGGGACAACCGGCTGCACGACCGGCTGCGGTACGTACGCGAGGCGGACGGCTGGTCGGTGGAGCGGCTGGCGCCGTAGCCGGCGGCACGGCGTACGGGTGAACGCGAACGACCCGCGGGCTGCTCCCCGGAGCCTGGCGGCTCCGAGCACCGGCCGGACAAGTCCGACGAGCCCGCGGGTCGGGTGAACTGCGTGGGATTGGCGCGCAACGCGCACGCCCAGTGCGCGGAGCTAGCCCGCAGTCACCTCACGTGTCCGACTGCAACTCATGCTTCAGACCACCTCCCTTCGTGTGTGCCGCAAGAGTAAGAAAACGGCGGGAGCTCAGGCAACCGATTTATGTAAAAAGCGTGTGACGCACCCCACACGGGGGTTGAATGTCGTGACGTGCAGCCTTTCGATGCGCAACCGAAACCGCTGGGCGACGGCAGCGGCGATGACGACACCGGCGGCTCAGCGGGGGTTCCGGCCCCGGCGGCCGCCGAGGGGCACGAGGGCGACGAGCAGCTGCTCGCGGCACTGCTGGACGGCATGGAGGCGGGTCTGTGCGCCTTCGACCGCACCGGGGTCATCACGCACTGGAATGCCGAGGCGACCAGGATTCTCGGCTGGACGGCGGACGACGCCGTCGGGCGGCGCGGTTTCGCCGGGTGGGCGGCCCGCTCCCAGGACGCGGCCGAGGCGGAGGAAAGGCTGCTGGGGGCGATGGATTCCGCCGGGCGCCAGGTGCACGAATTCGCCCTGCTGACCAAAGACGGCCGCCGCGTCCTGGTCCGCACCCAGTCCGCCGCGGTCCTGGGCGCCGACGGGCGGCCCGCGGGGGTGTACTGCGCCTTTTCCGAGGTCCATGTGCAGATCGACCTGGAGCGCTCCATCGCGCTCAGCGAGGCGCTGTTCACGGACGCCTCCTGGGGCGTGGTGCTGATCGACGCCGACCTGCGCCCCGCGGTCGTCAACACGAAAGCCGCCCGGATGCTGCAGACCGGCCGGGACGAGCTGCTGGGGCGTCCGCTGGGGGATCTGCTCACCCAGGGCGTGGAGGAGCTGGAGAACGCGCTGCAGCACGTGCTCGCCGAGGGCGCGCCGCCGGCCACCGCCGACCTGTGGCTGGCGCTCAGCGCCGACCCGGAGAACCGGCGGCGGTGCTGGCGCAGCGGTTTCGTCCGGCTCGGCTCGCCGCTGGGCGAGGAACCGGTGCCGCTGGGCGTCGGCTGGCTGTTCATCGACATCACCCGGCAGAAAGCGACGGAAACCGACGGCGCCCAGATCAGATTCCGCTATCAGCAGCTCCACCGCGCCGACCGGGCGGCGGCGGAATGCGGCACCGCCCTGGAAGCGGCGGCGCTGCAACTGGATTTCGCGCTCGCCGGATTCGCCGACCACGCGCTGCTCGACCTCGCCGACGACGCCGAGCGCCTGATACGGATCGCGGCCACCCCCACGGGTGAGCCGGGCCCCTGCGAGCTGACGCCCGGTGCCGCGGAAAGCGGCATACCGGTGGGCTACCCGGTGGCCCATCCGGCGCTTCAGGCGCTGGAGCGGATCGGCACCGTACGGACCAGTTTCGGGCCGCCGCCGGCGGCGGAGGACGCGGCGAGGGCGCGCGTCGACGAATGGGCCGCGGCCAGGCGCTGGCCGCCGGGAACGGTGCACGGGCTGGTCACGGTGCTGCGCAGCCGCGGCCGTACGGTCGGGGCGCTGACCTTCCTGCGCGGCTCGGGGCGCCGCCTCTTCGACCGCGCCGACGCGGCCTACGCCGAGGACGTGGCCGCGCGGGTCGCGATGGCGCTGGACCTGGCCGGGCTCGCCGGGGAGTGCTGAGCGGCAGCCGGGGTCCGGGGCCTGCGGGTCAGTGGCGGAAGAAGATCCGGTCGCGGTACTGCTCGAAGATGCGGCCGTTCCAGTCGTGGCCGCCGTCCACGTTTCCCGAGCGCAGCATGGGCGGGGTGATGCCGCGCTCGGCCAGGTCGGTGGCCGCGGTGGCGACCACGGCCTGCATCAGGGCGCTGGTGACGACGGTGGAGGCCGGTCCGAAGGGGGAGGGGATGGCGTCGTCGGACAGCTCGGCGTCGCCGACGGCGATCTTGGAGTCCAGCACGATGTGGCAGTGGTCCCGCAGGAAACTGCCCGACACATGCCGTGAGCTGGTCTGTTCCGCGTAGGCGACCGAGGTCACGCCGACGACGGTCAGGCCGAGCGCGCGGGCGTTCTGCGCCATCTCCACCGGCAGGGCGTTGCGGCCGGACAGCGAGATCACGAACAGCACGTCGCCGCGCTGGACGGGACTGGTGTCCAGGACCACCCCGGCCAGGCCGTCGACCCGTTCCAGGGCGCTGCCCAGGGTCGCGGGCATCACGTCCACGCCGACCACGCCGGGCACCGCCAGCAGGTTGATCAGGGCGAGCCCGCCTGCCCGGTAGACGACGTCCTGGGCGGGCAGCGAGGAGTGCCCCGCGCCGAAGACGAAGACCCGGCCTCCGGCGGCGATGGCGTCGGCGACGGCGGCCGCGGCCGCCTTGATGCCGGGCGCCTCCTCGTCGCGCACCCGCCGCAGCAGGCCGATGGCTGCCTCGAAATACCGGTCGGCCAGGTCCTCGCGGGGCTCAGTCATGCGGATCACCGTGGTGCCAGGGCGCTGCCGGTGTCAAGGAACCGGCGCCCGCGAAAGCCGTATCGGCCGTGGGCGGCGGCCGCGTCCACCCGTTCGTCCGGCATGTGGACCGCCGGGGCGGCCCGTGACTGCGGTCACGCATGCTCCCGGCACCGGGCAGGACGGCTCCGCAGCGGTTCAGAGTCGGCGTAAGGCCCCTTTTCGGGCTTTCCCCGGCCGCCCGGAGCCCCCGGTGGCGGGCGGTAAAGAGTGTGCCTTCTCACGGCGGGGCCGGTTGTCGGTGCTATGCGTCAGAATTGTCCTCAGGGCCACGCACGAATTAACGAGGGGCGCGCATGTCCGGATTGATCGACACGACGGAGATGTATCTCCGCACCATCCTGGAGCTGGAGGAGGAGGGTGTGGTCCCCATGCGCGCCCGAATCGCCGAGCGGCTCGACCAGAGCGGCCCGACGGTCTCCCAGACCGTGGCGCGGATGGAGCGGGACGGCCTGCTGCACGTGGCCGGTGACCGCCATCTGGAACTGACCGACGAGGGGCGCCGCACAGCCACCCGCGTGATGCGCAAGCACCGCATCGCCGAGTGTCTGCTGGTCGACGTGATCGGCCTGGAGTGGGAGCAGGTGCACGCCGAGGCGTGCCGCTGGGAACACGTGATGAGCGAGGCCGTGGAGCGGCGGGTGCTCGAGCTGCTGCGGCACCCGACCGAGTCGCCCTACGGCAACCCGATCCCGGGGCTGGAGGAGCTGGGGGAGAAGGGCGAGGCCGATCCGTTCCTGGAGGACGGCATGGTCAGCCTGAGCGAGCTCAAGCCCGGCGCGGTCGCGGCCAGCGTGGTCGTGCGCAGGATCGGTGAGCCGATCCAGACCGACGCCCAGGTGATGTACACGCTGCGGCGGGCGGGTGTGCAGCCCGGCGCCGTGGTGAGCGTGACCGCCTCGGCCGGCGGCGTGCTGGTCGGCAGCGGCGGCGAGGCCGCCGAGCTCGACGCGGAGGTCGCCTCGCACGTCTTCGTCGCCAGGCGGTAGCAGGCGGTAGCAGAGCAGGAGGCCGGCCGCCTCCCCGCACGAGGGGCCGCCCCGACGCCGTGATCACGGCGCCGGGGCGGCCTTTTCCCTCCCTGGTCCCTCCCCATGGAGCCCCCACGGAGGAGCCGGGACCCCGAGCTTCCCGGTACCTCCCCGCGACCCGCTTCCCCTTCGCGCCGCGTCCCGCTGAAGATCTCCCCTCGGCCAGGGCCGTCAATCCTTGAGCGTTGTCACTCGAACGAGCGGTGTTGGGCGCGTGAGGCCTGTGTTCGAATAAAAGTTCGATAGCGTGGATCGCGAAGACGCGAGGAGAGAACAAGCAGGACGGACGACGAGCGGAAGGAAGGGGGTGCGGCACATGAAGCAGTACGTGGACCGGCACACGACCCGGCGCTTCGAGGTCACCGGAGCGGGCGGCATCCGCCTCGCGGCCTGGGACTATGCCGCGGCGGCCGCCATCGCGGGCGGCGCGGTGGAAGCGGGGGGAGACCCGCGGCCCGATCCGGGGGGCCACGCCCGGCCCGGCCCCGGGGCCGACGCCCGGCCGGCTCCCGGCGTCGATGCCCGGCCCGGCCCCGCGCACGACGCCCGCCCGGGGGTCCTGCTGCTGCACGGACTGCTCGGCCGCGCCTCGCACTGGGCGCCGACCGCGCGCCGGCTCGCGCCGCGCTATCGGGCGATCGCCCTGGACCAGCGGGGGCACGGCCGCAGCGAGCGGCCGGAGGGGCCGTATTCGACGGAGGCGTATCTCGCCGACGCCGTCGCCGCGGTCGAGCAGCTCGGCCTGGCCCCGGTCACCGTGATCGGCCACTCCATGGGCGCGCTCACCGCCTGGCAGCTCGCCGCCCACCGCCCCGACCTCGTGGCCGCGGTCGTCATCTGCGACATGCGGGCGGCCGCCCTGGGTGAAGCGGGCCAGCGCGAATGGGAGGACTGGACGCGGTCATGGCCGCTGCCCTTCGCCACGCTCGGGGACGTCCGCCGCTGGTTCGGCGAGCAGGACCCCTGGGCTGGCGCGCCGAATCCGGTGCGCGGCGACTTCTTCGCCGAAGTGATGGCCGAGGACGACGACGGGTGGCGCCCGCAGTACGCCCCGCGCCATCTCCTGCGCTCCCGCGACCCCTGGATACGTGACGCGCACTGGGACGAGCTGGCCGGTGTCGGCTGCCCCGCGCTCGTGGTGCGCGGCCTCGACGGGGAGCTGGGGAGGGCCGAAGCGCAGGAGATGGTCCGGATGCTGCCCCGCGGCCACTACGCCGAGATCGCCGACGCCGGCCATCTCGTCCCGTGGGACCAGCCCGACGCGTGGTGCGACACCGTCGAGCAGTTCATGCGCGAGGCGGTGCGGGAGCCGGAGCGCGTGACGCCGGCGTGACGGGGATGCGGAATCGGCGTGAGAATGCTGTGAGAACTCGGTGACACATCGCGGCCCGGGCGGGGGATGCGGCAGCGGTGTGCGGAGGAGTGGCCGGGAGCGTCGGGGGCCTGGGGACTGCGTGGGCGTCACTCGCGGGTGCCCCGCAGGTCGGCACGGCCGGCGCACACACGCTGTCGTGGCCTGCTGGTAGCTTGCCGTCGCCGGATTCGTATCGCGTCATGGGGGAGCACAGTGCGTCTTACGTTCACGAAGGCGGCAATCGCCGCGGTGGCGGTCGCCGCCGTGCTGGCGCTGAGCAGTTGTAGCGGCGGCGACGACGAGGGGAAGCAGCAGCCGACGACGAGTACGACCGCGACCGGCCGGCCGGTGTCGCCGTCTCCGTCGACCCAGCCGACAGCCAAGGCCACCGCCACGGCGCCGGTGGAGTCGGCCTCGACCGGGGACGCCGCGACGCAGACCGTCGAAGGCGTCTGGCTGGCGACCGAGGGCACGACGAAGGTGCAACTCGTCCTCGGCAAGGGCAAGGCGGCCCTGACGAGCACGCACCTGTGCGGCGGCGGATACTCCGACCACGACGGTATCGGTCTGACGCTGACCTGCATGGACGGCGACACCGAACGCACCAGCGGCCACGGCGTGCTGGCGTCCGACGGGAAGACGCTGACGGTGGAGTGGGTCGGCGGGACGACCGATGTCTTCTCTCGCACCGGGCTGCCCAGCAGCTGACCGCCCCTCGGGCGCCGTATCCCGCGAGTGACCCCCGCTCCCCGGCAACTGCGCGCAGAAACCGACGGCTTCACGAAGAAGCAGCACGGCCCCCCGCCGTGGTGCGGTTCGGCGTCACGCACGTCCGGCTGGTGCAAAGCCGGAGACCGTCGCTGGACGGCCGCCTGAGCCGGGTCCGCGCTCAAACCCCGCCGTCACATCCGCGCGCGCAGCGCGGACTTCTTGGCCCGGTTGCCGCAGACATCCATCGAGCACCACCGCCGCGTCCCGGGGCGGGAGCTGTCCAGGAAGAGGGCGCCGCAGTCGGGCGAGGCGCAGGTGTGCAGGCGGGGGAGGAGCCCGGGCGAGGCGGACAGTTCGAGGGCGTCACGGGCGACGAGCGCGAGCACCGCTCGCACCGGCTCGTCCGCCCGGCGCCGGAATTCACCACCGGCGGTGAGATACGGCACGGGCACCGCGTCGGCGGCCGCCCGGTTGAGCCGGGTCCTGGCGGTACCGGCCACCGCAGCCGGGCCGCCGGCCGCGGCCACCGCGGTGATCAGCGCGTACGCGGCCTCACGCAGCGCCCGCGCGGCGACCACGTCGGCCGGTGTGGGCGGCGCTGCCGAGCGCGGCCCGTCGACCGGCGGTCCGCACTGCCGCACCCACGCCACGAGCGCGGCCGGATCGGCCAACTCCTCGGTGACGCCGGGAGTTCCGCGGTAGCGCAGGGTCCGCAGGAAATCCAGGCAGAGCCGTCCCGAGCCCTGCCGGAAACGCGACGGAGCAGTGGTCTCCCTCATAGCGGCCAGCCTACTGTCGGAACCGGTTTGACTGGTACGGTCACAGCACCGGTTTAACAGGTTCCCGTCCGCGCCCGACCGCGCAGTGAGGTGTCGATGTCCCAGCCCAACGGCCCTGCCGACCTTGCCGATTCCGCCCCAGGAACGGCCGGTGCGGTCGTACCGCCGGACCTGGGACCGCGGCCGGAGCCGGCGCCTGGGCGGCCGGAGCAGGCCGGGCCGCCGCGGCGGCTGGTGATCCTGCTCGCCGTCTCCTGCGGCCTGACCGTCGCGAACCTCTACTACGCCCAGCCGCTGCTCAGCGAGCTGCGGCAGTCCTTCCACATCGGCTCGGTCGTCGCGGGCAGCCTGGTGACGGCCACCCAACTCGGTTACGCCCTCGGTCTGCTGCTGCTCGTGCCGCTCGGGGACGTCATCGAGAAGCGGCGGCTCGCCACGGTGCTGCTCACCCTCACTGTCGGCGCCCTCGTGCTGGCCGGGGCGGCACCGGACTTCGCCGTGCTGCTGGCCGCCTCGCTGGTCGTCGGCTGCACGCTCACCGTCGCGCAGATACTCGTGCCCTTCGCCGCCGACCTCGCACCGGACTCGAGCCGGGGGCGGGTCGTCGGGCAGGTGATGAGCGGGCTGCTCACCGGCATCCTGCTGTCCCGCACCGTCGGCAGCGTGGTCGCAGGCGCGACGAGCTGGCGGGTGGTCTACCTCGGCTCCGCCGCGCTGATGACGGTCCTCACCCTGGTGCTCCGCTCGGCCCTGCCGCCGCGGCAGCCGGCCGCCGCCCTGCCGTACGGGGCGCTGCTGCGGTCCACCGTCCGGCTGCTCAGGGTCCATCCGGCGCTGCGCCAAAGGGCGCTCTACCAGGCGGCGATGTTCGGGGCCTTCAGCGTCTTCTGGACGACCATCTCCTTCGTGCTCACCGCGGCGCCCTTCCACTACCGACAGTGGCAGGTGGGGCTGTTCGCCCTCGCAGGCGCGGGCGGCGCGCTGATCGCTCCGCTGGCCGGGCGGTGGGCGGACCGCGGCCTGGTCCGGCCGATGACGGCGGCCGCCTTCGTCGCCGCCGCGGTGGCCTTCGGCGTGGCCGGAGTGGGACGGCACAGCGTGCTGGCGCTCGGCGCGGCCGCCGTGCTGCTGGACATGGCCGTCCAGACCACGCTGATCCTCGGGCAGCACGTGGTCTACCAGCTCGACGGGGGGGCCAGGGCGCGGCTCAACAGCGCTTTCATGGCCACCTTCTTCGTCGGCGGCGCGGTGGGGTCCCAGGCGGGGTCCGCCGCCTACCGCCTCGGCGGTTGGCCCGCCGTGACCGTGCTGGGCGCGGCCCTTCCGCTGCTGGCCCTGCTGTGGGCCTTCCCCCGCCGCGACTGAAAGGTCCCCGGGCCCTCCCCGGCCGCGGCTGAGAGGCCCCCGCCGCGGTGGCGCGGGGCCACACCGCCGTCCGGCGTAGCCGCATCCCGCGGATCCGGCCCCGCCCCTGCCGGGGTCAACCCCGCACGGTGGCCAGGATTTCGGGCAGCCGGTCCAGCAGGCGCGGTGCGGCCAGCCGGAGGGACGCCGCGGCGATGGCGGCGCCGTATATCGCGCCGACGGGGAGGACGAGCCACAACAGCCCGTGGTGGCCGGTGAGATGGAGGGCGACGACCGGGGCGAGCACCGGGAGGCACAGCGCCACCCCGGTGAGCGTGCCGCCGAAGACGTTGAGCAGCACCAGTCCGCTCTGGCCGGGTGCGGCGTTGGCGAAGGGATTGTCGCGCGGCACCGCGTACGGATACCGCACGCTGGCGAAGCCTCCGGTGGCGAGCAGCGCGCCGACGAAGGCGAAGGACAAGCCCAGCGTCTCGGCGAGCGCGTCGAGCCGGCCGAGGAGGACGGCCGCGCCGGTGGTGACCACCGTGACGTACGGGACGGCTATCACGGCGATCGCCAGGGCGCGGCCGCGCAGTTCGAGCTCGGCGTCGCGCCGGTCGGCGATCGTGGCCATGACGGTCCAGAAGGCGGCGCCGTCCATGCCGAACTGGTTGTACATCTGCACGCCGAGCAGCCCGGCGGCCCACAGGCACTGGTAGACGGTGCCGTGCTGGACGACCGCGACCAGCGGCAGCAGCAGGCCGACCGCGAGCCCGGTCGCGAGCGCGGCCTTGGCCCGCGGGTCGCGCCCCATGTAGCGGAACTGCCGCTCCATCACCGTGCCGGTGCGGCCGCCGGGCAGCCGCAGGCCCAGGCGCGGCCGGGGCCGTCCGGCGGCCGGACCGCGCGCCTTCGACTCCTCGGGCGCCGCCACGATCGTGGACGCGTCGGGCGAGACCATCAGCCGGAACAGGCTGCGGTGCCACCAGCTCACCACCAGGGCGAGCGCGGCGACGGTCAGCAACAGCTGCACGGCCGCCAGGCCGTACGCGCCCCTGCCGGTGGAGCGGACCGCGTCGACGGCGGTGGCCGGGGGGATCCAACGGAGCACCGACGCCGCGGAGGTGGCCCGGTGCAGCCCTTCGGTACCGGTCAGCGAGTTGAGCGCGAGATTGACCAGTTGGGCGCCGACGGCGATGAAGATACCGCTGAAAACTGCCAGGTCGCGGCCTCTGCGGCTGGTCAGCAGCCGGGTGTTGGCCGCGGCGACGGCCCGGGACAGTGCGACGCACAGCGCCAGCAGCAGGGCGACGGCGAGGACCGCGACGACGACCGCCGCCGGGCCGTGCGTGACGGCGGTCACCGCGCCGGCCCCGAGCAGCACCGTGAAGACCGGGCCGACGCCGATCAGCGACGAGGTGAGCAGTGCGGTCAGCAGCGGGCGCGGGCGCAGCGGCAGCATGGCAAGGCGGGTCGGGTCGAGCGTGTCGTCGCCGCCGAAGAAGAACAGCGGCACCACCGCCCAGCCGAGGCTCAGCACCACCGCCACGGTGACGGAGACCGCGGGCGCGTAGTGGTTGTTGCGCAGCGCGACCAGGCCCGCGCCGTTCGCCAGCGCGTAGAGCATGGCCAGGGTGACGCCGACGCACCAGCCGACGGCGCGGCCGCGGGACTGGCGCAGCCCGTTGCGCATCAGCGACAGCTTGAGCCGGATGAAGACGCCGGTCAGCGACGGGGCCGCCGGTGGGGCGGCGGCGGTCATCGGGGACCGCCGCTCAGCCAGTCCAGGTCCGCACCGGTGCGCCGGTCGGCGCCCACCAGGGACAGGAAGGCGTCCTGCAGGGAGGGCGCGTCGCCGCGCACCTCGGCGAGCGGGCCGCGCGCCACGATCCGGCCGGCGGCCATCACCGCGACCCAGTCGCACAGGCTCTCCACCAGCTCCATCACATGCGAGGAGAAGACCACCGTGCCGCCACCGCCGGTGTAACGCTCCAGCACACCGCGGATGACCTGGGCGGACACCGGGTCGACACCCTCGAACGGCTCGTCGAGGAAGAGCACTTCGGGATTGTGCAGCAGCGCGGCGGCCAGGCCGATCTTCTTGCGCATACCGGTCGAGTAGTCCACCACCAGCTTGTGCTGGGCGGCCGTCAGGTCGAGCACGTCGAGCAGTTGGGCGGCGCGCTTGTCGACCTCCGCGCCGGGCAGGCCGCGCAGCCGGCCGGTGTAGCCGAGCAGTTCGCGCCCGGTCAGCCGTTCGAACAGCCGCAGGCCCTCGGGGAGCACCCCGATCCTGGACTTCACCGAGACCGGGTCGGACCACACGTCGCGGCCGTTGATCTGCACCAGACCGTCGTCGGGCCGCAGCAGACCGGTGACCATGGACAGCGTCGTGGTCTTGCCCGCGCCGTTGGGCCCGACCAGGCCGATGAAGCGGCCGGCGGGCAGTTCCAGGTCGATGCCCGCCACGGCCGTCTGCCCGCCGAAGCGCTTCCACAGCCCGCGCACCCGCACCGCGGGGACCGGGCCCTCCTGCTCAGCGCCCCCTTGCGCCTGCCCGGTGCCACCAGCCGCCCCGTAGGACGGCAGGGGCGCCCCCCGGTCCGCCCGTGCCGGTGTCATTTCCGGCTCCTCCGCCATGTCGACGCACCCCTCCCCGTGTCCGTGCCCGCGTTCGTCTCCCGCGTCCTGCCACCCTAAGGGTGACCACTGACAGTGACGGAAGTGCGGCGGACGGTGCGGTCGGTGGCCGGGAGCGTGCTCAGCGGGTGCGGGCCTCGGCCGCCTCCCGGGCGCACGCGTACGCCAGCGGACCGAGCAGTTCCTCCGCCTCCGGCAGCCATCGGTTGACCGGGGTCGGCCGGCGGGCCCACTGGGCGGAGCCGCCCGGCGCGGTCCTGGTCGGTGGCGCGACGACCCAGCCGCCCTCGCCGAGCACCGCCAGATCCAGCGACTGCGGCGGCCAGCCCATCCTGCGCAGCAGGTCCGGGATCTTCGCGCCCGCGCCGGGCAGGACCAGGAAGAGCAGGCGGCGGCCGGGAGTGGCGAGCACCGGGCCGAGCGGCAGGTTCATCCGCTCCATCCGGGCCAGCGCCAGACAGCCCGCGTCCTCGGAGACGTCGACGGCGTCGAAGGCGCGCCCGGTCGGCAGCAGGATCGACGACTCCGGCTGCCTCTGCCACATCCGGCGGACCGCGGGGGCGCTCCCGCTGGCGCGGCCCGTCCAGTCGGGGCGCACGGGGTGTGCGCCGGGCGCGGCGCAGCGGGCGGATCCGCAGGAGCAGCGGGGCGCACCGGGTGCAGCGGTCTCCAGCCAGCACCCCGGCAGCACGTCCCAGTGCCGTTCCTCCGCGTAGCGGACCGCCGCGTCGAGGAGTTGACCCGTGAACTGGCGCGGGACTCCGATGCTGTCTTCCACGGGCTGCACAACTGCACGGGTGATCACTGGTTACGGGGTGATGTCGCGGGTCATGGCGGGCGCACGGATGCACTGCCGGGGGCGCGTACGGGCAGCCGGCGTCCGGTGGGGGTAGGCAGTGGGGGGCGGCCCGCCGGGCGGCTCCGGTCTCACACCGGCAAAGCGGGCATTTTCTGACCGAAGGGTGGGAAGTATCCGCACAGGGAGCCGCGCAGCCGGACAGCCGTACGGCCCTGACGCCCAGTGGCGTAGGGCCGCCGGACACACCGAAGTTGAGCCGCGGACCGCGGGCCTGCCAGGACCCGGGGCCGTACAGACGTCAGTCACCAGGACGGGGTTGACGAGGACGAGGGGGACACCATGGCCGCACGGCCACTTGTGGCGCGGCAGCCGAACGAGCGGCTCCAGTCGCTGATCCAGGAGGCGGGCTGCTCCAACGCGGGGCTCGCCCGCAGGGTCAACATGTGCGGGGCGGAGCACGGCCTCGACCTGCGCTACGACAAGACCTCGGTGGCCCGTTGGCTGCGCGGCCAGCAGCCGCGGGGCAGGGCGCCCGGCATCGTCGCCGAGGCACTCGGGCGCAAGCTCGGCCGCGCGGTGTCCATAGACGAGATCGGCATGGCCGACGGCAAGAACCTGGCCACCGGCATCGGCCTGCACTTCGCGCCCACCGTGCTGGGCGCGATCGAGCAGGTCTGCGAGCTGTGGCGCAGCGACGTCGGCAGGCGGGACTTCCTGACCGGTTCCACGGTCGCGGCCTCCGCCCTGGTCGAGCCGAGCAGGGACTGGCTGATCACCCGCCCTGACCAGGGGGTGGCGCGCAACGGCGGTGCCAGGGTGGGCGCCTCGGACGTCGAGGCGGTCAAGGCCACCACGCAGGCACTCACCGAGCTGGACCACCGGTTCGGCAGCGGCCATGTCCGGCCGGTCGTCGTGCACTACCTCAACAGCGTGGTGTCGGGCCTGCTGGCGGGCAGTTACCGCGAGTCGGTGGGACGCGAGTTGTTCTCCGCGGTGGCCAGGCTGACCGAACTGGCGGGGTATATGGCGGTGGACACCGGGCAGCCGGGCCTGGCGCAGCGCTACTACATCCAGGCGCTGCGGCTCGCGCAGGCCGCGGGCGACCGCGGATACGGCGGGTACATCCTGGCGGCGAGCATGAGCCACCTGGCGGCCACGCTGGGCAATCCGCGGGAGATCGCCCAACTCGCCCGTGCCGCGCAGGAAGGCGCCAGGGGCCAGGTCGGCCACACCGCGGAGGCGATGTTCTACGCGGCCGAGGCGCGCGGCCACGCGCTGCTGGGCGACGCCCGCACCTTCGCCACCGTCGCCGGACTCGCGGTGGCCGCCATGGAGCGCTCCGAGCCCGACCAGGACCCGCCCTGGATCGCGCACTTCGACCACGCCTACCTCGCCGACGAGCTGGCGCACTGTCACCGCGACCTGGGCCAGGCCGTGCCGGCCGCCAGGCGCGCGGAGGAGGCGCTGGCCGCGCACCCGGTCACCCGCACCCGGCGGCGGGCGATCGACATGCTGCTGCTCGCCGACGCGCAGGTGCAGCAGCGCGAGATCGAACAGGCCTGCCACACCGGCACGCAGGCCGTCGCGCTGCTGTCGGGGCTGCGCTCGGACCGCGGCGCGGAGTATCTGGAGGACTTCCGCCGCCGCCTCGACCCGTTCTCCGCCGAGCCGTCGGTACGGGAGTTCGGCGCGCGGCTGGAGACGCAGGAGGCCGCGTAAACGGCCAACGGGCAAGTACGGACCGAATCGTTACCGGACCGACACTGTCCGACCGGAACGCCGCAAAGTGCTGGAGAAACCCGGCGGCGCCGCTCTCCGCGGCGCCCCGGGCCGCACGTCAACGCAGCGTCCCGGCGGTCACACGTTCGGGTTCGTGGCCCCCCTCCCCCTTCACCCGGTAGCGTGTGCAGACGTCCGACACTGGGTGAAGGCGGGAGTCAACGGCGATGCACAGCAACGGACGCGGCGAGGAAACGCCCGAACCGTACCGGGGCGTCGTCCTCCCGGGCGGCCAGCAGCCGCCCGCGGCCTACGGCGACCACGTCCATCCGGCCGGCGGCACCCCCTGGGGCGAGCCCGTCCAGCCGGACGGCGCACCGCCGGTCCCGCCGCAGGCACCGCCGCCGTATCCGCCGCAGGCCGTCGAGCCCGCGGACGCCACCCAGATGCTGCCGCCGTATCCGGGTGCGGGACCCGGCCCCATACCCGCGGCCCCGCCGCAGCACGCCGTCCCGGTGGCCGACGCCACACAGATGCTGCCCCCCTACCCGGGCAGCACGCCGCCCGAGCCCGCTCCCGCCGACGCCACCCAGGCGCTGCCGCTGTCGCTCTTCCACGACCAGGAGCAGCAGCAGCAGCCCTACGACGCCTACGGCCAGCAGCAGCAACCGCAGGGCTACGCCGGGCAGGAGTTCCCCGGCCAGCAGCAGTACGCCGCGCCGCAGCAGTATCCGGAGCAGCAGGGTTACGCCGCCGAGCAGCAGTACGCGGACCCGCAGTCGTACGGTGGCCAGCAGCAGTTCGCCGCGCAGAACGACTACGACCAGCCCCAGCAGCAGGGACCGCAGCACGACAGCGACTATGACCACCTCTTCCGCAACGACGTCCCCGGCCCCGAGCCGCTGCGCCAGCGCATCATCCAGCCGCCCTCCGCCCAGCAGCAGGCACAGCAGCAGGCACAACAGCACGCGCCGCAGCAGGCGTACGGCAGCCCGCCGTGGCAGCCCGGATACGCCGAGGACGGCTACGACGACGGCGACGGCGGCCGCCGGATGTCGCCCAAGGTGCTGATCGGGATCGTCGTGGCCGGCTGCGTGGTGGCCGGCCTGGTGGTCGGCGGTCTGATGAGCGGCGGCGGCAAGTCCGACTCGAACGCGACCTCGACGCCGAGCTCCACCGGCAAGCCCACCGGATCCGCGTCCGGCAGCTCCGACGCCGCCGCGGGCGACGGTGCGGAGTCACAGGCCAAGGCGCTGGACGGGCTGCTCAAGACCAGTGGTGCCAGCCGCAGTTCGGTGGTCGGCGCGGTCGAGTCGATCAAGAGCTGCAAGAACCTGCCGGGCGCCGCCGCCGACCTGCGCGCCGCCGCGACGCAGCGCTCCGGTCTGGTCACCCAGCTCAGCGGCCTCGCCGTCGACAAGCTGCCCAACCACGCGGCACTGACCACGGCGCTCACCAAGGCCTGGCAGGCGTCCTCCGCCGCCGACGGCCACTACGCGGCATGGGCCGACCAGGCCGCGGGCGGCGGCAAGGTCTGCAAGGGCGGCCACGCCCACAACACCTCGGAGGAGCAGGCGGCCAACCGGGAGAGCGGTACGGCGACGGCCCAGAAGAAGGCCGCGGTGAAGCTGTGGAACTCCATCGCCACCAAGTACGGCCTCACCCAGCGGCAGTACAGCCAGCTCTGAGGTTTCGCGCCGATTCCGGCGTACATTCCCGCGGCCGGCAGTCACGGCGCCGGCCGCCGGACAGTGCGCCGGGTCCGCGCCCGAAGCGACGTGCGGTGCCGATGCGGCGGGTCGGGGCCCTCCTCGGGCCCCGACCCGTCGCCCCTGCGCGTCAGCTGAGGCTCGCGGCCTTCTTCATCGTCGCCGCCACGTCCACGAAGCCCGGGTGCTGCTCGACCAGCTCGCCCTGCCTGACCACCTGGTAGGTGACCTTGGAGTCGACCAGCCGGCTGTGGTCGGCGATGTCGAGCAGTTCGGTGTCGGTCCAGCCGAGGTCGGGAGTGAGGCCGCCGGTGGACAGCCCCGTGGTGTTGTCGAGCGCCTTCTGCACGGAGCCCGCGGTGATCGCCGTGCCCTGGTCCATCGCCCTGATGACCTTGGCGAAGACCGTGTAGGCGATCCAGGTGGTCTGCACCCCGGGGTCGGCGACGTCGATACGGTCGTCGGAGAAGGCGTACTTCGTGATGACCGACTTCATCTCGTTCCACTTGGGGTCGGAAGCCGGCGGGTACCAGTCGGTGACGACGGCGTTCTCCAGCGGGCTGTCCGGGCCTCCGGTGGCGTCCACCAGGGACTGCTGGACGCTGCCGATCACCGAGGACAGCCTGACCTTCGGCGGCTTGTTGCCGAGCCGGCGCAGCGAGTCGAAGAAGGTGCTGGTGTGGTCGCCGAGCACCGCAGACACGCAGGTGCTGGTCTTGTTGTCGCCGACCGCCCGCTGCGCCACGTCGGTGTAGTCCGTGGCGTCGTCCTGGCTGGGCAGGTCGCGGGCCGCGCCGCGACCGGCCGACTTGAGGCCCTGGTCGAGGAAGATCGGGAACTGGTCGCCGGTGATGGTGTCGGGACGCACCAATGCCACCTTCTTGCACACGCTCGACAACTGCTCGCCGCTGCCTGCGAGCAGCGCGGGCAGCCCGCCGTTGACCGGGTACGACAGCGGGCTCTGGAACTCGTCCTGCGTGATGCCGTAGCCGCCGACGTAGGCGATGTCGTCCGCTTCGAGGGCGGTGGTGAAGGCGCGGCCCTGCTGGCTGTACGAGCCCACGACGGCCACCGCGTGCGCGTCGGCGGCCTGCTGGGCGCACTTCGAGACCGCCACGGAGTCGTTGCGCTCGTTGCAGGTCAGCACCTTGAGCTTGCGGCCGTTCAGCCCGCCGGTGTCGTTGACGTAGTGCTCGAAGGCCTGCGCCATGGCGAGCATTCCCGGCATGTTGGTCGACCCGGTGTCCTCGGGTGCCCAGGTCATCACCACGATGGGACCGGCGGAGCCCCCCGATCCCCCCGGGACCACACCGCACCCGCTGAGCAGCGCACCTGCGGCCAGCAGTGGGACGGCAACCTGGCGAGCCCTGTACCTGCGCCGTTCAGTCATAGATACGGAAGATTCCGGTCCGCGCCCAACGTGAGGGTGTCCCCACCGGAACGCACGGTCACTTTCAGGTGAATTACGGGTGCCGGCGTTCGACTGCGTACGATTGCCCGTCGTGCAAGGTTCGGAGAAGTCTTCCCGTCGCGGCCGTGTCTCCCCCACGATGGGAGGCATGCCCCTCAACGACATGCCGTGGTGGCGCTGGCGCAGCAATGTGCGCTCCGCGCTGCACATGATCAGTGACCCGGTCTTCCAGCGCGAGGTCTGGCAGACCGGACGCGCGGGCTACGGGGACGTCACCGACGCCGTCTACCGCCTCGTCGAGGACACCTGGCTCGACAACTGGTCCGCCGACAAGTACGTCGGCACCATATTCCGCGACTCGCAGGAGGCGGCGCTGGTCGACGTCGCGGTGCTGCGGGTGCTGAAGATCCTGCACCAGGTGGGGGCCGACGCGCCCGCCTCCGCGTATCTGGAACACCCCGGCTGGCCGGACGCGGTCCTCGCCGCGCGCGAGGCGCACGTCCTGATGGCCGGCGCGGACGGCGAGGACCCGGACAGCCCGCCGCGCTCGCTCGAGGTGCTGGCGATCTACACGCGTTCCGCGTGACGGACAGCCCGGCACGGACCCGGCCGTGTGTGCGAGGCTGACAGGGTGAACGAACAGCCCTCGCAGCCGCCCGTCGAGCCGCAGTACGTCCTCACCCTGTCCTGCCCCGACAAGCAGGGCATCGTGCACGCGGTGTCGAGTTACCTCTTCATGACCGGCTGCAACATCGTGGACAGCCAGCAGTTCGGCGACCGCGACACCGGGCTGTTCTTCATGCGGGTGCACTTCGCCGCCGAGCCGCCGGTCGACGTGGACAAGCTGCGCGCCAGCTTCGCGGCGATCGCCGACGCCTACCACATGGACTGGCGGATCCACCCGTCCGCCGAGCGCATGCGCATCGTCCTCATGGTCAGCAAGTTCGGCCACTGCCTCAACGACCTGCTGTTCCGCACCAGCATCGGCGCGCTGCCGGTGGAGATCGCCGCGGTGGTGTCCAACCACACCGACTTCCGCGAACTGGTCGGCTCCTACGGCGTGCCCTTCCACCACATCCCGGTCACCCGCGACACCAAGGACGAGGCCGAGGCGCGGCTGCTCGGCCTGGTGCGCGCCGAGGGGGTGGACCTGGTGGTGCTCGCCCGCTACATGCAGGTGCTGTCCGACACCCTGTGCCGGGAGCTCTCCGGCCGGATCATCAACATCCACCACTCCTTCCTGCCGAGCTTCAAGGGCGCCAAGCCCTACCACCAGGCGCACGACCGGGGTGTGAAGCTGATCGGGGCGACCGCGCACTACGTGACGGCCGACCTCGACGAGGGCCCGATCATCGAGCAGGAGGTCGAGCGGGTCGGCCACGAGGTCACCCCCGAGCACCTGGTGGCCATCGGGCGCGACGTGGAGTGCCAGGCACTGGCCCGCGCGGTGAAGTGGCACAGCGAGCACCGGGTGCTGCTCAACGGACGCCGTACGGTCGTCTTCGCCTGAGCCGCGGGCAGGTCAGAGCCGGGACAGCGACGCCGTCGCGTAGAGCACGTCCCGGATGACGTCACGGTCGCCGTACTGCCCGACCGCGATCCGCTCCGGCTCCAGATGGCCCGCCGCGAGCTGGCAGAACTCCACACCGTCCAGTGCCACATGGGCGACCGTGTGGTCCTGCGAGGCGACCGCGCCCGGCGAGTCGAGCGGCAGATACCACTTGCCGCCGCCCGCGCCCTCGATCTCCAGCAGCAGCGAGCGCCCCGGCGCCCCCGCGTCGGCGAGCCGGCCGACCGAGTCCGCGAGCCCGTCCCTGCGCCGGCCGGCGAGCGCGGCGGGCAGCATCCTGGCCGCCAGGTCGATCATCTTGTTCAGATTGCGCGGCGCCGGCGGGTCGTAGGGATACGCCACGGCCTCGGCGATGTCCCACGCGTGGATCCAGCACTCGAACGCCCGGTCCACGAAGGCGTCCCGCAGCGGCAGCGCGAACGACCCGTAGTCGACGCCGAGTCCGGCGGCGCCGCCACCGGCGAAGGAGACCGTACGCAGCAGGGCGTGGCTCTGCCCGCGCCAGGCCTCGCGCAGTTCGGCGCCCTTGGCGGGGTCCGCGTGCTGCGCCGTCCACAGCGCCTCGGTGCGCCCTCCGGGGTCCAGCGGCAGCTCCGGTCCTCCCCTGCGGTCCGCGTCCGGCAGGTCGAGGGCCGCGCCCACCAGGCCGTCCACCGTGGTGAGATGGGCGATGACCTGGCCGACGGTGACCTTCCGCGTCACCGGGGCGCCGTCGTACCAGCGCAGTTCGACCGGTTCCTGCCAGTAGCTGTCGCCGAGGTCGCGCAGCAGCGCGTCGAGCCGGGCGGCCTCGGCGTCGTACGGCCCGGCCCACTCCGGCACCGGGATGCGCGCCGGGCGGCGGCCAAGGCACCCTTCGAGCACCCGGGCCCGCAGCAGCGGATCGAGGTCGAGGCTGTCCTCCCGGTGCAGCAGCCGCACCGCGTCGCGCAGCCGCAGCGCCTCGTCGGCGCAGGCGGCGCAGTCGGTGAGGTGGACCTCGACGGCCAGCGCCTCGTCGCGCGAGCAGACCGCCAGCGCCCAGGCGCCGAGCAGCGACTTCAACGTGCCGTGGTCGTACAGCGGCAGCCGGTAGCCGGGATCCGGCTCGGGCACCGGTGCCTCCGACACGGGCGGCGGCGGCACGGCAGGACCAGGCCGTGGGCCCGGTTCGGGGGCGGGGCGCGGACTGCCAGGCTGGTCACGCTGGCTCGGCACCCGCGCGAAGCCCTCGCCGTCGCCGGGCGAGCCGTTCCCGTTGCTGTACGCCGGGCCGCTCACGGCCGGCCCCGGGGGCTCTGGCTGCGCGCGTCGTACGGCTCGCGCCGCTCCAGCGGGTGCAGGTCCTGGCCGTCCGCCGGCTCCATCGCCGTGGACAGCAGTTGCAGGCCGAGCCGCAGCCGGCGCCGCGACTCGTCCGCGCTCACCCCGAGGCCGGTGGCGGCGGCGCGGTAGTCGAGGCGCTCGTGGTAGGCGAGTTCGAGCGCGTCGCGCAGCGGCGCGGGCATCGAGGTGACGATGAAGTCGGCACGGGCGGCGGTGTTGGCCTCGCGGACCCTGGCCTCGACCTCGGTCGGCGTCGAGCAGCCGCGGCTCTCGTACTGCCGCAGCCGGTGCACCGCCTGGCTCTGGGTGAGGGCGGCGATCCAGGAGCGCAGGGAGCAGTGCTTGGGGTCGTAGTCGTCCGGATTCTCCCAGATGTAGCCGAAGACCTCGCGGGTGATCAGGTCGGCCGCCTCGTCGTCGTCGAGCACCCGGTGGGCCAGATTGTGCACGAGTGAGGCGTAGCGGTCGTACAGCTCGCCGAGCGCGGCCTCCTCGCCGCGAGCCAGCCGCTGCTGCATCTTGCGGTCCCAGCGCGGCGGTGCGGGTGTCGCCATCTGCCGCCTCCTCGCGTCGTCGGCCGCCTCACCGGCCAGCTGGCCGCTGCATCCGACCGTACCCGTCGTCCGCCACGGCATGCGTCCCTTTGCACCAACCTGGCCCCTCATGTGAGCGGTTCTGGCGGTCTGTTATCCGGGTGTGACCGGAAGATTGCAGAGTTACGGCTGTGAACGGGCATAGGGTCGAGGTGATGACGAAGCTGAACCCGACAGCGAGGCGAGGTGCGGTCCCGTGCTGGTGACCCGGGCCGAGCAAGACGGCTGGGCGGTGGTGACGGTCGCGGGCGAGATGGACCTCATCTCGTCGCCCGCGGTACGGCAGAAGGTCCACGACGCGGTCGCCGAGGGGCGGCGCAGCGTGGTGCTCGACCTGGCCGATGTGCGCTTCTGCGACTCCAGCGGGGTGGGCGTGCTGATCGGTGCCCGGCGGCTGATGCGGTCCTGCGCCGGACGGCTGCGGATCGTGCTGCCCGAGGAGGGGGCGACGGGCGTCGAAGGCGCGCACGTCAACCGGGTGCTCGCCGCGCTCGGAGTACGCCGGCTGTTCGAGGTCTTCCCCGACCTTGCCGCGGCCACCGACGACGCCGCCCAGCCGTTGAGCGCCTGACCGGCTGCGGCGACCTGCCGGCGCGGTCCGATTACGGAGCGTCCGCACGGTGTTGTGTCCGATGCGTGACTTGTTACGCGGTGGAGTCGGGGCCTGCCTCGGGTACGCTCCATCGGGTGCGCGTACGTTCAAGGTCGCTAGGAAGTACCGCCCGGTTCACCCGGGGGGTGTGCAGGCCTGGGCGTTTCGCACCGCGCCTGATGCGCCGCACAGTATGCAGCACCCGTGGTCCATTGCGCTGGAATATGACGGAAGCGCTTGTCGGGGTGACTGTCGGTCAATCATGCTGTGTGAGGTCGGGATCACGCACGGTGATCCCGGGCAGGCGTGAGGCCTCGTGTCCGCCGGTTCGGATGGTGTGAGCAGTGCAGATGCTGCAGGTGCAACTGGAGGTCGGCGTGGATCCCGCGGAAGTGGGACGTGCGCGCCGCTGGGCCAGGTCCCGGCTGGTCGGATCCGGGATAGGGGCCGACGAGCCGGTCGCCGAGACGCTGATCCTGCTCATCTCGGAACTGGTCACCAACGCGGTGGTGCACACCGGCTGCCCCGCGGTGCTGCGGATGCTCTTCCCCGCCGCCCCGGCCGCCCCGGTACGCGTCGAGGTCGCCGACACCAGCGAGACCCCGCCCGCGCCCCGGCACGCCCGCCGCGACGACACCGGCGGACGCGGACTCGAACTGGTCGACGGGCTCGCCGACCGCTGGGGCTGGCAGCCCGAGGGCGCCGGCAAGCAGATCTGGTGCGAGGTCGACCGCGCGGCCGCGCTGAGCTGACCGACCTGTCCCGTGCGGTCCTGATCGGATCGGATCGCACGGGACCGCGCTCAGGCCGGTCCGGACAGCTGGAAGGTGCGCCGGTAGGCGGTCGGTGACACCCCGAGGGTGACCTGGAGGTGCTGGCGCATCGAGGCACCGGTGCCGAAACCGGCCCTCCTGGCGATCAGGTCCACGCTCAGATCGGTCGACTCCAGCAGCTGCCTGGCCAGTTCGACCCGCTGCTGGGTCAGCCAGCGGCCCGCGCTCATCCCCACCTCCTCCCGGAAACGCCGGGTGAAGGTGCGCACGCTCATCGACTCCCGCTCGGCCAGCTGCCGCAGCGTGAGCGGCTGGTCGAGCCGGTCCAGCGCCCACGCCCGGGCCCGCTCCGTGCTGGCCAGCTGCGGCTCGGGCAGCGGCCGGCGGATGTACTGCGCCTGCCCGCCCTCGCGGTGCGGCGGCACCAGGGTCCGGCGGGAGACCGAGTTCGCCACCGCCGTACCGCAGTCCCGGCGCACGATGTGCAGGCACAGGTCGATGCCCGCGGCCACCCCGGCCGAGGTCAGCAGGTCCCCGTCGTCCACGTAGAGCACATCCGGGTCGACCCGCACCTTCGGGAAGAGCCGCTGGAAGTGATCGGCGCTGGTCCAGTGCGTGGTCGCCGGGCGGCCGTCAAGCAGCCCCGCGGCGGCCAGCAGATACGAGCCGGTGCAGATCGACACCACCCGCGTCCCGGGCCGGATCGCCGCGAAGGCAGCCTTGAGCGGTGCGGTGAGCACCCCCTCGCTGTGGACCGACCCGAGCTCATGGGAGGCGGGCACGACGACGGTGTCGGCCTGCGCCAGCGCCTCCAGGCCGTGCCGCACCACGATCGGGAAGTCGGCGTCCGTGCGCACCATCCCCGGCTCGATGCTGCACGTCGCGATCTCGTACAGCGGCGCACCGTCCTCGGTGGCCCGGGCGGAACCGAAGATCCGCAGCGGGATCCCCAGTTCGAACGGGATCACCCCGTCCAGCGCGAAGACCGCGACGTGGTGCCGCTCGGGGTGCAGGAAGACCCCGGCCGACGGCTGTGCGGGCTCCGGCCCGGGCGGCCGCGAGCGCGGCGAGGGCCCTGGCACGGGCGAGGGCGGCGCGGCCGGCGGCGGTGACAACGGGGGCAGTGGCAGCGGCGGGAGGGCCATGGCCCGATTCTTGCATATCATGGCCATCGGGCCACTCGCCGCCCGCAACCGGCCACCGGACACTGATCGGGTGACGCAGACATCTCACGTTCCCGCGCCCGCCATCGGCGGTGTTCCCGCGACGCCCGGCCGCCGACCGCGCCTGCACCGCGCCTGGGTCGTCGCCGCCGTCACCTTCGTGACGCTGATCGGCTCTGCTGCATTCGCCTCCCTCCCTGGTCTGCTGATCGACCCGCTGCACTCCGAATTCGGCTGGTCGCGCGGCATGATCGGCCTGGCCGTGTCGATCAACCTCGCGCTGTACGGGATCACCGCCCCCTTCGCCGCAGCGCTGATGGACCGCTTCGGCATCCGACGGGTGGTCCTCTGCGCCCTGTTGACGATCGCGCTCGGCGCGGCGCTGACCGTCTCCATGACGCAGGTGTGGCAACTCATCCTGTGCTGGGGCGTCCTGGTCGGCCTCGGCAGCGGGTCCATGGCCCTCGCCTTCGCCGCCACCGTCACCAACCGGTGGTTCGTCGCCCGCCGCGGCCTGGTCACCGGCGTCCTCACCGCGGCGGGCGCGGCAGGGCAGTTGGTGTTCCTGCCGCTGCTGTCCTGGATCACCGAGAACCACGGCTGGCGTCCGGCCGCCGCGATCGTGGCCGCCGCCGCGGTCGCCGTGGTCCCCTTCGTCTGGTTCCTGCTGCGCGACCACCCCGCCGACGTGGGCGTGGCCCCCTACGGCGCCACGGAGTTCGTCCCCAAGCCGCCGCCCGCCCGCGGCGCCGCGACCCGAGCGCTGCGGGCGCTCCGCGAAGCGTCGCGCACCGGAACCTTCTGGCTGCTCGCGGGCTCCTTCGCGATCTGCGGGGCCTCCACCAACGGCCTCGTCAAAACGCACTTCGTGCCCGCTGCCCACGACCACGGCATGCCCGTGACGGCCGCCGCCTCACTGCTCGCCGTCATCGGCGTCTTCGACATCGCGGGCACGGTGGCCTCCGGTTGGTTCACCGACCGCATGTCGCCGCGCCGGCTGCTGGCCGTCTACTACGGCCTGCGCGGACTCTCCCTCATGTTCCTCCCCATGCTGCTTGCCGACAGCGTCCACCCGCCGATGGTGCTGTTCATCGTCTTCTACGGACTCGACTGGGTGGCCACGGTGCCGCCGACAGTGACCCTGTGCCGCGAGCACTACGGCGAGGACAGCGCGATCGTCTTCGGGTGGGTGCTGGCAGCCCACCAGATCGGTGCCGCGCTCGTCGCCTTTCTCGGCGGTGTGGCCCGTGATGCCTTCGGTTCGTACGACGTCGTCTGGTACACCTCCGGTGCCTTGTGCGCGGTCGCCGCGCTGATGTCCCTGGTGATCCGCCGGCGGCCGGTCGCCGCGCCTCCCGCGATGGCCGTCATGGTGTGAACGCAACCCCGGCCGCCCCCGGTTCCGCATTCGCCGACGATCACTCGCACGAGTGATCGAGCCGGGTGTCGCCGCAGGTCAGCGGTGGATACGGGCTGCCGCCCTGGCGATCCGGCCGGCGTCGATCGCCATCTCCCTGAACATCCCGCTGATCGGGTTGGTGAACCCGGTGAAGAACAGCCCCGGCGCGCCGGGCGGCGTGCGCGGCCCGTGCCCCACGGGCCGCCCCCGGCCGTCAAGCACTCCGAGATGGCCGACCAGACCCTCCAGGCCGCGCCGGTAGCCGGTCGCGGCGATCACGACCTCGGGGCCGATCTGCGAGCCGTCCGCCAGATGCACCTGACCGTCCTCGAACCGCTCGACGGCCGCGACGGGTTCGACGCGCCGGGAGCGCACCGCGTCGATCAGCCCGACGTCCTGCACCGGGATCGCCCCGTCGAGCACCCGCGCGTACAGACCGCTCTCCGGGCGGGGCAGGCCGTACGCGGACAGGTCGGGCACGCTCATCCGCTCGATGTACGGCGCCATCCGGTCCACCATCCGCGGCGGCAGCCGGCGTACCAGGATGCCGCTCGCCTGCGCGGGCCAGCCCGCCGTCGACCGGCGCATGATGTGCGGCGGGGTGCGCACCGCGAGCCGTACCCGGCCCGCACCGCCCTCGACCAGGTCGACGGCGATCTCGGCGCCCGTGTTGCCGGCTCCGACGACCAGCACGTCCCGGCCCGCGTAAGGGGCGGCATTGCGGTAGGCGGACGCGTGCAGCAGCTCGCCGGGGAAGGTGTCACGGCCCGGCCAGTCGGGGATGTGCGGCGCATGGTTGTGCCCGGTGGCCACGACGACGACAGGCGAGCCGAGCACCCGGCCGCCGGTGGCGGGCAGTTCCCAGCCCGCGTCGCCGCGCTCGACCCGGTCCACGGTGATGCCTGTGGTGATGTCGAGGCTGTGGTGTTCGGCGTACTGCTCCAGGTAGCGCACGACGTCGTCCCGCCCGACCCAGCGGCCGTACGCGCGGGGTATCCGCAGCCCCGGCAGGGCGGAGAGCCTGCGGGTGGTGTGCAGGTGCAACCGGTCGTAGTGGCCGCGCCAGGACGCGCCGAGCTGTTCAGCGCGCTCCAGGACCAGCGGGCGCACGCCGTGCTGCCGCAGCGCCGCCGCCGCGGCCAGGCCGCCCGGGCCCGCCCCGATCACGATCGCGTCCGGCGTCGCGGCCGGGCCCGCTGCCGCGGGAAGTGAGGTGGCGTCGGACATGCGGAACTCCCGTGGTGTGGCGGCGTAGTGGGTGCGGTCGAGAGCGTAGCCGCTGGAGCTGAGGCCGCCGCCAGGATGGGGAGGGCACGTCAGGTACGCGGGGCGAGGCGCGAGAACGCGGATCGCCTTCGGGGAAGAAGGGCAGACGCGCTCGGGGGAGCCGTCGCCGGTGAGGTCGCCGGCCAGGCCGGTCACCGCACCGCGACGGGCGGGGATGCCGCGGTCGGGCAACCGCAGTCGCCGGGGGGCTCGTTGGCGGGACGGTGGACGGGGGAGCCCGAGCCGTCCTCGATGCGCTGCCCGCGCGAAGCCGAAGCCTAAGCCGGGGAGGGTGTCGCCGTCCGGCGCGGGACGTCGCGAACCGCGCCGGCGGCCCGCGTCCCGCGCGGCTGCCGGGAGGGTGCCGTGGACGGGATGCCCTTGGCGCGGGTGTGAGGCGGCCGCGCGGCTCGACGCAGGCAGACCGCACGGCGCGCGCGGGCTGACGGCGGCAGACCGCGCCGGTCATAGAGCCGTACGCGCGGCCGTCGTCGCCCGCAGAACCTCAGCGACGGGGCCCGGCGCCACAGGCGGGGCTGCCGTGGAGCACGCGGGGCACGCTTGGCCGCGCCGCCGCGCCGCTCGCCGCCGCACGCGCTGAGCCGACTCACGCCGGCTCCACGCAGTGGTGCGCCGCCGCACCCGGGCACCGCGGGGCGCGCGGCCCCGCTTACTTCGGCGGCTTCTTGCCGGTCACGCCGAGGTGCACGAGCAGGGCCAGATTCGGCTTGAGGTCGGCCTGCTTGACGCCCGTGCCGGTGAAGCCCTTCTGGTGGGCGGCGACGCCGGACAGCATCGTCACCAGAGAGCCGGCGACGGCGGGTGCGCTGACGTCCTTGTCGACGCGGCCCTTGCCCTGCAGCTCCTTGATGGACTCGGTGAGCGAGCCCGTCACGGGGGTGAGGATCTTGGTGCGGATTCTGGAGAAACGTTTATCCCCCTCCGAGGCGCCAAGATCGATGACGCGAAGGATCGCGTCGTTCTTCCGCCAGAAGGAGAGGAAGCCGTCGACGAGTTCGTCGGCCGCCTGCGCGCCGGACTTGCCGACCCAGGAGCGGCCCGCGACCAGTCCGGTCAGGCTCGCCCCCTCCTTCGCCATCTCGTCGGCGAGCTCCAGGACGGCGCCCTCGACGTCGGGGAAGTACTGGTAGAAGGTGGCGGGCGAGGTGCCGGCCATCCGTGCGACGTCGATCACCTTGACGTCCCGGTACGGCGACGTGCTGAGCATCTCGCTCAGGCAGTCGAGCAGCTTCTGCCGCGTCGCCTGCCCTCGGCGACCCGCGACACGTCCGTCGACGGTGCGAACTTGTCCTGTCATGCCGTCAGTTTACCGGCGGGTGATCCCCGCGCGATTTGGCCGCGTGCAAATGGGGAGGGGGAGTCTGGTGGTACGGAAGTCGCAGGTCAATGGGGGTTTTCCGGGGCTAACCGGAACCTGTTTTCCAGCTGCCATGCTGGTTGATATGCACCTTTTGCGTACTTTCGTGGTGTGCGGGGACCGGGTCGCGCAAGAATTGACCATACGTTCGAATTAGGCCCCGGGGCTGTGGGGAAGATCACTGGTGACGGTGGCGTAACGGCTGTCGATCAGGCAGCGGCCACGCGCGAGAAGGGGGACCGGACCATGTCCGCATTCAGTGAGGGAGTGCCCTGCTGGGCCGACGCGGCTCTGCCCGACCTTGCGGCCGGCCGGCGGTTCTACGGGGAGCTGTTCGGCTGGACCTTCGAGGATCAGGGCGAGGAGTTCGGCCACTACACGCTGGCCTTCCGCGACGGGAAGGCGGCCGCGGCCCTGATGGCCACGCCCGATCCGGCGATGCCCACCGCGTGGAGCATCTATTTCGCCTCGTCCGACGCGACCGGGGCCGCAGCGCGGATCGGTGCGGCGGGCGGGCAGGTCGTCTTCGGCCCCGACAAGGCGGGGGAGGCCGGGGTGATGGTCGGCGCGGTCGATCCCGGCGGCTCCATGTTCGGCGTGTGGCAGGCGGGCGAGCACCTGGGTTTCGAGATCATCGAGCAGTCGGGCGCCTTCTGCTGGACGGAGAATCACACCAGGGACACGGCGGCCGTCGACCCCTTCTACGAGTCGGTGTTCGGCTACCGTGCCGAGCAGATAGGCGACGGCGAGCACTTCGACTACAAGGTGTGGGCGCCGGCCGCCGACCCGGAGCGGCAGGTCGCCGGGCGGATGAAGCTGGGCGCCGGCGGGCCGGACGCGCAGCCCCCGGCCTTCCGCATCTACTTCGGGGTGGACGACTGCGACTCGGCCGCGGCGACGGTGCGCAGGCTCGGCGGCCGGGTGACCGCCGAGCCCACCGACTCGCCCTTCGGCCGGCTCGCCGCCGTCACCGACGATCAGGGCGCCGCCTTCACGGTCATCGACCCGGGCCGCACAAGGTGAGTCGCCTGGACGGAAGTTGACGGAGGCTGGACTCTTTCCGGCGCGTTGTGTCCCTGCCCGCACGACGGATGGCGGATGATAACGAGTTCGCTCCCTGGGCGTGTCGAGACGGCCCCGGGTTCGCAACCGACGCCCATCCCAGGAACAATCAGGTCCGTACTCTGGCGTGGGCGCGGGGAACGGACCGCGGAGGGCAGCGCGTACGGACGCGGAGCACGGCCGCAACAACGCGGGTACGGGGAGGTGGCAGGGCAGTGGTGGAGCAGCTGACGCAGCACGACCCGAGACGGATCGGCCCTTTCGAGGTGCTGGGACGGCTCGGCGCCGGCGGCATGGGGCTGGTCTATCTCGCCCGCTCGGCATCCGGCCGCCGGGTGGCGATCAAGACCGTACGCGCGGAGCTCGCCGAGGACCAGCTCTTCCGGGTCCGCTTCACGCGTGAGGTGGAGGCCGCCCGCGCCGTCTCCGGCTTCTACACCGCGGCCGTGGTGGACGCCGATCCGCGGGCCGCCGTGCCCTGGCTGGCCACCGCCTACGTCCCCGCGCCGTCGCTGGAGGAGATCGTCAACGAGGCGGGGCCGATGCCCGCGCAGGCGGTGCGCTGGCTCGCCGCGGGTATCGCCGAGGCGCTGCAGTCGATCCACGCCGCCGGCCTGGTGCACCGCGACATGAAACCGTCCAACGTGCTGGTGGTGGAGGACGGTCCGCGGGTCATCGACTTCGGCATCGCCTCCGGGGTGTCCAACACCCGGCTGACGATGACCAACGTCGCCGTCGGCACCCCCGCCTACATGTCGCCCGAGCAGGCACGCGACTCCCGCAGCGTGCGCGGCGCGAGCGACATCTTCTCGCTCGGCTCGACGCTGGTCTTCGCCGCGACCGGGCATTCGCCCTTCCACGGTGCGAACCCGGTGGAGACCGTGTTCATGCTGCTGCGCGAGGGCCCGGACCTCAACGGGCTGCCCGACGAGCTGCGCCCGCTGATCGAGTCCTGCATGCGGATGGAGGCGGAGAGCCGGCCCACCCCGGCCGACCTGCAGGCCCAGCTGGCCCCGCATCTGTTCTCGACCGGCAGCGACGACACCGGGACGGCGTCGGCCTGGCTGCCGCCCGGGGCGGTGGCGCTGATAGAGCAGCGCCGCAGCGGCCGGCTGCCGGCCGCCGCGGACGGCGGACGCGGTGCGCACGCCGCGGGCCGGCCGCCGCGGTCGCCGCAGGCAGACCGGGTGCTGCCACCCCGCCCCGCGCAGCCGCCGCCGATTCCGGCGCACGCGCCGGGCGGCGACGACAACCACGGCAGGCGCGGCGCGGGCGAGGCGGTGCAGCTCGCCGGGTCCGCGCCGATCGGCCCCGGGCTGCGCGTCGCGGACGCCGCCGGGCACAAGGCGGCGAACGGTCCGGCGCCCGGCACCGAATGGGTCCGTCGCAGAGCCGGCGCGCACCGGGCGGGCGACCCGGCCCCCGCCCCGGTGCCCGCGCAGGGCGCAGGAGCCGCGGTGCCGCCGGGGGAGTGGCGGCCGTGGCGGTTCCGGATGTCGAACGACGTGTGGGGCACCCCGGTGGTGGCCGGCGGCCTGCTGTACGTCACCTCCTTCGAGGTGCACGCGCTGGATGTGGCCAGCGGGCGGCGGGAGTTCAAGACCAGGGACGTCGCCTGGACGATGGCGGTGGCCGGCGGGCGCATCCACGCCTCGGACGGCCCGAGCCTGTTCGCGCTGGACGCCTCGGACGGCGCCGACCGGTGGCGTACGCAGATAGACGGCTGGGTCTACACGGTGCGGACGGACGCGGGCACCGTCGTCACCGGCACCCGCGGCGGCGGGGTCCAGTCGTGGGACGCCGGCCGCGGGATGCTGCGCTGGGAGCGGGGCGGGGCACAGACGGAGTTCGAGTCGCCGGACTCGGGCCCGACCGTCGTCGGCCGGGCCGTCTACTACCAGGGCGGCGGCCGGCTGCACGCGGTGGACGCGCTGACCGGGTCCGAGATGTGGTCGTATCCGGTCGGTGAGCCCGGCGCGGCCGGTTCGGTGCCCACCAGGCCGGTGGTCGCGGACGGCGTCGTCCACCTGACCGCGGGCACCCGGGTGCTCGCGCTCGACGCCCGCAGCGGCGCCGAGCGCTGGCATTTCGACGCCCCGGCGGTGATGTTCGCACCGCCCGCGCACGTCCAGGGCCCCGGATCCTCCGGCGGCGGCATCTACGTCGCCGACCACCTCGGCACGGTCTACGCCCTGGACCCGGCCGGCGGACGCGAGCGGTGGCGGGTCGCCACCGAGCCGCGGCAGTCCGTGGAGCCGGTCGTGGTGGCGGCCGGCGCGGTCCATCTGGGCGCGGGCAGTGCGCTCTACACGCTGGACGCGGTCAGCGGCACCCCGCGGTGGCGGTTCGCGGCACAGGGCGAGATCGTCGGGTCCCCCGCGGTCGCCGACGGCCGGGTGCACTTCGGGTCGAAGGACCACTGCCTCTACACCGTCGACGCGCAGGGCGGGCAGTTGCGCTGGCGGCTGGAGACCGGCGGCGAGATCACCGGCTCACCGGTCAGCGCGGACGGCGTCATCTACGCGTGCTCGAAGGACCGCTGCGTGTACGCGCTGGACGCGACGAAGGGCACCGGAGCCTCCTCCCGCCGCGCATGAGCCCCCGGGCCGACCGGCACACGTAAGGCCGTCGGGGAACGAAGCCCGCCGGGAGGGCCGCCGCGAGCCCGGCAGCGGGAGCCGTCGTCGCAAGCGGGTGGATACGGCGGGTGCGGGTGGAGGCGAGGGAGCCGAGCAGGGCCGCGGTTCCCGGCGTGGCGCCGGCCTCGGTGACGAGGTCGTCCAGCCGGAGGCCGGGCCCGTGGCGCCCGCCGTACCGGACACGGAAGGGCTTCCGGTCGGCGAGCACTGCTCCGATGAGCGCGAGCAGCGAGCCGGCGATGTTGCGGAGCATCGGGCGGCGCCGCCTCTTTCGCGTACTCAGCCCCCTCGGCCCCGAGGCTACGCCCGCAGCGCGGCAACCGCCACGCGGGCGGTGCCCGCGCCGCCGCTGACCCGGCCGAAGCGCGACGCCGCGGGCAGCCGGAAACGCAGGAAACGCAGGAAACCGGCCGCAGCGTCCCCTCCCAGCTGCGGCCGGTCTCCTGCGTGCGCCCGGGGCGATCGTCCGCGATCCCCTGATCCGCGGACGCTCCCCCCTCCCGGGCGGCACCCCCCGTTTCCCCCGATCCCCGTCCCCCCGGTTCCCCCCGTGGGACCTAGACCGCGGGCGTCCTACTGCTTGGTGCCCTCGGCGTGGAAGTTGTCCGGCTGCACCGTGCCGGGCTTGGTGGCCGGCGCGTCCACGGGCGACTCGGGCGTGCCCTCGGCGTGGAAGTTGTCCGGGTCGACGGTGCCGTCGCCGGCGTTCGGGACCTTCGGCTGCTGTGCGCTCATGGTGCTCTCCTGTGTGCGTGTCCGGCTTGGGGACGCTGTCGTGACGCCCGCCCGGCAGCGACCCCCGTGCACCGCCGAGCGGGCAGCTCGTGCAGTGATGGAATCGTGGCACTCACCGATAATCAACTGATAAACGGCCTCAGTTGGGTCAATGTCGGTCGTCCGTCAGACCGCGGCGGACGCGTCAGGCGCCGACGGGGACGCGTCGCCGAGGAGTCGGCGCACCTCAGCGGCCTCCGGTGAGCCCAGCGCCGAGTAGGCGGCCAGGGCGTCGTGCCAGCAGGCGTGCGCGCGCACTTCCTGCCCCATCGCGTCGAGGGCGCGGCCCAGTACGGTCAGCGCGTTCGCCGTGCGCCAGTCGCCGCCGATCTCGCGCATGATCACCAGTGCCTGCTCGACGTGCGCGGCCGACTGCCGGTAACGGCCGGCGGCGAGGTGGAGCTGGGCCAGCCGGTAGAGGGTCAGGCCCTCCCAGAACTGCTGGCGGGCGGCTCGGAAGATCTCCAGCGCCTCGGTGAGGCAGCCCAGCGCGTCGTCGTGGGAGCCGGTGGCGGTGAGGGTGATGCCCATCGAGTAGAGGCCGTTGCCCAGCCGCACCCCGGCGCCGAGCTCGCGGTAGATGGCCACCACACGCTCAGCGGCGGCGATGGCGGCGTCGCCGTCGCCCAGATCCAGTTGCGCGCGTGCCAGGTTGCTCAGTGCCGCGGCCTCGCCGTGCTTGTTGCCGTCCGCCCTGAAGGCGTCCAGGGCGCTGGTCAGGCACTCCGCGCCCTCGGCGAAGCGGAGGTCCCGCAGGGCCAGGATGCCGCGCAGGTTCGGCGCGTAGCTGCAGGCCATCGGATCCCCGGCGGCCAGCCCGAGCAGCAGCGCGCGCTTGGTCTCCTCCTCCGCCGCCTGGAACCGGCCGGAGAGCCGCAGCAGTTCCCCCAGCCACACCCGGCCGCGGCCCTCGACCAGGGTGTCGCCGCAGGCCCTGGCGGTGCCGACCAGGGCGCGGGTGGCCTGCTCGTATTGCCGCGCGTAGACACCGGACTCCATCAGGTCCTGGGCGGCGAGCAGCACGTCGACCGCGCGCCGCAGGAAGCTCGCGCAGCCGTTGTCCGCGGCTTGCTGCACGGTCGCGAGCAGCCCCTGGGCCTCGGAGAACAGCCAGTTCAGGGACTCCTCCCTGGTGCCGAAGGACAGCCCGGGATGGCTGGTCGGCGCGAGGTGGTCCATGATGCGGTCGCCGGGATTCTCCAGCGCGTACGCGGACACCGCGGAGGCCAGCGAGAAGTCCAGCAGCCGGGAGAGCGCCGCGCAGCGGTCCTCGGGGGTCTCGTCGGCCTCGGCGCGCTCGCGGGCGTAGAGCCGCAGCAGGTCGTGGAAGCGGTAGCGGGCCGGGGCGGCGGACTCGATGAGGCTGATGTCGACCAGCGCTTCGAGCAGGTCCTCGGTCTGGTAGCGGTCCAGGTCCAGCACGGCGGCCGCGGCGTCCAGCGAGATGTCCGGGCCCTCGGGCAGCGACAGCAGCCGGAAGGCGCGGGCCTGGGCCGGCGACAGGTGGCCGTAGCCCAGGGCGAACGTGGCCTTGACGGCGAGGTCGCCGGCCCGCAGCTCGTCCAGCCGCCGCCGGTGGTCGGCGAGCTTGTTGGCCAGCACCGACACCGTCCAGGTGCGGCGGGCGGCGAGGCGGGCGGCGGCGATACGGATCGCGAGCGGCAGGAAGCCGCAGGCGGCGACCACGTCCAGGGCGGCCTGCCGTTCGCTGTTGACCCGCTCCTCGCCGACGATCCGGGTGAAGAGCAGCAGCGACTCCTCGGGCGACATCACGTCGAGGTCCACCAGGTGCGCGCCCGCCAGGTCCACCATCCGCACCCGGCTGGTGACCAGGGCGGCGCAGCCCGGTGTGCCGGGCAGCAACTGCCGGATCTGGGCGGCGTCGTAGGCGTTGTCGAGCAGTGCGAGGACCCGGCGCCCGTCGAGGGTGGAGCGGTAGAGCGCGGCGCGGTCGGCCAGCGATTCGGGGATCGCGGCGTCGGGCAGGCCCAGGGCGCGCAGGAACGAGCCGAGGACCGCCTCGGGTTCGGCCGGCCGCGGCCCGGTGCCCTGCAGGTCGACGTAGAGCTGCCCGTCGGGGAAGGCCTCGCGGGCCTCGTGCGCGACCTGCACGGCGAGCGTGGTCTTGCCGACGCCGCCGATGCCCGCGACCGCGGAGACCGCCATCACGCCGCTGCCCTCAGAGGCGTAGGCCAGCTGCTCGCCGAGCTCGCGGACGAAGGCGGTGCGGCCGGTGAAGTCGGAGACGGTGGCCGGCAGTTGCGCGGGGCGCAGGATCTCCGGCGCGCCGGGCGCGGCGGCCCCCTGCGGAGGGGCGAGGGCGGTGTCCGCCTCCAGGATGCGCTGGTGCAGGTCGCTGAGCTCGGCGGAGGGGTCGATGCCCAGCTCGTCGGCCAGCAGCCGCCGGGTGTCGGCGTAGACGCCGAGGGCCTCGGCCTGCCGGCCGCTGCGGTAGAGGGCGAGCATCAGCAGGCCGCGCAGCCGCTCGCGCAGCGGGTGCTCGGCGGTGATCGCGGTCAGCTCGGAGACGGCCTCGGCGTGGGCGCCCATCTCCAGGTCGAGTTCGAGGCGCACCTCGATCAGGCCGAGGTGCCATTCGGCGAGCCGGCCCCGCTGGGTCTCGGCGAACGGCCCCGGCAGCCCGGCCAGCGGCTCGCCGTTCCACATGTCCAGCGCGCTGACCATGAGTCCGCGGGCCTGCGCAGGATCGGCCTGGCGCACCTTCTCCGCCTCGGCGGCCAGCTGCTCGACCAGGGTGGCGTCCAGCGCCTCGACGGGGATGGCGATCGCGTAGCCGCCCGAGTCGGTGACCAGGGTTTCCGAGCCGAGCGCCTTGCGCAGCCGGAAGGCATACGACCGCAGGGCGGCCAGCGCGGTGTTGGGCGGTGTCTCACCCCACAGGGCGTCCAGCAGCTCCGACGCGGTGGCCGTCCGGCCGCCGCGCAGCAGCAGTACGGCCAGCAGGGCGCGCTGCTGCGGCGCGCCGGTGGCGATCGGCTGGTCGCCGCGCCATGCGCGCACCGGCCCGAGGACCGCGAACCGCAGGCCGCCGCCCGGTTCCGTCCCGCTTCCCATTCCTGCCCCCTGAACCGCACCGAAGCCGCACCGGTCATGACAAGTGCCGGGTCGGCTCTCCGCGCGTATATCAATCATTCATCGCCGGACGGAACAGTTGTCCGCATGGCACCCGTCGGCGGAACCGTTGGTTCGGCCCCGTCCGTGTCAGTTTGCCGTGTCGGGCGGCCCCGGGTCACCCCATGCGGGTCCCTAACCGGCCCAACGGCGGAAGTTGGGCCGAATTCGATGTTCCGTCAGTGCGTGCGCGGAGGTTGTGGTGTCTGGCGATGGATCGTGCCGTGGGGCTTTGCGCGACAGGACGGGTAGCTGAGCCGCGATGTGTGCGAAATGTGCGGATCGCGTGGGAGGTTCGTATCCGACGGTGGTACGGGGTCCCCGTACGCCCGATGAGCCCGGTGCGCCGGGCGCCCACGAGGCCGGCGGCGACGGAACCGGCGGCTATGCGGCAGGGGCGTACGAGCCCCGTACCCGCCCCCGAAACACCTTGGACGGCACCGGCGCGCTCGACGGGACCGGCGCCCTGGGCGGGCAGTCCGGCTGGTGGGGACGGCCCCAGCGGGAGTCCGTACGGCCGCTCCATGCCGCCCAGCCGCCGAGTCCCGCTTATTCGGCGCACCACCCTGCGCCGCGGGAGACCGCTGCCATGAGCGGCGGAAAACACAGCAAGCCGCGCAGATCGCGGCCGGGCGGCGGTGGTGGCGGTGGCGCCCGGCCCGTCGCGGGAGACGGCGGCAGGCTGCCGGGACCGCTGCTGCGCCGGCGGGCGGAACGGCACCCGACCGTGGTGCCCGAGCTGCCCTTCGAGGGCCGGGCCGGCGCCGGAACCGGCACCGCCGGATGCAGCTTCGCCGAACTGGACCGCCGCGCCCGGGCGATCGCCGCCCGGCTCGGCACGCTGCTGAGCCCCGGCAGCCGCGTCCTGCTCGTCTACCCCGAGGGACCCGACCTGGCAGGCGCCTTCTTCGGCTGCCTCTACGCCGGCATGGCCGCGGTCCCGCTCGTGCTGGCCGGGCCCGGCGCCACCCACCCCGTGCCGCGTGCGGTGCAGCGCTGCGCCCCCGACCTCATCCTCACCGGCACCGACGGCTGGCACGCGCTCGACGTCGACCGCAACCGGACGCAGGTCGTCGAGGCGGACGGCGTCCGTGTCGGCGGCGAGCCGGTGTGGCGGCTGGCCACGCAGTGGCGCCCGGTCGGCGTCCTGCGCGGCGCCCCGGCGTACCACTGCTACCACGACGACGGCCCGGCGGGCGGACGGCTCGAAGCCGCGATGTGCCACGGCGACCTCGCCGAGGTCCTGACCGAGCTCGCCCAGGCGGTCAGGCTCGGCACGGACGAGGAGAACGTCGGCTGGATCGCGGCGGTGCACGGCCTGGCGGAGGCCGTCTGGCGGATCCTGCTCCCGGTGCGCGTGACGGGCTGACGGCGCAGGCCGCGGCTTCCGCCCCTCGGTTATCCACCCGTGGCCGGTCAGGGGCGTAATCCGTTCGCCGAGTGCTTCGGGAGTGCTGTTGACTGCGGTCCGGGGTCGGACAGACAGCACAAGGGAGCGGCATGACAGCGCAGTTCCGTACCGCGGGACCCGGCGACGCGGAGGCGGTGGCCGGGCTGCACGCGGACAGCTGGCGGCGCCACTACCGCGGGGCGTACGCCGACGCCTATCTCGACGGCGACGTCCTCGCCGACCGCCTGGCCGTCTGGTCGGGCCGCCTCGGCGCACCCGCCGGCACGTCCACGCTGCTCGCCGAGGAGGCCGACGGCGGCGCGGTCGGCTTCGTCCACGTCGTCCTGGACGACGACGCGAAGTGGGGCAGCCTGGTGGACAACCTGCACGTCACGGCGGCCCGGCAGCGTACGGGAGTGGGCCGGGCGCTGCTCGCCCTCGCCGCCCAGCAGGTCACCGCCCGGGCGGCGTCGCCCGCCCTTTACCTGTGGGTGCTCGAACAGAACGCGGCCGCCCGGGCCTTCTACCAGGCAATGGGCGCCGCCCATGTGGAGACCGCCCTCGTCGGCGCCCCGGGCGGCGACCCGGCACGGCTGCACGGCGCCCCGGCCAAGTTCCGTATGGCCTGGCCCGACGCCGGGCGTCTCGGCTGACGGCCCTTCGATGGCAGGCCGGTGGCCGCCCGCGCCCCGTCGGGGGGCGCGGGCGTCCGGTGCTACTTGCGGCCCAGCCAGATCGGGTTGGTGATCGCCGCGGCCGGGCCCGGGACGCCGGCCGGGGTGCCCGCGGGCGCCGGGTGGCGGACCTCGGCGCGGACGTAGGCGGCGAGCGAGGCCGTGGTCTGCCAGTCGACCGTGCCCGACGCGGGCAGCGGCGCCGCGAAGACCTGGCCCTCGTCGGAGACCAGCCGCAGCAGTGAGTCGGCGGCGACGCCGGAGACGGTCAGGCGCACCGTCACCTCGGCGTCGGACGCGACGGACAGCCGGTCGCCGATCCCCGCGTGCTCGCCGCGCGGACCCGAGGCGGTGAAGGCGAGCTGGACGCCGGCGTTCTCGGCGATCCAGGAGTGGCCGGCCCGGATACCCGCCTGGAGGGCGCGGCGGTTGAGGCCGTCGGCGAGCACGACGGTCTGCGGCAGGCCCACGACATCGGGGTCCCGGTGGGCGTCGGAGTTGCCCATCGCCGGGATCCAGTGGTCGTCGCCGCGGCGGACCGCGCCGGTCAGCAGGTTGTCCCAGGTCAGCAGGGACGCCTCGTCGTCGCTGGTCCAGGGACCGTTCCAGACCTCGATGGCGTCGACGTTGTCGTAGCCGAACTTCCACTGGCTGGCCAGGCTCGTGCCGTACGGGTGAGCCGGCACCACGATGCCGCCCGCCCGGCGGATCTGCCGGGCGAAGGAGTCGAAGGCGTCGTCACGCGCCCGGTAGCGCCAGTCCACGAACTCGCCGCCGTCCAGGCCGATCGCCAGGTAGTGACCGTTGCGGGTGGTCACCTCCTCGCCGGTGAGGATCAGCAGGTCGTCGCCCGCCAGCGGGCCGAGGAAGGGGTGCGCGGAGCTGGTGTTGTGGTCGCTGGAGTTGATGAAGTCCAGCTTCGCCGCCCGGGCCAGCGCGGCCAGCTGCTCCAGCGTGCGCTTGCCGTCGGAGTGCACGGTGTGCAGGTGGCAGTCACCGCGGTACCAGCCGCGGCCGCGGCCGGCGATCTGCTCCGGCGGGTAGTCCGGCTTCGGGGTGCGGCCCCGCTCGCCGGGCGTGAGGGTCACCGTCACCGAGTAGTCCAGGCCCTGCGGCGCCACCGTGTACGGCCCGAGGACGACGTACCAGGTGCCCGCGTCGACCGGCCCGGCCAGGTAGCCCGGCGTGGCCTCCTCCGCGCTGATCGCGAACTCGGTACGCGCCCCGCCCGACCAGCCGCGGAAGCCGCGCCCGCCGAGACCGGTGCCGTGCTGGTCGAAGACGCCGATGTCGCACGCGTTGCCCAGCGTCCCGGCCGGCACGGCCGGCCGGTCGTAGGTGTACGACACGGCGATCTGCCGCATCCCGCGCGGCACCTCGACCGGCAGGTAGACGAAGTCGGCGACGCCGGTGGGGAGATGGCCGGTGACAGTCCTCGTCAGGTCCTGGCCTGACGAGGAGCCGGTGCCGCCGGTGCCGCCGGCGGCCGAGGAGCCGGAGGCTGAGGCGAAGTCCACGGGGGCCAGCGTAAGCACGGTGGTGGCACTTGCCAGTGCGGACAGTTTGAGTACGTCGCGTCGGTCCATAAGGCGTACGGTCGCGTCGGCGGGTGACGCGCGGGTGACCACACCCTGTGCGACGGTGAACCGTCACCCGAACCCCAGCCACCCCGCTGGCCGCGGTGGCTTCACGGTGCCCCTTCCGCGGGGGGCGCCCTTCCGCCGGGCGCGGTGCCCGGTCGGTCTCCCTTACGCAGGGGTGCCCACCACCGGCGCGGGGAACTGCGCGACCAGCCCACCACCGTGGCGCGGGTCGTCACCGCCCCAAAGGGGCAGTTGCTGCCGAACCCGGACCACCAGCCGGTGGTGGGTTGCGCGCGCGGTTCCCCGCGCCGGTGGTGGGTTGCCCTCTGCGGCAGGGGGCGCCCCTGGGGCGGTGGCGGTCCGTCGTCGCGCGACGGCCGGTGGGGTCGGAAGGGCAAGGCCACGGGCAGCGGGGGGTATTCCCCGCGGGTGGGAGAGATTGGTGACAGGGGGCGCGGGGCGGCGCGGGCAGTGGAATGTCGCAGGGGCGACCTATGCTCGGGGGATGACCTCGCCGCTGCCCACCGAGAACGCCATGCGCCGCGCCCTGCACCGCGCAGCGGAAGGTGTCGCCCTCGACACGGGGGAGGCCGCCGTGCTGTTGCAGGCGCGCGGCGGCGACCTGGAGCGGCTGGCCGCGACGGCGGCCCGGGTGCGGGACGCCGGGCTGGAGGCGGCCGGCCGGCCCGGCGTCATCACGTATTCGCGGAAGGTCTTCATACCGCTGACGCGGCTGTGCAGGGACACCTGCCACTACTGCACCTTCGTGACCGTGCCCGGCAAATTGCGCCGGGAAGGCCACGGCATGTACCTCTCGCCGGACGAGGTGCTGGACATCGCCCGGCGCGGCGCCGAAATGGGCTGCAAAGAAGCGCTGTTCACGCTCGGGGACCGCCCGGAGGACCGCTGGCCCGAGGCGCGGGAGTGGCTGGACGCGCACGGCTACGACGACACCCTCGCGTATGTGCGCGCGATGTCGATCCGGGTGCTGGAGGAGACCGGGCTGCTGCCGCACCTCAACCCCGGGGTGCTGTCGTGGACGGATCTGCAGCGGCTCAAGCCGGTGGCGCCGTCCATGGGCATGATGCTGGAGACGACGGCGACCCGGCTGTGGTCGGAGCGCGGCGGCCCGCACTTCGGTTCGCCGGACAAGGAGCCCGCGGTACGGCTGCGGGTCCTGGAGGACGCCGGCCGCTCCAACGTGCCGTTCACCACCGGCGTCCTGATCGGCATCGGGGAGACCTACGAGGAGCGAGCCGACGCGCTGTTCGCGATCCGCCGCACCGCCCGCCGCTACCACGGCGTCCAGGAAGTGATCGTCCAGAACTTCCGCGCCAAGCCGGACACCGCGATGCGCGGCATGCCCGACGCGGAGCTGGAGGAGTTGGCCGCGGCCATCGCGGTGGCCAGGGTGGTGCTCGGCCCCTCGGCCCGTATCCAGGCGCCGCCGAATCTGGTGGACGGCGAGTACGCCCGCTTCATCGAGGCCGGGATCGACGACTGGGGCGGTGTCTCGCCGCTGACGCCGGACCACGTCAACCCCGAGCGCCCGTGGCCGCAGATCGACGACCTGGCGGCCCGCACCGCCGACGCGGGCTTCGCGCTGCGGGAACGGCTGACCATCTACCCGGAGTTCGTGCTGCGCGGCGAGCCCTGGCTCGACCCGCGCCTGGTCCCGCACGTCCGGGCGCTGGCCGACCCCGAGACGGGCCTCGCCCGCGAGGACGCCGTGGTGACGGGCCGGCCGTGGCAGGAGCCCGACGAGGCCTTCCCGGCGGCCGGCGGGCGTACGGACCTGCACCGCACGATCGACACCGAGGGCCGTACGTCCGACCGCAGGGACGACTTCGACGACGTCTACGGCGACTGGGAGGAGCTGCGCGAGCAGGCGGCGCCCGGCATGGTGCCCGACCGGGTGGACGCCGACGTCCGCAAGGCGCTGTCCACCGCGGCGGACGACCCGACGAGGCTCACCGACGCCGAGGCGCTGGCGCTGCTGCACGCCGACGGCCCGGCGCTGGACGCGCTGTGCCGCATCGCGGACGACCTGCGGCGCGATGTCGTCGGCGACGAGGTCACGTACATCGTGACGCGGAACATCAACTTCACCAACGTCTGCTACACCGGCTGCCGTTTCTGCGCCTTCGCGCAGCGCCGCACCGACGCCGACGCGTACACGCTCTCCCTGGACCAGGTCGCCGACCGGGTCGAGCAGGCGTGGGAGGTCGGTGCGACCGAGGTGTGCATGCAGGGGGGTATCCACCCGGACCTGCCGGGCACGGCGTACTTCGACATCGCGCGGGCGGTCAAGGCCCGTGTCCCCGGCATGCACATGCACGCCTTCTCGCCGATGGAGGTCGTCAACGGCGCCACCCGCACCGGGATGTCGATCCGCGACTGGCTGATCGCCGCCAAGGAGGCGGGCCTGGACTCGATCCCCGGCACCGCGGCGGAGATCCTCGACGACGAGGTGCGCTGGGTCCTGACCAAGGGCAAGCTGCCCACCGCCACCTGGGTCGAGGTGGTCAGCACCGCTCACGAGCTGGGCATCCGCTCCTCGTCCACCATGATGTACGGCCATGTGGACCAGCCCCACCACTGGCTCGGCCACCTGCGGCTGCTCGCCGAGATCCAGCAGCGCACCGGCGGTTTCACCGAGTTCGTGACGCTGCCCTTCATCCACACCAACGCGCCCGTCTACCTCGCGGGCATCGCCCGCCCCGGCCCGACCGCCCGCGACAACCGCGCCGTGACCGCGATGGCCCGGCTGCTGCTGCACCCGCACATCACCAACATCCAGACCAGCTGGGTGAAGTTGGGCGCGGACGGCGCGGCGGACATGCTCCGCTCGGGGGCGAACGACCTCGGCGGCACGCTGATGGAGGAGACCATCTCCCGTATGGCGGGCTCCAGCTACGGCTCCTACCGGTCGATCCGCGACCTGGTCGCCATCGCCGATGCCGCGGGCCGCCCCTCCCGGCAGCGCACCACCCTCTACGGCGAGGTCCCCGCCGAGCGCGTCGCCGCCGGCCTGTGCTCCGACGGCCACCTCCCCGAACTGCTCCCCCTGCTGGGCGAATAACCCCTCTGCGGGGAGCACCCCGGGCCACGCGGAACTGCGCCCCGGGGCACGGGCGCGCGGGAAGTGCGCGCCCAGCCGCATCACCGCGGCAGCAAAGCGCCCACTGCGGGTGGCAGCCGCCAGAAGAGGGGCCCGCACCGTCTCCGCGGCCCAGCGGCCGGCGCGGTCGTATGAATGCGCGCCGCAGGCGAGTCTTCACGGCCGCGTCGTTCCGTGTTCGCGTCCGGGCGCCGGGGGAGTGATGTAGTCGGGTCGTATGAATACCCGAGAGGCGGAGGGGACATGAGGCGACGTCAGGCAGGCATGTGCGCGGCAGCGCTGCTCGCGGCGGTGGTGGCCGGGACGGTCGGCGGCGCCGGCAGCGCGCAGGCGGCCGCGGGACCGGTGACGTACGGTCAGGAAGAGCGGCTGGCGCACGGCGTGGACTACCAGGACTTCACCGTGCAGGCGGTGCAAGGCACCGTCCACGGCCACCTGCTGACCATGGACCTGAGTGACCGGCACGTGCGAGTCGACCTGTTGACGCCGGGCGCGGTGGCCGCCCGTGCGGCGGTCTCGCAACTGGCCGACACCCGGCACGCGGTCGCCGCCGTGAACGGCGACTTCTTCAACATCGACGAGACCCAGCACCCCGGCGTCACCCCCACCGGCTCCTCCGTCGGCCCGGAGATCGGCTCGGGCCGCCAGCTGAAGGCGGCCGTGCCGAACGCCCAGCGGTTCGGTCCCGGACTGCCGTCCGGCGAGACGACCCAGGACGTGCTGGGCGTCGGCGTCGACCGCAGGGCGCGGCTGGACACGCTGACCCTGCACGGCCAGGTGCGGACGGCACAGGGCACGTACCCGCTGGGCGGCTTCAACCAGTACGCGCTGCCGGTCGGCGGCATCGGCGCGTACACCGCGGACTGGGGCGCGACCTCGCGCGGCCGGGCCGTCTGCGGCAGCGACACCTCGCGCGCGGCCGGCTGCAGCACCGACACCTACGAGGTCGCCGTCCGTGCCGGCCGCGTCGTCTCGGTGGCGGACACCCCCGGTGCCGGCGACGTCCCGCGCGGCACCACCGTCCTGCTCGGCCGGGACGCCGGCGCCGACACCCTGCGTACGCTGCGGCCGGGCGACCGCGTACGGGTCGACGAGCACCTGGCGCCCTCGGCGACCCGCGTCCCCTACGCCTTCGCGATCGGCGGCTTCCCTGTGCTGCGGGCCGGCGCCCCGCTCGCGGGCCTCGACGACAAGGTCGCCGCGACCAGGACCGCGGCCGGCTTCGGCGACCACGGCCGGACGCTGCGGCTGCTGGCCCTGGACGGCAGCGCCGAGTCCAACGCCGGCCTGACCATCGCCGAACTGGCCACCGTGATGCGGGAGCTGGGCTGCGACAACGCCGTCAACCTGGACGGCGGCGGCTCCACGACGCTGGTCGCCCGCGACCCGGGCGCCGCCGCGGTGACCGTGCGCAGCCACCCGGCGGCCGGCGTCGAGCGGCCGGTCGCCAACGGGATCGGCGTTCTCGCCACCCGCTGAGGCGGCGCTGAGCGCCGGAGCGCGCGCCGGGGAGATATCCCGCCATCTCCCCGGACGTGCTCCTTCCGGGACAACCCTCACCTACCCCGTGCACCCCTTCCGCTCCTGGCCACGTCGGCTATCGTGCAGGCGCAGAACGGGTTCGGATCGGGGGAAGATCGAAGGGGACCGCTTTGACCGCTGTCTGGGGACGCGCGCAGCAGCAGGACTTCCGCAGCCGCGTCCGTGGCTGTCTGCTCGGCGGGGCGATCGGCGACGCGCTCGGCGCGGGGATCGAATTCGAGTCCTTCGAAGCCATCCAGGGCAACCACGGACCCGACGGGGTCACCGACTTCGTCACCGCCTACGGGCGGCGCGGCGCGGTCACCGACGACACGCAGATGACGCTGTTCACCGTCGAGGGCCTGATACGCGCGCAGGTGCGCCGGGACACCGGCGCCTGGCACCCGCCCACCGACATACATCGCGCGTATCGCCGCTGGGCGGCCACCCAGAGCGAGTGGGGGCCCGACGAGCGGCGCAAGGACGCCGGCTGGCTCGCCCGCGAGGAGTGGCTCTACGCGCGCAGGGCGCCGGGCAACGCCTGTCTGAGCGGGCTGTCCGACGACCGGATGGGCACGCTGGAGGAGCCGAAGAACCCCGGTTCCAAAGGGTGCGGCACGGTGATGCGCTCCGCGCCGTTCGGTCTGCTGGTCGGCTGGGAGCCGCAACTGGTCTTCCAGCTCGCGGTGGAGTGCGCGGCGCAGACCCACGGCCACCCCACCGGGCAGCTGGCCGCGGGCGCGTTCGCCGTCATCATCCACGGGCTCGCCCGCGGCGAGGCGCTCGACGGCTCCGTCCAGCACGCCCTGGCCCTGCTCGGCGCGCGTCCCGGCCACCAGGAGACCACCGACGCGCTGCAGAGCGCGCTGGGCGCCGTGCGGCAGGGGATGCCGTCGCCGCAGCGCGTCGAGGCGCTGGGGGAGGGCTGGACGGCGGAGGAGTCGCTGGCGATCGGCGTCTACTGCGCCCTGGTCGCCGAGGACGTCCGGCACGGGCTGCTGCTCGCCGTGAACCACTCCGGCGACAGCGACTCCACCGGGTCGATCTGCGGGAATCTGCTGGGCGTCCAGCACGGGGAGACGGCGCTGCCGCCGGCCTGGATCGCGGAGCTCGAAGGCCGGGCCACGATTCTCCAGCTCGCGGACGACTTCGCCATGGAGATGACGCAGGCGCCCGCGCTGCACGGCCCCTCAGGCGCCAGCCCGGCCTGGCTCGACCGCTACCCGGCGGCGTGACCCCGGTTGCCCCAGCCCCCGCCGGCGGGCGGTCCGGGGAAGGTCCCGGCGGGGGCTGGGCGAGCGGGGCGGACGGCGCGCAGGCAGGGGCGGCCGCCCGCCGGCCGGACTACTCGGTGGCCGCGGTCGGCCGCAGGACGTCGTCCCCGGCCTCCGAGGGTTCGGGCAGTGCCACTGCCGCCGCCCCTCCGTCGTCGGAGTTGATCTTCGCGAGCAGCGCGTCCCGCTCCGGGGTGTCCTCCGGCTTGATCCACCCGACGACGACGTAGAGCACCAGCGAGACCGCGAGCGGCAGCGAGATCTGGTACTCGAGGTTGACCCCGCCGGACACGGCGTCGTTGATCGGGTAGTTGAGCAGGTAGAAGGCGAAGAGGCCCAGCGCCCAGCTGGTGAGCGCCGCGGTGGGTCCCGAGCGGCGGAAGCGGGGCAGCAGGCCCAGCATGAAGGGGATCGCGATCGGGCCCATGAGCCCGGCGACCCACTTGATCACCACCGTGATGATGTCCTTGAACGTCGCCGAGTTGACCTGCGTGGCCACCGCCATGGACAGGCCGAGGAAGGCCAGCGTGGTGACGCGGGCCGCGACGAGCCCGACGCGGGTGGTCCACTCGCGGGCCTGCCGCGAGAAGGCGGGCGCGATGTCACGGGTGACGACGGCCGAGATGGCGTTGGCGTCGGAGGAGCACATGGCCATGGTGTGGGAGAAGAAGCCGACCACGACCAGGCCGAGCAGCCCGTGCGGCAGCAGCTGTTCGGTGAGCAGCGCGTAGGAGTCCGAGCCGTCGGGCTTCTTGGCGTGCACCAGCAGCGGGGAGATCCACATCGGGAAGAACAGCAGGACCGGCCAGACGAACCACAGCGCCGAGGAGAGCATGGCGCTGCGGGTGGCCTCCTTGGCGGAACCCGTGGCCATGTACCGCTGGGCCTGGTTCCACATGCCGCCGTTGTACTCGAAGGTCTTGATGAAGAGGTAGGCGAGCAGGAAGACGGTGGTGTACGGGCCTGCGGTGGGGTGGCCGTGGTGCCGGAGGGCCGGTTCGTCCCAGACCTTCCAGATGCCGCTGACGCCGCCGATCTTGTTCAGCGCGGCGACCAGCATCGCCAGACCGGCCACCAGCTGGATGGCGAACTGGCCCAACTCGGTGAGCGCGTCGGCCCACAGCCCGCCGACCGTGCAGTAGACCGCGGTGATCGCGCCGGTGATGACGATGCCCTGGGTGATGGTCACCCCGGTGAAGACCGACAGCAGGGTGGCGATGGCCGCCCACTTGGCCCCGACGTCGACGATCTTCAGCAGCACGCCGGACCAGGCCAGCGCCTGCTGGGTGGTCAGGTTGTAGCGGTTCTTGAGGTATTCGAGCGGCGAGGAGACATGCAGCCGGGAGCGGACCCGGTTCAGCCGCGGCGCGAAGAGCTTGGCGCCGATGGCGATCCCGATGGCGATGGGCAGCGCCCAGGTGACGTACGAGGTGATGCCGTACTGGTAGGAGATGCCGGCGTAACCGGTGAACATCACCGCGCTGTAGCCCGACATGTGGTGCGAGATGCCGGACAGCCACCACGGCATCCTGCCACCCGCGGTGAAGTAGTCGCTGACGGTGTCGACGCGTCTGTGCGACCACACGCCGATCGCGACCATAACGCCGAAGTAGGCGATGAGCACGGTCCAGTCGAGACTGTTCATTGTCCCCTCCAGGGGATCCGCCTTGTGAACGGGACGCACTTCGCTGTGGCGTTCGTCCGGGCGGGTCGCCCCCGTGCGGGAGTGGGGACTTCCGGGATTGAACCGCCGGCTCGGAGGCCGGTCAAGGGTTCTGGCGTTCAAGAGTCTGAATTCAGATCAGAAAGCCGAACGATTTTGCTCGCTCTTTACTTCCTTTGGCATTGTCATGACCCGGACCGCGAACCCACGATGAGCGGGCACTTCGCTGGGCGCGGCACCGTACGACGCCTGCCCGCAAGGACGCCTGCCCGCAGGCGGGCACGACGCAGCGCCGTACGGGAGCGGGTCCCGTACGGCACGGAAAGGGGTCGGGAGAAGGCGCTGGCGGACCGTCAGCCGAAGGCCAGTGCCAGGCGGCGCAGCCCCTCGGTGATCTCCTCGGGCGTGTGCGTCGTGAACGACATCCGGAGCGACGCCAGGTCAGGCGCGGCGGCATAGAAGGGAGCGCCAGGTACGTAGGCGACATCATGCGCGATCGCGTTACGCAGCAGCGCGGTGGCGTCCTGGCCCGCCGGCAGCCGCACCCAGACGAACATCCCGCCCTCCGGACGGTTCCAGGTACTGCCGGCCGGCAGCGCCGTGGGCAGCCCCGCGAGCAGCGCGTCGCGGCGGGCCCGATAGGCCGTACGCACCCGGCCCAGATGCGCGTCCAGGTCGTTGTCCGCCAGGTAGCGGGCGGCAGCGGCCTGATCCACCGTCGAGGTGTGCAGATCCGCCGCCTGCTTGGCGATCACGCAGGGCCGCAGCAGCGCGTCGGGCGCCCGCAGCCAGCCGAGCCGCATCCCGGGCGCCATCACCTTGGAGAAACTGCCCAGCAGCACCGTACGGTCGGCGGCGTCCTCGTAGGAGGTGATCCACGGCTGCTGGCCGCCCTCGAAGCGCAGTTCGCCGTACGGGTCGTCCTCGGCGATCCACAGCCCGTGCCGCCCGGCCACCCGGGCGACCGCGCGGCGGCGCTCGGCGGGCAGCGTGCGGCCGGTCGGGTTCTGGAAGTCCGGGATCAGGTAGAGCAGCTTCGGCCGCTCGCGCAGCACCAGTTCCTCCAGCGCGTCCGGCAGCACCCCGTCGTCGTCGGTCGGCACCGGCACCACCCGGGCGCCCGCGAAGCCGAAGCACTGAAGCGCGGCCAGATACGTCGGATTCTCCACCAGCACCACATCGCCCGGCTCCAGCAGGACGGTCGCCAGCAGCGCCAGGCCCTGCTGCGAACCGCCCGTCACCAGCAGGCCGTCCGCGCCGGTGGCCAGCCCCCGCCGGGTCAGCCGGGCGGCCACCGCGGCCCGCAGTGCCGGATCGCCCTCGGTGGTCGAGTACTGCAGCACCGTGCCGGCCCGCTCGGCGAGCACCCGGTCGTACGCCGCCCCGATGCCGTCGGCGTCGAAGAGTTCGGGGGCCGGCAGCCCGCCGGCGAACGAGATCACCTCGGGCCGGGCGGTCAGCGCCAGGATCTCCCGTACCGGCGAGGCGCCGGTCTCCCGCGCGCGGGCGGCGAGTGCGGGCAGAGCCGTGGCTGCGGCGGTCGTCGTCATGTGCGGCAGCCTACGAACATTCGATGTACTGTCCAGACACTTTTCAGCATCCGGCCGACGATCGTGCCCCGGGGCCGGGGCACGGGGGCGGGCACGTGCCCCGGCCCTGGACAGCAGCGAGCCCCCTCGGCCAGGACGGCGGCCGGTCGAGAGGGCCTTTGCGGTCGTGCTGTGCGGTTGTGCTGCTGGTACTGCGGTCGGTACCGGCGGGTGCCGGAGGATCAGCGCAGGTCGTACGTACCGTGGTCGACGTCGGTGACGAAGGCCGACCACGCCTGGGGGGAAAAGGTGAGGACCGGACCCTGCGGGTCCTTGGAGTCACGGACCACCACGGCTGCGACGGCCGGGGACTTCACTTCTACACAGGCACCGTTTCCGGTGGACCGCGAGGACTTCCGCCACGCGGGGGTGCTGCCCAGCTTGATTGCCATCTCTGCTCCGGTCTGTGCTGGTGACGGCGGCGGGGTGTACTCCGCAATTGCATCGAGCATGGAGATGTGGTGTACACCACTGCCTGACTGCGCTCGACGCTACTCGCCAACATCACCTACCGGGTGGGGCCTTCACCCACCAGGTGGCATATTCCTTGCAACGCTTGCCAGTTGGCCGGGCGGTAGAGTATTTTGACCGCCTTCACCCGAGGCGTCCCCGTCTGCCGCCCCGCCGGAACCGGTGCGGCCGGCTCAGGCGAAGCGCTGGACGGCCTCGCCGATGAACTGCCGGGTCGCCTCCGCGCTCAGCGCCTGCGCCCTCAGATGCTCGTACATCACGCTGTACGCCTGCACATCGGTGTCCTTCTCCAGATACAGGTCGCTGGTGACGCCCTCCAGGTAGACCACCGTCGCGTCGGTGGCGTCGGTGAACTCCAGCACCGCGAACTGCCCGCTCAGGCCCGGGTGCGCGCCCGCCTCGAACGGCAGCACCTGGACGGTGACATGCGGCAGGTGGCTCAACTCCACCAGGTGCTCCAGCTGTTCACGCATGATCTGCGCGTCGCCGACCTTGCGGCACAGCGCCGCCTCGTCCACCACCGCCCACATCCGCAGCGGCCCGTCGGGATCGGTGATCCGCTCCTGGCGGCGCATCCGCACGTTGACCCGCTTGTCGACCTGCTCGGCCGTCGCCTCCGGCAGATTGCCCGCGATCATCGCCGACGCGTACCCCGGGGTCTGCAACAGGCCAGGCACCACCTGGGGTTCGAAGACCCGCAGGCTCGCCGCCTCGGTCTCAAGACCGATGTAGACGCTGTAGGGGATGTCGCCGAAGGCGTGCCACCAGCCCTGCTGGCGGGACTCCTTGGCCATCTGCATCAGGGATTCGACGATGCGGACGTCCTCGACGCCGTACACCCCGCACAGGTCACGGACATCGCGCTGGCTGATGCTGCGCCGCCCGTTCTCCAGGCGGCTGATCTTCGACTGGGACACCAGGAGCCGGGCCGCGACCTCCTCGGCCGTCATCCCCTTCTCCTCACGGAGCTTGCGCAGCTCCGACCCCAGACGGCGGCGCCTGACGGTGGGGTTGACGTTGGCGACCACAGGAACTGCACCTCCACGATGATCCGTACTGATGGTCAGCAGCCTGCCACTAGCGGTCATCACCGCGCTGGCGAATGGTCGTAACAAACTTGCCCGGTGCGTACGCCGGGGCGCACGGGGCGCGTGAGCCGCCGCTGGGGACTCCGTTTGCGGCGCAACGGAGCCCGGGGCGGAAAAACGTGCCGCGCGGGGCGCCGGGCCCCGGACATCGGTCCGGCGCCCGTCACCCCGCGCGGCACAGCGGCTCCCGGAGGGGATCTCACTGCGGACGGACCTGACTCCGCGATGCCCTGTCCCTGCCGACGGGCACCGCAGCCCGCCCTGCGTCGTTGCGGGTTGCGTTACGTGGTGCGCGTTGCTCGTTGGTGCCGGTACCGCCGGCACGGTTCGTACGGGGGTGCTGCTCGCATCATGCTGTTCTGATGTTCAGCTGTTCGGATACTGCCGTGTGCTCGACGTACTGGACGTACTCGGACGCGCTGGACCTCAGCGGGCGCCGGCCCTGACCATCGTGCCGTGTGCCACCGCTCGCTGAGCCTGGGCGGGTGGGCGCTTCGGCTGCGCGGCCACGCCGTTCTGCACGTCCATCACGGCGTGCGCGACGAGCCCGCCCATCGGGTCGTACCTGATCAGGTCCCGCAGGCGCGATCGGGACGACCGGCCCTCGTTGCCCGGGTACAGATGCTTGCCGAGCCCCACGGAGTGGGCGAGTGCGGCGAGCGCCGCGGTCCGCGGGTCCGGCGGTACGCCGGTGCGGATCGCACTGTCCAGCCGGGACCTGATCTCCCGGCTGACCGCGCTGTCGGTCGCCTGATACCGAGTGGTCGGCAGCACCCCGCACATCTGACCCGGGACGGCATGCACCATGCCGCACCGCTCCAGGTGCGCGAGATACGTCTGGCGCAGCCCCAGCCGGGGCCCGCCGATCCAGTGGACCGCCCGCACCGGGCTGCCGCGACGGCGCAGCAGTTCCAGCGCGGAGTCCAGAGTCGGATCTCCGGTCGGCCGTGGATGCACCACGGCGATACGATCCCCGTCAGGGGCTATCCGTCCGGCCAGAGCCAGCTCGACGAGCTGTGCTCCGGCGAGGCCGAGGTCGAGTGATTGCGGCTGCGCCGTGGTCCCGGTCGTCGGGTCCAGGGCGAGCAGCAACAGCTCTTCCGGAATTGTTCTGCGGCTCTTGCCCATCCATGCCTCCCCGCGTGGATGAATGACAGGGTGACGCCTCTCACACCGGCCTGTCGAGAGCGCCTTCTCCATATCGGCGGGAACCGACTGGTATGTCGTTCTCGTCTACGGGGGCGGCGGTGGTGTCGCTGACGGGCTGCGGTCCTGTCGCGGGACTATGGCGAATGAGGGTCAGGACGGGCAGGGGCGTCATCGGGCGCCCCGAACGATGTGTGGAGGAGGTCTGCGTGGCGGGCGAGTCCCCCGGCAGGGAGCAGCAGCACAGGACGTCGGGGGAGGTGGCCGACACACCGGCCGCGGATCCGAGACTGGTGGTGTTCCGGACGTCTGTTGAGGCACGTGAGGCGGCTGTGGTGGACGCCTCGCCCGTCCGGCACGAGGGCCCGCCTGTGGGCGGCGTCCGGCCGGACGACCCGGAACCGGTCGATCTGCCGGGCTCCGGCGCCCGTTCGCGCACCGCCGTCGCATCCACCGAAAGTACCGCCGAGGATACGCCGGGTGACGTCGCGGTCGTGGACGGGACCCCCGGTGCGGCGACGCCGGCCGCCCCGCCGACCCCGGGTGACCCGGCGGCGGAGCCCCGGAAAACGGAACCGAATCGTGATCCGGTGGCTGGGGCCGAGGGTGTGGATGGGGCTGATGGTGCGACTGAGGTGAGTGAACTCTCAACTCAGGAGGCGGACGCCGAGGAGGAATCCGCGCCGGACGACACCCCGGAGGGCCCCGCCGCCGACGCGCCCGAGGACGCCCCGGGGCGTACTCCGGTGGCCGAAGCGGGCGCCCGTACGGCGGGCGACCGGGCGGGTGAAGTCTCCGCTCCGGCGTCCGGGGCCGGGCAGGAGCCCGGGAACGCGGCGCCGGCCGCTCCGGCGGACGCACCCGGGGACGCTCCGGCCGCTACGGAGGCCGCACCCGCCCAGGCTCCGGCCGCTACGGAGGCCGCAGCGGAAGCGGAATCCGCCGCCGGGTCCGGGAAGGCGCCCGGGAAGGCCCCCGAGGACACCCCCCAGGAGGCGCCGGACGCAGGACTTGAGGACACCGGGGTGCACCGGGCGGCGGTACGCAAGTCGCTGCTGCGGCCCCTGATCTCCGATCTCCCGGCCGAACGGCCCGTCGGACGCACCGGACGCCCGGCGGCCGGCGCCACGCCCGCCTGGGCGGCTTCCACGGCCTCCGGGACGCCGGCCGGCACCGACGCAGGACCCGACGCGGAACGGGGCGAGGCCGTCGGCCCCGACGGCACGCGGGCCATGCCGGTGCCGCAGGTGCTCCCGGCCGGCTCCGGCAGCACCGGGGCCACCCCGCTCAAGCTGCTCGCCCAGCTCACCAACACCCCGCCCCCCAAGCAGACCGCGCTGCGCACCGTGGCGCGGCGGTTCAAGATCTGGACCCCGCTGGTCGTCCTGCTCGCGGTGATCTTCGTCGTCGTCCAGGCCGTACGCCCGCTGCCCGCCACCAGCCTCCAGCTGACCACCACGTCCTCGTACGCCTTCGCCGGCGCCCCGCTGCCCGGCGTGATGCCGTGGCCGGGCGAGGGGCAGTCGGTCGCCGAGGTCGAGGGCCTCGGCTCGCTCGGCGTGCACGGCGCCCAGAACCCGGTGCCGATCGCCAGCCTCACCAAGGTGATGACCGCCTACGTGGTCCTGCGCGACCACCCGCTCACCGGCAAGCAGAACGGCCCGCAGATCACCGTCGACAAGCAGGCGGCGAACGAGTCCTCGTCCACCGAGGAGTCCACCGCGCATGTGACGACCGGCCAGAAGTTCACCGAGCGCCAGATGCTGCAACTGCTGCTGGTCCCTTCGGGCAACAACATCGCCCGGCTGCTCGCCCGCTGGGACGCCGGCACGCAGGAGGCATTCGTCACCAAGATGACGTCGGCGGCCGGCTCGCTGGGCATGACCCACACCACGTACACCGGCGCCAGCGGCTTCGAGGAGACCACCGTCAGCACCGCCGTCGACCAGCTCAAGCTGGCCCGCGAGGTGATGAAGAACGAGGTCTTCCGCTCGGTCGTCGCGCTCCCCAACGTCGCCGTCCCCGGCGTCGGCAAGATCTACAACAACAACAACGACCTGGTGAACCCCGGCGTCGTCGGCATCAAGACCGGATCGAGCACGCCGGCCGGCGGCGCCCTGATGTGGGCGGCGAACAAGAAGGCCGGCGGCAAGGAGCAGTTGATCCTCGGCGTCGTCCTCCAGCAGCACGGCGGCACCACCGTCAACGACAGCCTGCAGACGGCCCTCGACCGCAGCCAGAAGCTCATCGCGTCCGTGCAGGGCGGACTGACGTCCGCGACGGTCGTCACGAAGGGCGCGGTCGTGGGCGAGGTGCACGACGGGCTCGGCGGTTCGACGCCGGTCGTCGCCGGCGCCGACCTCACCGCGGCGGGCTGGCCGGGCCTGCACTCCACCGTCACCCTCACCCCGCGGGCCGGCGGCCTGCCCCACAGCGCCAAGGCGGGCACCGTGGTGGGCACCCTCACCATCGGCAGCGGCACCGCCCGCGTCTCCGTCCCAGCGGTCCTCAGCACCGACCTGGCATCCCCGTCCTTCACCTCCAAGCTCACCCACTTCTGACCCCCTGGGGGCTCCCTCCCGGGGAGCCCCCCAACCAGCCCCCGCACGCTCAGCCCGAAGTGCCGGGCCCAGGCCAAGTGGCCCCAGGGGCGCGGGGAACGGCGCGACAAGCCACCCACCGGGAGAAGGTCCCGGGTCGGCCTCGGCTCGAAGGGGCACGGGGCCCCGGGAACCCCCAGTCGCCTCCGCCGCGGTCCGAGAGGAGCCCCCAGATCACCGCGCCGTCCGCGCGCTGGGCCCAGCCGCCGATGACCGCGAGCGGGGCCCGCGCGGGCCCCGCGGGCACCTCCGGCAGCGGCTCGGCGTTCGCCCAGCGGAACTGGCCGCTGGTCCAGGAAGGGGTCCGGTCAGCCCGCGAGCGGCGCGAACCCGCGCAGCCGCAGGCTGTTGCCGACGACGAAGACCGACGAGAGAGCCATCGCGGCACCCGCGATCATCGGATTGAGCAGCCCGGCCGCGGCCAGGGGCAGCGCCAGGACGTTGTAGGCGAAGGCCCAGAACAGATTCGACCTGATCGTCGTGAGCGTCCGCCTGGCCAGCCTGATCGCGTCGGCCGCGACGCGCAGATCCCCGCGTACGAGCGTGAGATCACCCGCCTCGATCGCCGCGTCGGTCCCCGTGCCCATCGCGAGCCCGAGGTCGGCCTGCGCCAGCGCGGCTGCGTCGTTGACGCCGTCGCCGACCATCGCGACCGTGCGGCCCTCGGCCTGCAGCCGCCGGATGACGGCGACCTTCTCCTCGGGAAGGACGTCGGCGTGGACGTCCTCCGCGGCGATGCCCACCGCCGCGCCCACCGCCGCGGCGACGGCCGCGTTGTCCCCGGTGAGCAGCACCGGCCGCAACCCGAGCGCGCGCAGCCGCCGTACGGCCTCGGCGCTGTCCGGCTTGACGGCGTCGGCGACGACCAGCAACGCCTTGGCGCTGCCGTCCCAGCCGACCGCCACCACCGTGGACCCGGCCGCCTCCGCGGCGGCCTTGGCGCCTACCAGCTCCGGCGGCAGCGGCTGCGAGCGCTCGCGCAGCAACCGCTCGCGCCCGACGAGCACCGCGTGGCCGTCCACCACACCCTGGACGCCGAGGCCCGGCAGGCTGGTGAAGTCGGCGGCGGCCGGCAGCGCCCCGACGCGTTCCGCGGCGCCGGCGGCGACCGCCCGTGCGACCGGGTGCTCCGAGGCGTGCTCCAGGGCGCCCGCGAACCGCAGCGCGTCCCGCTCCTCGACGCCGTCCGCGAGCAGCACCGAGGTCAGCGTCATCGCGCCGGTGGTGACCGTGCCGGTCTTGTCGAGCACCACGGTGTCGACGTCCCGGGTCGATTCAAGGACCTCGGGGCCCTTGATGAGGATGCCGAGTTGGGCGCCGCGCCCGGTGCCCACCATGAGCGCGGTGGGCGTCGCGAGCCCGAGCGCGCACGGGCAGGCGATGATCAGCACGGCGACGGCCGCGGTGAACGCCGCCTCCGCGCCCTCGCCGAGGGCCAGCCAGGCGGCCAGCGTGCCCAGCGCGAGCACGAGGACGGCGGGCACGAAGACCCCGGAGATACGGTCGGCGAGCCGCTGGGCGGCCGCCTTGCCGTTCTGCGCGTCCGCCACCAGCCGCGCGATGCGGGCCAGCTGGGTGTCGGCGCCGACCCTGGTGGCCTCCACCACCAGCCGCCCGCCGGCGTTCACGGTGGCGCCGGTGACCCGGTCGCCGGGAGCGACCTCGACCGGTACGGACTCGCCGGTGAGCATCGACGCGTCGACGGCCGACGTGCCGTCGACCACCAGCCCGTCGGTGGCGACCTTCTCGCCCGGCCGGACGACGAAGCGGTCACCGACCGCCAGATCGCCGACCGGGATCCGCACTTCACCGCCGGTCCGCAGCACCGCCACGTCCTTGGCGCCGAGTTCGAGCAGCGCCCGCAGCGCGGCGCCGGCCCGGCGCTTGGCGCGCGCCTCCACGTAGCGGCCGGCCAGGATGAAGGCGGTGACGCCGGCGGCCGCCTCCAGGTAGATCTCGCTGCCGCCCTGCGCACGGGACACGGTCAGCCGGAAGGCGTCGGTCATGCCCGTCGTCCCGGCGTCGCCGAAGAACAGCGCCCACAGCGACCAGCCGAAGGCGGCCAGCGTGCCCACCGAGACCAGGGTGTCCATGGTCGCGGCGCCGTGCCGCAGGTTCGTCCAGGCGGCGCGGTGGAAGGGCCAGCCGGCGTAGACGACGACCGGCGCGGCGAGGGTCAGCGACAGCCACTGCCAGTTGTCGAACTGCAGGGCGGGCACCATCGCCAGCAGGATCACCGGGACCGCCAGTACCACCGCGGTGGTCAACCGCTGCCGCAACGTCGTCAGTTCGGCGTCGGCGGCGGTGGGCACGGCCGAAGGGCCGGACGTGCGGTCGGCGATCGGTGGCGGGGGGAGCGCGGCGGTGTAGCCGGTGGCCTCGACCGTCGCGATCAGGTCGCCGACGACGACGCCGTCGTCATAGCCGACCTTCGCCTTCTCGGTCGCGTAGTTGACGGTGGCGGTGACGCCGTCCATCCGGTTGAGCTTCTTCTCGATCCTGGCAGCGCAGGACGCGCACGTCATGCCGCCGATCTCCAGTTCGACCCACTGGCCGGCCCGCAGGCCGCCGTCCTCGTGCCGTACGTCCACGCTGTGCATCGCCGGTTCCGCTCCCCTCGCCGCTCCCCCCTCGCCGTGTGCGCTCAGGCCCGCCCGACGAGCGCGTAGCCCGCCTCGTCGACCGCGGCCTTGACCGTCTCTTCGTCCACCGGCAGTTCGGAGCCGATGGTCAGCAGACCGGTCGAGGCGACGGCCTTGACCGAGGTGACGCCGGGGATCGCGGTGACCTCCCGGGTGATCGCGGACTCGCAGTGGCCGCAGCTCATTCCGGACACCGAGTAGACGACATCGCTCATGGTCATGCTCCTCGTCGGGTGGTCGAGGACGGCTCGTTCCGTCGCTCCGCTCTTCAGCTTATACCCCCTAGGGGTATTTTCCCGAACGCCCCCCGCGGGTATGGCGCGGCTCACGACCCGCCACCCGTCACTCGTCCTCCGCCAGCCGGTCCAGCAGGGCCGCGGCCAGTCGCAGCACCTCGCGCTCGGTCTCGTTCAGCTCGGCGTCCATCCGCGCCCGCAGCCAGGCGTCGCCGTGGCGCACGTCGCGGGCCATGGCGGCGAAGCCGCGCTCGGTCAGCTCGACGACGTACTGCCGCCCGTCCGCCGCGTCCCTGGTCCTGCCCACCATCCCGTCCCCGGCCAGCGCGGCCAGCGTCCTGGTCAGCGACTGCGGCTGCACGTGCAGGGCCGCGGCAATGGCGCCAGGCGTGGTCGGACCCGACCGGTAGAGGTGCGCGAGCACGCCGAGCCGCCCGCTGGGCAGCCCGTCCTGCTGCCGCTCGGCACGCATCCGGCGGCTGAGCCGGTTCACCGCGCGGCGCAGCACGGCTGCGGGGTCTTGTGGCGGGGGAGGAAACATGGCGGCCATTTTCGTAAGCTCGGCGTACTATCTTCGGCAGAGGGGCTTGCTGATCGGGCTTGGGGACGGGCTGACCGGCGGTCCAGTCGTACGCCAGGCGTAGGGGATGGTGACCGGATGGGACGGGCCTTGGCGGACCGGCTGCGCCTGCTCGACCCCGGGCGGGTCCGGCTGCGGACCGCCGCACGCACCATCCTGGCGGCGCTCGCCGCACTGCTGGCCGCCCTGGCCATGTGCAGGGCCGCGGACCTGCCCGGCGGGATCGTGGTGATCGCGACCGTCGTCGCCGTCATGGTCTCGCGCACTCTGCACGCGACCAGCCTCGCGCATCGCCTCTCCGCTCTGCTGTACGTCCCCGCGATCGGCCTGCTGGCCGGATACGTGGGGCGTTTCATGCTGCACCACGCCTGGTGGGGCGCGGCAATGTACGTCGCCGCGGTCGGCGCGTCACGCTATCTGCTGCGGTTCGGCGGCCATGTACGACGCCTGGGGCGGCTCGCCCTCACCCCGCTCATCGCGGTCATGGTCGTCCCCGTACCGCCGAGCGCCGCCAAGGCCACCGGGCCGGTGTGGGGCGCCGTGGCCGGGGCGACCGCGGTGGTCTGCGTCCTGCTCTCCCAGGCCGTGCTGCCCGCCCGCCCCACCCGCGAGGCCGCCGCGGCCGCCCGCGACCTGATCCCGGCCGCCCGCCGTCTGCGCGCCCTCGCGCCGGGCACGCCGGGCCACGCCCGCGCCGCCCTCGCCCTGCACCGCGCGGCCCTGACCGCCGAGGACCGCCTCGACGCCGCCGCCGTCCCCGTCGCCGCCTCCGCTGCCCTGGCGGACCTGGCGGCGGCCGTCCTCCACGCGGAAGTCCTGGCCCATACGCCGGCCGCCGTGCCGCAGCAACGGCCCGTGCCCGCGGGTGACGCCGTCCCGTCCGGTCCGGGGCCTGGGGCTGGTCCCGGTCCCGCTTTCGCTCCCGTTGCCGGCGCCGTTCTGCCGGACGGCGCCCTCACCCGGGCCCTGGCCGAGGTCGAGGCCGCGGCCGCCGCCGTACGGGCCGTCCCAGCGCGGGAGCACCCGGCGCCGGAACCGGCCAGGCCCCCGGCTCGCAAGGGGCTGCAGCCGCACACCCGCCTCAGCGTGCAGTTGACCGCCGCAATGGGCGCGGCTTTCGCCGTCGGCCACCTCCTCTTCCCCCACCACTGGACGTGGACCGTGATCACGGCCTTCGTCGTGTGCAGCGCCGCCCGCGCCCGCGGCGACGTCGTCCACCGCAGCGGACTGCGGGTGGCCGGCGCCTTCAGCGGCGCCGTGACCGGCACGGTGCTCGCCCATCTGGTGGCGGGCGTGCCGCCCGCGGCCGTGGCGGTGATCTTCTGCTACCTCTTCGTCGGCGTATGGCTGCGCGACGTGAGCTACGCGGTGTGGGCGTTCTGCGTGACCAGCCTGCTGGCCGTGCTCTACTCGCTGAACGGCGAGCAAGGCTCGGCCCTGCTCCTGCAACGCCCCGAGGGCATCCTGGCCGGCTCGGCGTGCGGGATCCTGGCCGCGTACTTCGTGCTGCCACTCCGTACGGAGACGGTCATGCGCGGCCGGGCGGCCCGCGCCCTGCAGATCCTGCAGGACCTGCTCACCGCGGTGCGCCAGCCCCACCCGGAACCCGCCGCACTGCGCAAGCTCGCCCGCGCCCTGGACCGCGCGGCCCGCGACCTCAGCGACGCGGCGGCCTCCGCCCGGGCCCACCGCGCCCTGCTCGGCCGCCGGGCCGCCGAGGGCGCGGCGCCGCACGCCGCCGACTGGGCGGACACGCTGGCGGAGTGCGTCCGCGAGGCCCGCGCGCTGGCCGCCACACCCCCGCCGGACCTGGCGGCGGCCCGCGCCCACCTCGTCCTGACCGCCGGCAACCTCGGCCAGGTCCGCCGCCGTCTGGGCCACCGCCCGGACGCCGAGCCTCCCCGCCTGCCCACCACGGCACCACCACCCCACCTGCACCGCCTGAACGCGGCCCTGACCGACCTCTACCACCAGCTCCCGGCCCGCACCTGACACCGTCTCCCCGCTGAGCGGGACCGCGCGACGCCCATCCCCGGGACCGCCCGCACTGGGGGCGAGCCCTGAGAGATTGCGCACTACACCCACCACCCCTCACCGCACCGGGATCCGGGCCTCTACCCTGGTCGGGTCGGCGCGTACCCCCTGCGGGACGCGACCTATTCACCAGGAGGCGGCACCGTGCTGCGCACCATGTTCAAGTCGAAGATCCACCGCGCCACCGTGACCCAGGCGGATCTGCACTACGTCGGGTCCGTCACGATCGACGCCGACCTGATGGACGCCGCCGACCTGCTGCCGGGCGAGCTCGTCCACATCGTCGACATCACCAACGGCGCGCGCCTGGAGACCTACGTCATCGAGGGCGAGCGCGGCTCCGGCGTCATCGGGATCAACGGCGCCGCGGCCCACCTCGTGCACCCGGGCGATCTGGTGATCCTGATCAGCTACGCCCAGGTCGATGACAAGGAGGCCCGCGCCCTGCGGCCGTCCGTGGTCCATGTCGACGCCGCGAACCGGATCATCGCCCTGGGCGACGACACCGCGGAACCGGCCCCCGGCAGCGACGCCGTACGCCCCCCGCACGCGGCCGCCCGCGCGACCGTCTGACACACCGCTGACGGACCGCTGACGGACCGCCAGAACGCAGCGCGGGAACGCAGTCCGGAAGGCAGCCGGAACCCGGCCGCGCCAGCCGCGCGGAAGGCTACGCCGCCGTCACCACCGCGGCACCCATGACCGGCCCGGACACCGGGCGTATCCCGACACGGGTGCCGCGAGCGGCAGCGGTCCAGCGGGCACGCAACCGCGCCAGCTCCGCGAGCTCTTCGGCCGTCCACGGCCGGTCGCCGTGCTCCTGCACATATGCGCGCAGAGCGGCGTTCGCCTGATCGATACTTCCCCCGTACATGTGAACCACCCTAGACGGGGGCACTGACAATCCCCGAATCGGCCGGCCACCGCGCGTACCCGCCCCGCCACGGTCAGCCAGCCTCCGTGCACCCCTCTGACCAGCCCAACGCGCCCCGGCCGAGCGTGGGAACACCGATTGTCGGTGCCTGCTGCCATGCTGAGTGTGAGGGAGGACACAGCGTCCAAATCCGGCAGATCGATCACCCCACGATCACTCGGTCCACGGAGGTTCCAGCATGCTCACCAACGACTATGTGCCCGGCGTGCCCAACTGGGTGGATCTGGGCAGCCGCGACGTCGCGGCTGCTGCCGCCTTCTACGCCGACCTGTTCGGCTGGCAGTTCCAGTCGGCGGGACCGGAGATGGGCGGCTACGGGATGTTCCAGCGGGACGGTGAGACCGTCGCCGCCCTCGGCCCGCTCCAGGACGAGCACGCCCAGCCCGCCTGGACCGTCTACTTCCACACGCCCGACGCCGACACGACGACCAAGGCCGTCGAGCAGGCCGGCGGCAGCGTCCGCTTCGCGCCGATGGCCGTCGCCGACCAGGGCCGCCTCGCCGGCTACACCGACCCGGCCGGCGCCGAGTTCGCGGTCTGGGAGCCGGGGACGAACGGCGGGCTGGACAGGGTCGGCCCCGGCGCCCTGTGCTGGGTGGAGCTCTATACGACGGATTCGGCGAAGGCCAAGCAGTTCTACGGCAGCGTCTTCGCCTGGGACTACGAGGACATGCCGCTGCCCGGCGACGCGGGCTCGTATGTGGTGGCCTCCCGGGCCGGCGGCGGCCAGGAGGGCTCGCACGCCGGGCTGATGCAGCTCGGCACGGACATGCTGCCCGAGGGCACCAGCTACTGGCAGCCGTACTTCGCGGTGGCCGACGTGGACGGGACGGTGGCCAAGGCCTCAGCGCGCGGCGGTGCGGTGCTGATGCCGGGCACGGACATGGCAGGCGTCGGCAGGCTGGCGCTGCTCAGGGACCCGGAAGGTGCGTTCTTCGCGGTGCTGAACGCGGCACGGCCGGACAATCCGGTGTCACCGACCGCCTGACGGCGGCTCAGGTGCCGCCGCCGGGCCACTCGGCCAGCTGCCTGCGGCTCTCGAAGCGCACCGCCCGTCCGGTCAGCGGGTCGGTGAACTCCAGAGCCCGGGCCAGCAGTTGCAGCGGCCGGGACCAGTCCTCCGCGGCGGCCTCCGGCAGCAGCCGCGGATAGAGCGGATCGTGCAGCAGCGGCAGGCCCAGCCCGCTCATGTGCAGCCGCAGCTGGTGGGTGCGCCCGGTCGCGGGCAGCAGCAGGTAGCGGCCGAGGCCGTCGCGGTGGCCGAGGAGTTCGACGCGGCTCTCGGCGTTCGGCGGCCCGTCGGTCCGCTCCTCGGCCGCCATCCGCCCGCGCTCCTTGACGATCCGGCTGCGTACGGTCCGCGGCAGCCGCACCGCCGGATCGTGACGGGCCACGCCTTCGTACTCCTTGCGGACCTGCCGGTCGCGGAAGAGAGACTGGTAGGCGCCGCGGTCCTCGGGGCGTACGACGAAGAGGACCAGGCCCGCGGTGAGCCGGTCCAGCCGATGGGCGGGGGAGAGCAGCGGCAGGTCCAGCTCCTGCCGCAGCCGGGTCAGCGCGGTCTGCGCGATGTGCCGGCCGCGGGGGGTGGTGGCGAGGAAGTGCGGCTTGTCGGCGACGACGATCCGCTCGTCGCGGTACACGACGCGGACCTCGTAGGGCACCTCGGTCTCGGGCTCACGGTCGCGGTGGAACCAGACCCAGCCGCCGGGCTCGTACGGCGTCGCCGCCCCGACCGGCCCGTGTGCCGTCACGAACCTGCCCTCGGCGAGCATCGCCTCCACCCGGTCGGCACCGACAGCGGGACCGTAGCGCCCGAGCAGGTGCTCCCGCACCGTCGCCCAGCGCGCCGCCCCGTCCCCGGGCAGCCGCAGCCGTACGGCGTCCACCCCCGCGCGCTGCGGCAGCGGTGACGGCGGCGGCCGGCGGCCTGCCCTGCGAGCCACGCGTCCCACACCTCTTCCACTGTCCGACGGTCGCCCCGCGAGCCGCAGCCGGCGCGCGCTCGGCGCCGCCCGGCGGGCGTACACAAGAAGGTTGGGTGCCCCAGGCAGGCTTCGACCTGCGACACCGGCTTCAGCGGAGCGACAGGATGCAGGGTACGGCGCGCCGGGCACCGCCGGTCCGTCCGCTCACGCGTCGCTCACAGCCGGCTCCTGGACAGCGCGCCCGCCGTGGCCCTAAGTTGCTGCGACGGCCGCACCGGGCGCCGTGACGCCCGACGAGGAATCCCTTGTCAACGACCCTGCCTGCCAAGCCGTACCGCGACGCCCGACTGCTCGCCACCGTCACCGTGGCCCTGCTGTGCCTCGCGTTCGCCTGCGACATCGCGAATGTCGTCATGAATCTGCACATCGCGTCGGTGACCGACGCGATGATCCACCGTCCTTCGACGGTGACCTCCGCGGAGATCCGCGGGGTGGACCGGCTCCGGCACGACGTCCTGCCCTGGTTGACCCCCGCACAGCTGGCGGCCGTGGCCGTCCCGTTCGTGGCGTTGTTCCGCCGCAGCCGGCTCAATGCCGAGTCCTTCGCGCCAGGCGCGATGAAGGTCGCCGAGGGGTGGGCGGTGGGCGGCTGGGTCGTACCCGTCGCTGCCCTCTGGATGCCCCTGCGGGTCGCGCACGACATCCGCCGCGGCAGCGCCCTGCCCGACAGCCGGAACCTGGTCACGGCCGTCCTGGTGAACTCCTGGTGGGCGCTGTGGCTGGGCAACTCGCTGGGCGTGGCCGTACTCCCAACGATCCTCGACGGCGTCCTCCTGGACCGTGCGGACTACGACACTGACGTCGCAGCGGTTTCCGCTCACGCGTACGCGGTCGCGGATGTGGTCAGCGGCGTGTTCGGCCTGCTCGCTGCCATCGCGGCAGTCCTCGTCGTCCACGCCGTCACCGTGCAGCAGCGGGCGAGGGCAGCGGCGGGCGGTCTCGTATCGCCGCAGGTGGCGCACGTCTTCCCGGCGCCCGGGCAGGACATCGCCGGCGCTTGACGCGAGCGGAGCCTGCTGCCGGAATCCGACCTGGCCGTCGCGGAGGCGGCGGCCCGGCTCGTGCCGCGCTCCGCGGTGTGGCCCATGACGGCAGCCCGTCTGCTCACGCACCGCTCACGCAGAAGGCCCCGGACGAGGAGTCCGGGGCCGCATTACGCACTACCGCTCAACGAAACCGCTGGTCAGAGCTACTTCGGTTTGTGCCCCAGGCAGGATTCGAACCTGCGACACCGGCTTTAGGAGAGCCGTGCTCTATCCCCTGAGCTACTGGGGCCGGGCTTGCGGACGACGTGGACGAGCGCGCTCGGAAAAAGGCGTCGTCCGGCCTTGGCAAGGGGCCTGGCCTGCCGCGGACGGCGGCCAAGGACAGGGTAGCGGATGGGCGGCGAGCGGCGTGGAGGTGCCGGGGTGCGGGGAGGGTTCGCAGTGTTCTGCGGGGGGAAGGCAAGAGCGGCACGGCCGCGCGCGGGCGGCCCTACGGTGGGACGGCGCGCGGGCGGACCCGGCCGCGGGCGGGAAGGGAGCACGGTGGAGGCGGAGTTGGCGGCGCTGGCGACCTCGGGGGCTACGACGCTGGTCGGGCTGATGGCCTCGGACGCCTGGGCCCACGCGCGCGGCCGGCTCGCGCGGTTCTTCGCCCGGGGCGGCGAGGCCGGCCCGGTGGACGCCGAGCTTGAGGAGTCCCGCCAGGAGCTGGCCGCCGCCAGGGGCGCCGACGACGACCTCGCGGCGGGCGACGTGGAGGCCGCGTGGCGTACGCGGCTGCGCCGTACGCTCCGCGCGGACCCGGCGGCCGCCGAGGAGCTGCGCCGGCTGCTCGCCGAGCTGGAGCCGGTGCGGACCCGCGAGGCGACGTCGATCGTGAACAACACCGTCAGCGGTGGCGTCCAGCACGGGGTGGTCCAGGCTCAGAACGTCGGCCCTGTGGCCTTCCACGGATCGGGCACCGCGCCCTCCGGGCCGCCCGCGGAGGCGGGTCCGGGCGGCTGAGCGGCGGCGGGGAATAGCTGGGGAGTACCCTTCGTTCGAGTGGTTGAAGAGTCAACCAATTGGACGGTGGGTGAGATGCAGTTCGGAATCTTCACAGTCGGTGACGTCACCATGGACCCGACGAATGGACGGACGCCGAGCGAGCACGAGCGGATCAAGGCGATGGTCACCATCGCGCAGAAGGCCGAAGAAGTCGGGCTGGACGTCTTCGCGACGGGTGAGCACCACAACCCGCCCTTCGTCCCCTCCTCGCCGACCACCATGCTCGGCTACATCGCCGCGCGGACCGATCATCTGATCCTCTCGACGTCCACCACGCTCATCACGACCAACGACCCGGTCAAGATCGCGGAGGACTTCGCGATGCTCCAGCACCTGGCCGACGGCCGGGTCGACCTGATGATGGGCCGCGGCAACACCGGACCGGTCTACCCCTGGTTCGGCAAGGACATCCGGCAGGGCATACCGCTGGCCGTGGAGAACTACGCCCTGCTGCACAAGCTGTGGCGCGAGGACGCGGTCGACTGGGCCGGCAAGTTCCGCACACCGCTGCAGTCCTTCACCTCCACCCCGCGCCCGCTGGACGCCGTCCCGCCCTTCGTGTGGCACGGCTCCATCCGCAGCCCGGAGATCGCCGAACAGGCCGCGTACTACGGTGACGGCTTCTTCGCCAACAACATCTTCTGGCCGAAGGAGCACTTCAAGAAGCTCATCGGCTTGTATCGCGAGCGCTACGCGTACTACGGCCACGGCTCGCCCGAGCAGGCGATCGTCGGGCTCGGGGGCCAGGTGTTCATGCGGAAGAACTCGCAGGACGCCGTCCGCGAGTTCCGGCCGTACTTCGACAACGCCCCGGTCTACGGTCACGGGCCGTCCCTGGAGGACTTCACCGACCAGACGCCGCTGACCGTCGGGTCGCCGCAGGAGGTCATCGACAAGACGCTGGCCTTCCGCGAGTCCTTCGGCGACTACCAGCGGCAGCTGTTCCTGATGGACCACGCGGGACTGCCGCTGCGCACGGTGCTCGAACAGCTCGACCTGCTCGGCGAGGAGGTCGTCCCCGTCCTGCGCCGCGAATTCGCCAAGGGCCGTCCGGCGAACGTACCGGAAGGCCCCACCCACCAGGGGCTGCTCGCCCGCCGCGACTCCCAGGAGGTCGACGCATGACCAGGAGCCTCGTCGTGATCACCGCCGGCCTCAGCCGACCCTCCTCCACCCGGCTGCTCGCCGACCGGCTGACCGCGGCGGCGCGGCAGCACATCACGGACGGCGATGTCGACAATTCCGGCGGTAGCGAGGAGGTGGAGGTGCTTGTCGTCGAGCTGCGCGACATCGCCAACGAGATCGCCCAGAACATGGTCACCGGCTTCCCCGGCCCGCAGCTGCGCGACGCCGTCGACGCGGTCACCGCCGCCGACGGCCTGATCGCGGTCACCCCAGTCTTCACCGGGTCGTACAGCGGCCTGTTCAAGTCGTTCTTCGACATTGTCGACAAAGATGCTCTGGCCGGTACTCCGGTGCTGATCGCGGCGACCGGCGGCACCGCGCGCCACTCCCTGGTCCTGGAACACGCCATGCGGCCGCTCTTCAGCTACCTGCGGGCGGTCGTGATGCCCACGGCGGTGTATGCGGCGACCGAGGACTGGGGAGCAGCGGGCGACGACACCCTCGCCCAGCGCATCGACCGTGCCGCGGCGGAACTGGCCGCCCAGGTCACCGCACGCCCGGCGTCCCGCCCGAGGCCCGAGGAAACGTTCACGCCGTTCGACCGGCAGCTCGCCGACCTCGCCCCGAAGGAGTGAGCCGGCGGGACGCCGCTACGCGGAAGTCACCCCTGCGGCGCCCGGTTGACGCCGGGCGTCGAGGAATTCGACGACCGCCAGGACGGCGACCGCCACCACCGCGATCCAGATGACGACCCGCGCGGTCGGGTAGGGCCACAGCAGCAGCGCGAGCGCCGCGCCGGCGACAACCGTCCACCGCAGCAGGTGGCGGTGGCGGTGCACCCACGGCCCGACCGGCCCGATCGTCGTGATCCCGACCGACTGCCGCACCGCCGCGATCCCGTTCACCCACGCGGCGGTGACGCGCCCTGCCCAGCGCCCGCCGCCGCTCAGCCACGCCCCGAGCGCGACCACGACTCCCAGAGTGATGATCATCCGCACGGTCGCCCACAGAAAACGTACGAGCTGGTCATAGATCGCTCCGGCGGCTGCCTCGTTCCCGCTGCCGGCCAGATGATCGAGATAAACGGACCGGAAGATCGCCAGCCCGATCCCGAGCGCCGCCAATCCCGCGGCGACGCCCAGTCCTGCCGCGGCCACCGCCCGCCGGCGGTGCGCGGCGAGCAGCACGCCGCCCACCGCCAGTGCCACTGTGACGACGGGCAGCCAGTTCCCGGCCACCTGCAGGATCCGGAAGCCGTTTCTCACCCGCTGCACATCCCTGGACTTCACCAGGGTGAAGTCGGTCCGCACGTCCGGGATGAGCGACGCGACGCCCAGTCCGCGTCCCAGCAGCCGCTGCTTGACCTGCGCCACGACCGGTGCGAGGTCCAGGACTACGGCGTCGCCCTTGACCTTGACCGGAGAGTCGGTGTCACCGGTCAGCGCGCCGGTGAAGGCCGCGTGCGCCTGGCGGTTCAGCTGGTCCCAGAGCGTGGCGAAGGCGTCGCTCGCGACGAAGCGCGCCACCGTCTGCCGCACGAGGTCCCTGATCGCCCCGGTGATCGGCCCACTCGGGCCGCCGAGGGCCTTTTTGAGGTCCTGCTCGTCGCCGGGAGCCACCTTGGACAGCAGGGAGTCGAGGTCGATCTTCGCCATGGCCGCGTCGGTCACCCGGTCGGTCACGGCGTCCTGGACGTCGGGATTCCCGGCGAGCGGCGCCACCGTCGCCACGTAGCGGTCGGTGTCCGCCATCTCGTCGGCAACCCAGACAGCGATGGCGCTGAGCGGCGCGAGCACGGCTGCCAGTGTGATCAGCAGTGCGGACAGAACCATCCGCCACCGTGGTCGCGTCGAGAAATCTTTGCTCGGCGCAGGCAGTTCATCGCGTCCATCGGCGCCGAGCGGCTCGCCGGCCGGTCGCGGGGTGTCTCCCGCCGGCCCGTCCGCGCTCGTCGCCATATGCGTCCTCCCTCACCGGGCCGGGGCGCGGCCACTGCCTCCCCGCCAGCCAACGGCCCCGCGGCCGCGGCCGCGCGCGTAACTGCTGCGTACGGGTGTCGGCGGCGCTCACCCTCCCGAGTGGCCGCGGGACTACACCTGCCGACCGCCGTTCGCCCACCGGGTCAGGCCGAACGGGTGAGGGTGCGTTAGTGCTTTCGACCCCGCGGTAGTGATCGTTGTGCAGGTGCAGCACCACACTCCGTGGCCGTCATCGCCACCAGGGACGGTCGTCCGATGGCGGTCGCGGTGGATTCCGTCCCTCCCTGCCCGGCATCCCCACCCTGGCCGCAAGGCCGCGGTGTCCCGCGTGGCGGTCCGCTGAGCGGCACCTAGCGTGGCAATTCCGGGGAGATGCGCGTCAGCGCAAAGGAGACCCACGCCATGGCCCGAAGCTCCTCCGAGTCATCAGCAGCCTCCGGACAGGACGACTTCTCCGAACCCCCCGCCCGCCGCTGGTGGATACTGTGCGTGATCGGCCTCGCTCAGCTGATGGTCGTACTTGACGCCACGATCGTGACCATCGCGCTGCCCTCCGCCCAGCGGGACCTGGGCTTCAACGACGGCGACCGCCAGTGGGTCATCACCGCCTACGCCCTGGCCTTCGGTTCACTGCTGCTCTTCGGCGGCCGGCTCGCCGACCTCGTCGGCCGGAAACGGATCTTCCTGATCGGCCTGGTCGGTTTCGCGGTGGCCTCGGCGATCGGCGGCGGGGCGCCGAACTTCGAGATCCTGGTGATGGCCCGCGCCCTGCAGGGCGCCTTCGGCGCGGTGCTCGCCCCCGCCGCCCTGTCGCTGCTGACCACCACCTTCACCGATTCCAAGGAACGGGCGAAGGCCTTCGGTATCTACGGCGCCATTGCCGGCGCGGGCGCCGCAGTGGGGCTGCTGCTCGGCGGCGTCCTCACCGAATACCTGGACTGGCGCTGGTGCCTGTACGTCAACCTGATCATCGCCGTCATCGCCTTCGTCGGCGGCATGCGACTGCTGCGTCCCGGCGCCCCGGCCGACCGCCCCCACCTCGACATCCCCGGCACGCTCCTCGTCTCCGGCGGCCTGTTCTGCATCGTCTACGGCTTCTCCGACGCCCAACGGCACGCGTGGAGCGCCGTCAGTACCTGGGGCTTCCTGTTGGCCGGAGCGGTCCTGCTGGCGGCTTTCGTGCGGTGGCAGTGGCGTGCCCCGCATCCATTGCTGCCGATGCGGGTGGTCGGCGACCGTGACCGCGGGGCGTCGTACATTGCGATCTTCCTGTCCGGTGCCGGGATGTTTGGTGTCTTCCTCTTCCTGACGTACTACTTGCAGCGCACGCTCGGGTACTCGCCGATCACGACCGGTCTCGCCTTCCTGCCCATGGTGGCGGTGCTGGTGGCCACGTCCTTGACGACGACCAATGTGCTGGTGCCGTCGTTCGGCGCCAAACCGATCGTTCCCACCGGCATGCTGCTCGCCGGCGGCGCCATGGCCTGGCTGACGGCGCTGGACCGCAACAGCACGTACGCGGGCCACGTCATGCCGCCGCTGCTCCTGCTGGGGCTCGCCCTGGGCCTGATCTTCGCCACCTCGATGAATCTCGCCACCGCTGGCGTGAAGCCGCGTGACGCCGGTGTCGCGTCCGCCATGGTGAACACCAGCCAGCAGGTCGGCGGCTCCGTGGGCACCTCACTGCTGAACACCCTCGCCACGAGCGCGGCCACCAACTACCTGGCCGGCCGCCGCCCGACGCCGGCCGCGGTCGGACAGGCGCAACTGCACAGCTATTCCGTCGCGTACTGGTGGTCGGCCGGATTCTTCGTCTTCGGCTCCGTGGCCACCTTCCTGCTCTTCCGGCCCGGCCCGCCGCGCGTCGGCGGAAACGCACCAGGGGGCGACGCGCCGCCGGGCGCCATGTGACCCGCGCCGGCGCCGTATCCACATCATGGGAACGGTCGGCATAAAGTTGGTAGGTACAGCTATCGTTCGGCCATGACAGCCAACGCGGCAGGTGCCGCGCCTTCCGCCGTCGCCGTACTGGACGGCGTCAGCGTGCGTCGCCACACCACCGGCCAGGCGATCCTCGACGACATCGACTGGACCGTGCGCGCCGGCCAGCACTGGGCGCTGCTCGGCGCGAACGGCGCGGGCAAGACCACGGTCCTGCGGCTGATCGGCGCCCTCATGCACCCGACCACCGGCACGGTCGACGTCCTCGGCCACCGCCTCGGCCGGGTCGACATGCGCGAACTGCGTGCGCACATCGGCCTGGTCTCCTCGGCGCAGAAGGTGCCGCTCGACGCCACCGCGCACACCGTGGTCCTGACCGGCCACACCGGCACCGTGCAGCCACTGTGGCGCAAGTACGACAGCCAGGTGCGCGACCGGGCCGCCGCCCTGCTCGCCGAACTGGAGATCAAGGAGCTCGGCGAGCGGGCCTACGGCGTCTGCTCCGGGGGTCAGTGCGCCCGCATCCTGGTGGCCAGGGCGCTGATGGCCGACCCGTCGCTGCTGCTGCTCGACGAACCGTTCAACGCCCTGGACCTGCCGTCCCGCGAGGACCTCGTCGACGCCATGCACGGCCTCGCGACGTCCAGAGCGGGGCTGGCCACCATCACCGTCACCCACCACCTGGAGGAGCTGTCACCGGCGATCAGCCACGTGCTGCTGCTCAAGGAGGGCCGGGTGCTGAGCTCCGGCCCGGCGGAGCAGGTGCTCACCGCAGAGTGGATGACGCAGTGCTTCGGTCGTCCGATCGAGGTGAGCCGGCACGACGGGCGGTGGCTGGCGCGCTCCGGACGCGTACGGCCGGCGACGCCGTGACCTCGGCCCGATGCCGCACACTCACCCCGGCAGGTGACGTGCGGGACCCGGTATTGACTGCGCCGCGCAACCTTCAGCGCAGCCAGGGCACGTCCGCGCCGTCCGCTTCGTGCAACCCCTCGGCGAGGATGCGCGAGATCTCGCCGAGCCGCAGGTTCTGCTCGGCGGTGAGCCGGTCGAAGATCGCGGCACGGACCGCGGCGACGTGTCCGGGCGCGGTGCGCACCAGCTCCGCGTAGCCCGAGTCGGTCAGCACGCACACCTGCCCGCGGCGGTCGGTAGGACAGTTTTCGCGGCGTACCCAGCCGTTGCCCTCCAGGCGGGCGACGGCATGCGACAGCCGGGACCGGGTGATCTTGGTCTGCTGGGCCAGCTCGGTCATGCGCATCTTGCGGCCGGGCGTCTCGGACAGGGTGCTCAGCAGCGCGTAGTACATGTGCGGGATACCGGCGTCCCGCTGCAGCTGACGGTCGAGGTGATCTTCGAGCAGGGTCGTGGCGTGCACGAACGCCCGCCAGGTCGCCTGCTCCTCTTCGGTCAGCCATGTCATGGCGTTCATGGTACGTGCACTTCTTGAAGCTTCAATAACCTAGCGGCACGCCCAACGGTGCTACGCCCCCCGCCCGGTCGTGACGCAGGTCACGCGGCCACCCCGAAATATCCGGGGAACTGCTCCCCGTTTAGTGTGCTGACGTGGGGATGGAGATCGACTTCCCATCTCCACGCGATGTCCGGCCCATGCCATTCACCAGACCGGGGGGAGTCCGCCAGTGCCGCTCGACCTGCAGACCACCGTGCCGCCACGAGCCGTGCGACTGCGGGCCGACGCCACCCGTAACCGCGAACGCATCATCGCCGCGGCCCGCGAGGCGATCGTCGAACTCGGCCCCGACGTCCCGCTCGACGAGGTGGCCCGCAGGGCGGGCGTGGGCAACGCCACGCTCTACCGGCACTTCACCGACCGCGCCGAACTGATCCGTCAGGTCACGTTGTCAGTGGTGGCCCGTACAGTGAAACGCGCCGAGGACGCCCTGGTAGAGCCGGACGCGTTCGCCGCGCTCTGCCGTTTCGTCCTCGAAGCGGCGGATGAGCGGATCGGCGCCCTGTGCCCGCTGCTCTCCGATGTTTTCGACCGTCAGGACCCCGCGGTCGTCAGCCAGGTCGAACAGATGCAACGATCGATCCGCGCCCTCATCGAACGCGCCCAGCGCGCCGGCCAGTTGCGCACCGACATCGCCGTCGGTGACCTGATGGCCGCCGTGACGCAGCTCACCCGGCCACTACCGGGCACCTGCTGTGCGGGCTTCGACCGTTTCGTCCGTCGCCACCTGCAACTGTTTCTCGACGGTCTCCGCGCGCCCGCGCGCTCGGTGCTCGTCGGGACTGCCGCGACCCTGGAGGAACTGCAATTCCGTCCGTCATAAACCGTTCGCAATGCCCTTCAATCGGGTTATAGCGTAGTCGGGTTCGCCGCGTCCGCGAGCCCGCACAGCCCGAGTCAGCCGCTCATCCCGCTTGAGCAGAGCCGGAGCCGAACCGAAGACCGGTAAGGACTCCGGCCCCGATCCACCGCCGCAGTACGGTGCCGGGCCCCTCGCTGACACACGTCCCCACGTCCTGTCACTCCGCACCGATTAGTGAGACCAGCAATGCCTGAAACACCTCAGCCCGATCCGAAGCGCTGGACAGCGCTGATATTCATCGCGATAGCCCAGCTGATGGTCGTACTCGACGCGACCATCGTGAACATCGCACTGCCGTCCGCCCAGGCCGACCTTGGGATCTCCGACGGCAACAAGCAGTGGGTCATCACCGCCTACACCCTCGCCTTCGGCGGCCTACTGCTCTTCGGCGGCCGGGTGTCGGACCTGTGGGGACGCAGGAACACCTTCATCGTCGGCCTGCTCGGCTTCGCCGTCGCCTCCGCCATCGGCGGCGCCGCGGTGAACACCCCGATGCTGCTCGGCGCCCGCGCCCTCCAGGGCGCCTTCGGTGCTCTGCTGGCACCCGCCGCACTGTCCCTGCTCGCGGTGACCTTCACCGACGCCAAGGAGCGCGCCAAGGCCTTCGGCATCTACGGTGCCATCGCCGGCGCCGGCGCCGCAGTCGGGCTGATCCTCGGCGGAGTCCTCACCCAGGCCCTGAACTGGCGCTGGGCGCTCTTCGTGAACATCCTCTTCGCCGCGGTCGCCGTCATCGGCGCCATCACGGTCATCCGCGAGCCGGCCCAGGGCCACAACCGCAACCGTCTGGACATCCCCGGGGTCATCCTGGTCAGCGCCGGTCTGGTCGCCCTCGTCTACGGCTTCACCCGCGCGGACAGCGACGGCTGGACGTCCGGCATCACCCTCGGCCTGTTCGTGGCATCGGTGCTGCTGCTTGCGGCCTTCGTCTACGTCGAAAGCCGCGTCGCCGCCCCGCTGCTGCCGCTGCGCGTCGTGACCGACCGCAACCGCGGCGGTGTCTACCTGTCGCTGGGTCTGGCCATCATCGGCATGTTCGGCCTGTTCCTCTTCCTGACCTACTACCTGCAGCTGGTGCTGGGCTACTCGGCCATCAAGTCGGGCTTCGCCTTCCTGCCCATGATCGGCGGCATGATCGTCGGCTCCACCCAGATCGGCACCCGGCTGATGCTGCGGGTCCGCCCGCGGCTGCTGATGGCTCCCGGCTTCCTGGTCGCCTCGGTCGGCATGCTCATCCTGGCGCAGATCAAGGTCGACTCGTCCTACGCCTCGGTGCTGCTGCCGGGCCTGATCCTCATGGGCCTCGGCATGGGTACGGCCTTCATGCCGGCGATGAGCCTGGCCACGCACGGCGTGCGGCCGGAGGACGCCGGTGTCGCCTCCGCCATGGTCAACACCTCCCAGCAGGTCGGCGGCTCCATCGGCACCGCTCTGCTGAACACCCTGGCCACCAGCGCGTCCGCGACCTGGGTGTCCGCGCACCTGGCCGCGAAGGGCGACCTCACGCACGAGCTGTTCGTCGACCGGTCGCTGGTGCACGGTTACTCCGTGGCCATCTACTGGGCGACGGCGATCCTGGTGCTCTCCTCGGTCCTGGCCTTCGTCCTGGTCAACGCCGGCGTCCAGAGCGGCCCGGAGCGCGTCGACGGCGACCAGCCGGCCGACGACTTCGCGGTCCCGGTCATCGCCCACTGACCGTAGGACGCTACGACCGCCGACCAGTGCGACCGTTCCTCGTCGTAGCGATGACAGGTCCCCGCTGCTTCCGTTCGCTCGGAAGAGTGGGGATCTGTCGTTTCGTCGTACCGACGGCCGTACGAAGATCCGGATGTCGCGCAGCAACGAGCCCGCGGGCGGTTCTTCCTACAAGCCCTCCGGCCAGTTGTACGCCGAGGGCACCTGCACCTTGTCGGCCGGTGCGCCGTAGACGACGGCGATCTCCTCGTGGGCGGCCAGCTTGATCGAGGCGGGGTCGCCGGTCTGCTCCTTGCCGTTGACAAAGACGTGCAGTTCCTTGCCACCGCCGGTCTTGAACGTGCCGAGGACGTCGTTGCCGATCGGCACGTTCCACTCGGTCATGAACTGCCCGAGGGTGAATTCGGCCTCCACGGGCGACTCGATGTGCACGACGCCCGAGGTGTCGTGCGTGTGCAGCGGGCTGATCTGCTGCTTGGGGACGTCGATGCCGACCTCGGCGGGTACGGTCACCGCCTTGCCGTCCACGAACACGTCCAGGTGGCTGTGGATGTGCAGCACCTGGCCCTCCTGCCCGAGCATCGGCAGCCCCGCCGCCTTCACCCGCGCGCTGGCGTCGGGGGGCGCTGGCCAGTTCACCGACGACGCGGCCGGCTTGTTGTCGCCGCCGGCGGCACTCGCGGTGGCGGCCGTGTCCTCCTTGCTGTCGGAGCCGCACGCGGCCAGGGTCACAGCGCCGGCCAGGACGGCCACGCCGATCGCGATGCGTCGTTTGTGCTGGGGCATGAGGTGAGGTGTCTTCCTGTTCAGCCGAGCTGGACGGAGCGCTTGGCGAGCCCCATCCAGAATCCGTCGATGATGCTGCGCTGGCTGCCGAGATCGGACTCGGCGGCGCCGAGCGTAACGAACAGTGGGGCGAAGTGCTCGGTTCGTGGGTGCGCCAGCCGACCAGCCGGCGAGGTGTGCTCGAAGTCCAGCAGCGCGTCGACATCCTGAGCGTCCAGCGCTCGCTGCCCCCAGTCGTCGAATTCCGCCGACCATGCCGGCGGCTGGGGGCCGGCATGGCGCAGGGCGGCGAGATTGTGGGTGAAGAAGCCACTGCCGACGATCAGCACGCCCTCGTCCCGCAGCGGCGCGAGCCGGCGGCCCATCTCCAGCAGTCCGGCCGGATCCAGTGTCGGCATCGAGACCTGCAGTACGGGGATGTCCGCCCGGGGGAACATCTCTACCAGCGGCACATACGCACCGTGGTCCAGGCCGCGGTCCGGTACGTCCTGCACGGGGTTGCCGGCCCGGCGCAGCAGCTTGCGCACGTCCTCGGCCAGCGCGGGCGCGCCCGGCGCCGGGTACGTTACCTCGTAGTAGTGCTCCGGAAAACCCCAGAAGTCGTACACCAGGGGCACCGTGGTGGTGGCGCCGATCGCCAGCGGGGCGTCCTCCCAGTGCGCGGAGATGACCAGCACCGCTCGAGGCCGCGGCAGACCGGCCGCCCAGGCGGCGAGCTGCCCCGGCCACACCGGGTCGTCCGCGAGCGGCGGGGCGCCGTGAGAGAGGTAGAGCGCGGGCATGCGCTCCACGGCGGCTGCGGTCATGGCGCCCTCCTTGAATGTTCAAGCGTACGGGAGGACGGTAGCGCTGCCTGATTGAACCTTCAAACACTGGTGCCCCTACCGCGGCTCTTCGCCGACGAGGCACCGCTCAGCTCAACCGCTTCTCCAGCCACGCCACGTCGTGGTAGGTGCCGAACTTCCGGCCGACCTCCTCGTACACCCCGATCTGCTGGAACCCGAAACGCTGGTGAATGCGTAGGGACGCCTCGTTGGGCAGTGTCACGCCCGCGTACGCCCGGTGCAGGTCCTCGCCGGCCAGCGCCTCGAAGAGCGCCGTGTACAGCCGCGTGCCGACGCCTTGCCCGCTGGCATCCGGCGCCAGGTAGACGGTGGTCTCCACGGACGTCGCATAGGCGGCCTTGGGGCGGAACGGGCTGCTGGTCGCGTAGCCCAGAATCCGCCCGTCACCGCCCGACTGAGCAACCAAGAGGCGGTGCGGGCCGTCTTCCGGGTGGGAGAGCAACCAGGGGCGGCGCTCGTCGGGGGTGAAGGGGCTGACGTCGAAAGTGATCGGCGTCTCACGGATGTAGTGGTTGTAAATGTCGGTGAGGCCCGCCAGATCGCCCTCGTTACCCGCTCTGACCTGGACGTCCATGCGTTCCGGCATGACATGACCTCTCAATGTGGTGAGACAGGGTACTGCATGATCATAAAAAATAGGTGACGACATGGGAATTGTGTCCGGATTCCAGTCGTTATCCCGAGCGGACGGGGAAAGCGCACAGCAGAGCCGTAGAGCTACGGCAGCCAACAGATCGGCTGCGCCAGCAACTCCACGCACCGACTGTGACCGCACCTGGTCCGACAGAGACCGACCGCACCTTCGTAAAGGGAGCACGCATGGCAACCCGTGCCGTCGCCCGTCGTCACGCAGGCGGGACCAGCAGCGTTCGCGCCGCAGGCGGGGAAGTAGCCGACCGCGACCTCGTCGGCATGTACCTGGACGAGATCGCGCGTACGCCGCTGCTCGACGCCGCCCGCGAGGTCGAACTGTCCAGGGACATCGAAGCAGGCGTCTACGCCGAGCGTATCCTCGCCGCCGACCCCGAACTGCCCGCGGGTGCGGGTGGCGACATCGGCCGCGAAGAGCTCGAGGCCCTGGTGGCCGCGGGCGAGAACGCCAAGGACGTCTTCATCCGCTCCAACCTGCGGCTCGTCGTGGCCGTCGCCCGACGCTACCCCCGCAGCGGTCTGCCGCTGCTCGACCTGATCCAGGAGGGGAACGCCGGCCTTGTCCGCGCCGTTGAGAAGTTCGACTACGCCAAGGGCTTCAAGTTCTCCACCTACGCGACGTGGTGGATCAGGCAGGCCATCACCAGGTCCATCGCCGACCAGTCCCGCACCATCAGGCTGCCGGTACACCTGGTCGAGGAGCTGGGCCGGATCCGGCGCGTGCAGCGCGAGTTCAACCGCGAGCATGGCCGCGATGCCGAGCCCGCCGAGATCGCCAAGGAACTGGCATCTACTCCGGAACGCGTTTCGGACGTGCTGGACTGGGCACGTGATCCGGTGTCGCTGAATATGTCGGTGGACGCCGAGGGCGAGACCGAATTCGGTGACCTGGTCGAGGACGGCGCAGCGCCGTCCCCGGAGGACTCGGTGCTGGTGATGCTGCGCCGAGAGGAGCTGGACGGACTGATCGACCGGCTCGATGACCGCACCGCCTCCATCATCCGGGCCCGCTACGGCATCGTGGACGGCCGCGAGCGCACTTTGACCGAGGTCGGCAAGGAGCACGGTCTGACCCGCGAACGCATCCGCCAGATCGAAAAGCACGCGCTCGCCGATCTCAAGCGGATGGCCCGCGCGACCGGCCTGGACTACGAAGCCGCCTGACAATTCCACAACGCTGGTCCGCATACGGACCGGCCCCACATACCCGGACCCCGGTGCATCCCCCCCGCGCCGGGGTTCGGCCTGTCCCGCCCACCCCGCCCGGCCGGATTCACCACACGGGTGCCGCTCGACCTGCCCGGCCAGAGGGGGTGAGACTCTTCCTGACATGACTGACGACAGCGTCGACGCCGAGGCGGGAGGCGGCCCGCGGCCGCACCCCGACGAGCCGCACCACGAAGGGCTGAGCACCCGGCTGAACTGGCTTCGCGCCGCCGTCCTCGGAGCCAACGACGGCATCGTCTCCACCGCAGGCCTGGTCGTGGGTGTCGCCGGCGCCACCAGCTCACGATCGGCGCTCCTGACCGCGGGGCTGGCCGGGCTGATGGCGGGGTCGCTGTCGATGGCCGCGGGGGAGTACGTGTCGGTGAGCACCCAGCGGGACTCCGAGCAGGCCGCCCTCGCCCTGGAGCGCGAAGAACTCGCCTCCACTCCACAGGCCGAGCTGGAAGAGCTCACCGGGTTGCTGGAGGGCCTCGGCATCACCCACGACCTGGCACACCAGGTCGCCGAGCAACTGACCGCCCGCGACGCCCTCGGCGCACACGCCCGCGTCGAACTCGGCATCGACCCGGACGTGCTCGCCAACCCCTGGCACGCCGCCTGGGCCAGCTTCATCTCCTTCACCGCGGGCGCGCTGCTGCCCCTGTTGGCCATCGTGCTGCCACCGCACGAATGGCGACTGACAGTCACCGTGCTCTCCGTGCTGGCCGCGCTGACCGCCTGCGGCTGGATCAGTGCCCGGCTCGGGAACGCACCAGCACGCCCCGCCATCGCGCGCAACGTGGCCGGCGGCGCGATCGCTATGGCCGTGACCTACGCGGTGGGCCTACTGCTCGGTGCGGCAGGCGTCTGAACGGGCCGCCGGCCTGCGCACCGCCGGCCCGCACTGGTATCCGTAGCCGGGAACCCGGCCACGCCGACCACCTCGGTGAGCGGGGCCACCTCCGGACCACCACCGTCGGCCTGCCGTGCCCGACTCAGGGGGTGCCCGGCGACCCCGCGGGTTCCAGCAAGCCGGTGACCAAGAACCCCTCGAGCCGCTCCACGTAGGGCGCGATGTCGATGCCCTGTGCCGCGAGCCAGCCGTCCGCGTAGTACTTCTCCAGATAGCGCTCACCCGGGTCGCACAGCAGCCCGACGACGCTGCCGTGCTCGCCGCGCGTGCGCATCTCCGCGATGATCCGGAACGCGGCCCACAGCCCCGTGCCGGTGGAAGCACCCGCGCGGCGGCCGAGCAGTCGTTCAAGGACCCGCACGCTCGCGATCGACGCCGCGTCCGGGACCCGCATCATGCGGTCGATGGCGCCCGGCACGAAACTCGGCTCCACGCGCTGGCGGCCGATCCCCTCGATCCGCGAGCCGGTGGCGGTGGTGGCCGTCGGGTCGCCGTCCCGCCAGCTCGGGAAGAACGCCGAATTCTCCGGATCCGCCACGCAGATGCCGGTGGTCGCCTGCGCATAACGTACATACCTGGCGAGAGTCGCCGACGTCCCCCCGGTCCCCGCGGTCGCCACGATCCAAGCCGGCACCGGGTGACGTTCGGCCGCCAACTGGCGGAAGATCGACTCGGCGATGTTGTTGTTGCCTCGCCAGTCCGTCGCCCTCTCCGCGTACGTGAACTGGTCCATGTAGTGGCCGCCGGTCTCTGCCGCCAGCCGGGTCGCCGCCCCGTACACCTGGCCCGGGTCGTCCACCAGATGGCATCGGCCACCGTGGAACTCGATGAGATCCACTTTCGCTTGCACGGTCCCGCGGGCCATCACGGCCACAAAGGGGGCACCGATCAGCCGCGCGAAATAGGCCTCCGACACTGCCGTCGACCCACTGGACGCCTCGATCACCGGCCGCCCCGGGCGGATCCAGCCGTTGCACAGGGCGTACAGGAACAGCGAACGGGCCAGGCGGTGCTTCAGGGACCCGGTCGGGTGGGTCGACTCGTCCTTCAGATAGAGGTCGATTCCCCACTGCGTCGGCAGCGGCACGGACAGCAAATGGGTATCGGCGGACCGGTTCGCGTCCGCCTGGACCTTCCCCACGGCCTCGCTCAACCAGCGGCGGTACGCGGGGTCGCTTCGGTCGACGTCCGCCTCCGTCAGCGGATGGGGAGGAGCGCCGGCCTGCTGTGGTGGTTCTGGTGCGTGCATGGGGCCAGGTATATCCGTCCTGCTGCGTCAAACGGACACTTGGGGTATCTCCCCCCACTCGCTTGGGTGCCGGGGCGGCCCGGCGACCTGGCGTGGCACCGTACGCTTGCGGCATGAGCAGCGTCGCGGACTCCGAGCCCACCTCAGCCACAGGCGGGTCCGCCGACCCCGGTGCGCGCACCGGATCCGGATCCGACTCCGATGGCCTGCCAGATCCCTCGGCTGACCGGTCGGAGGCGCCGGCCGATGCCGCGGCAGCGCCGCGTGCGACACCCGCGACCACCGGGCTCGTCTTCGACGACCCACTAGACCGCCCGTCCTCGGACGACACCGATCGCGGCTGGGGTGAATCAGCGGCGGGCTCGGGGGACGACGACTTCACGCGCTTCCTCAGCGAGAAGCCGCCGCACCACCTCTGAATCCGCGCGGTCCCTTCTGCGATCAGCCCGTGCCACCCGATCGTGGAGCCACCAGCGCGTCGCGGATGTCGTGAAGCACCATGGTCTCCTCCGCCTCCTCTGACACCGGTTCCACTTCCTCCACCGGCCGATGCCGTGCCGCGCGACGCGCCAGGTAGCGGGCCATCGGAAGCACCATCAGGAAGTACACGAGCGCGGCGGTGATCGGGAACGTGAGCGCCGCGCTCAGCACAGAACTCCACAGGATGTGGATACCGTTGGTTACGTCGCCCTTGTCGTTGACCCCGCATGGGCCCTTGGGACAGGACGAATAGCCAGCGCGGTCCTTCGTACCGAAGGCACCAACCAACGGGTTGATGAGTCCGTTGTCCACGGAATTCACGACGCTGCTGAACGCGGCCCCGATAACGATCGTGACCGCCAGGTCGATCACGTTCCCCCGCAAGACGAATTCCTTGAGGTCCGCCAGCAGGCTCCGCTTGCCCGCGCTGCTCATTGACGTTCCTCTTCCCTGCTGCCGGCCTAGCGGAATGGACAATTCCGCTATAGAAGGCAATCCGGGGTCGACCTGTCCAATCGCCTTTCACGAAGGGGTGATTCAGCACAGTGACACCGCCAGCGGCGACGACACGGCGGCGCCGGACAGTGCGGCTGCGATACGTCGGGGCACGGCGAGGACGACCAGTGCTCCACCCGCGGTTCCGGCGTCCGGGGCGGCGGACGGCAGGTCGCTTTCCGCCGAGGCGGCGGGCGCGACCTGCCCATCGGGCTGCTCCGGAACGGCGACCACGGGCACCGCGGACGCCACCACCCGCGCGGCTGCGAGCACGTCCACCCGGTCACCAGGCTGCAGCAGCCGTACCGCGGCCGCATCGGTGATCCGCACCGGCGCCTTGACGATCTCGTCTGCGGCGTCGCGGACTCCACGGCCCGCCGCCGGAGCATGCGTCGCGGGATCTCGTACGGTCACCGGCCTATGCGGCGGGGAGCCATGGGTTGCCGACACCGCCAAAGCGGCAGCCACCACGGCAAGGCCGACCACGAGGGGCCTGCGCCTGAGCCGAGACGGGCGGGGGAACAGACGCCGGCCACCGCGTCTTCCGGCCCTGATCGGAGGGAAGAGGGGGACCGTGCAGCGAGGAGGCGTGTACGGCTCCGGGGCGGCCAGAGACGAGGACGGTGGCGGCTCTGGCTGAGCGGCGGCCGGCCGTGAGAAAAGGGAGAGATCGAAGCGTCCGGAAGCAGCGGCCGGAACTGGGGCGGGCGCGGATGTCCGCATGAGGAATCACCACCGGATGGAAGGGGCATCGACCGGATATTCGGTCGATGCCCCCACCATCGCGCAGATCGAAGGCACCGCGGCCGGCCCCTGTGGATAACTCCGCACCTGTGGATAACTGCGGAATCGTCAGCCTGCTCCAGGTCCAGGTGGACGCCGAGGCGGCCGCCGGTTACGGCAGCGTGATGCCCGGATCCTGTCCGCCCAGCGCCTCCACGCACAGGCACTTGCGCTCGTCGTTGCCGGGCAGCGCTCCGATCACCTCGAAGAGCACGTCCCGCATGCGCCCCACGTTCGCCGCGAAGACCTCCAGGACTTCCTCATGGGCGACGCCCTCGCCGGTGTCCGCACCCGCGTCGAGGTCGGTGACCAGCGTCAGGGACGTGTAGCAGAGGCCGAGCTCCCGAGCCAGGACCGCCTCGGGGTGACCGGTCATACCGACCACCGACCAGCCCTGGGCCGCGTGCCACAACGATTCCGCGCGGGTGGAGAAGCGAGGTCCTTCCACAACGACAAGGGTCCCGCCGGCCACGGCTTCCCACCCGGTCGCCCGAGCTGTGTTCACCGCGACCTTCCGGCCTACCGGGCAGTAAGGGTCGGCGAATGTCACGTGCACGACATTGGGCACCTGGCCGTCCGACCGGGCCTCTCCGTCGAAGTACGACTGCGCTCGCGATTTCGTACGGTCCACGAGCTGGTCGGGCACGAGCAAGGTGCCGGGACCGTACTCGGCGCGCAGGCCGCCGACCGCGCACGGGCCGAGGACCTGACGGACTCCGACTGAGCGCAGCGCCCACAGGTTCGCCCGGTAGTTGATCTTGTGCGGTGGCAGGTGATGGTCGCGGCCGTGCCGGGGCAGGAACGCCACCCGGCGGCCGGAGACGGTTCCGAGGAAGAGGGAGTCGCTGGCCGGCCCGTAGGGGGTGTCGACCGTGATCTCGGTCACGTCGTCTAGGAATGAATAGAAGCCCGACCCGCCGATCACGCCGATCTCGGCCTGCTCCTGGGTCGCGTCGCTGCTCTGCACCATGATGATCACCTTAGGCCGGGCGGGGAACACGACGAACCCCCGTCGTCCAAGCGACGGAGGTTCGTAGGGTTCAGCGGATGCGGCAGTTCGTTGCCAATGGCCTCAGGCGGCCGACGAACTGCTCGACGTGGACGACGAGCCGGACGAGCTCGACGAGGAGGACTCGGACGAGCCCGATGCCGAGCTTCCCCCCGACTTGCTGTCCGCGCCCGCACTGCCGGTTTTGGCAGCAGGCGCGGTGCTGGACGAGGAGCTGCGGCTGTCGGTCCGGTAGAAGCCGGAGCCCTTGAAGACCACGCCCACGGCGGAGAACACCTTGCGCAGTCGTCCGCTGCAGTTGGGGCACACGCTCAGCGCGTCATCGCTGAACTTCTGCACCACCTCAAGGCCCTCGCCGCACTCGGTGCACTGGTACTGATACGTCGGCACTAGCTCCTCCTGGCACTCTCACTCAATGAGTGCTAACGACGCTCAATAGTGCAGCATTTCCGTGCGTCAGTCCACCGTGACCCCCCGACGGTGACCGATCACACCCGACGCCACTACACCCCGCTGCCCCGGCACCAGGTGGCGGCGCAGCCCCACGAGCATCACGAGCGCGACGACTGTGCCGGTCAGGGGCACGGTGAAGCCGGCATGCGCTCCAGCGCGATCGGCCAGCAGACCCGCGACGGTGACCGCTGCCGCCTGCCCGAGCGCGACGGCGCCTGTCAGCCAGGTAAAGGCCTCGGTCCGAGCGGAGGACGGCACCAGCGCGTCTACCAAGGTGTAGCCGGTGATCAGCGCCGGCGCGATGCACAGCCCGACCACCAGGCCGAGTACGCCGAGCACCGGCAGGGCTTGCACGGCCCACAGTGGCCCGCAGGCGAGTGCCAATGCCGTGTATGCGGCCAGCAGGCGCAGGCGGGGGCTGCGTCGCCATGTGACGGCGCCGTAGACCACGCCCGCCAGCATGTTGGCCGCCGCGAAGATGCCGTAGACCACGCCGCTGAGGCCCGGGTGACCGGCTTCCTTGGTGAATGCGGTGATCGACACCTGCATGCCGCCGAAAACGGCACCGATGCCGAGGAACGCGATGACCAGCGCGCGGACGCCAGGGATGGACAACGCCGACGCGCTGCGCCGAGCGCTGCCTGCGCCCATGCGGTGCGGGACGGGGGCGGTCTTCCGTTGCACAGCGAAAAGACTTCCTCCCGCAAGCGTCAGCGCTGCCTCGGCGATGAGCCCGGCCGCCGGGTGCACTCCCGTGCACAGTGCCGTGGCGAGAACCGGTCCGATGACGAAGGTGAACTCGTCGGTCACCGATTCGAAGGCCGCCGCGGTCTGCATGAGCGGCGACCTGCCGGGAGAGAGGCCGTCCAGGGTCACGGCCCAGCGCGAACGCACCATCGGTCCGATCTGCGGCACGGTCGCCCCGGTCGGCACCGCCGCCGCGAAGAGCACCCAGACGGGCACGTGCGCCAGTCCAAGCGCCACTAGAGCGCTGACGGAGGCGGCATGCAAGGCGATGCCGGGCACCAGGACTGCGCGCTGCCCGAACCGGTCGGCCAGTCGGCCGCCACGCGGCGAGCAGACCGCCATGGCCACGCCCGTCACCGCCGCAACGGCTCCGGCCGTCCCGAAGGAGCCTGTGGTGTGTTCAACGAGGAGCACGATGCTGATCGTGAGCATCGCGAAGGGCTGCCGTGCGGCGAACCCCGGGAGGACGAACGCCCATACTCCCGGCGTGCCCAGCAGTTGCCGGTAACCCGGCGCTCGGGCAGTGCTGTCCTCCGGGGAAGGCAAGGTGGACGGGGAGGTGGGCACCGTGGATGCCACAGCCTGGTCTTTCTGCTGTCTGGTAGCGCGGTGGCGGTGCAAAGCCGTGCCATCACGCCGAGAGCCGTCCGCTCAGCGCGGTGTTCCGCGCCGGCTCTGCGTCAGACAGAGGTTGTGCTCGACAAATACCGCACCATGCTACGCGGCTTTGCCGGCGCCTCGTCCTGGTCCGATCGCTCCTTCACCCTGGCGTTTTCACACCTGGCGTTGCCCTTCGCGCTGCCCGAGCCAGCCCGCGAGCTTGCCACCGCGTCCGACGGCCCGCAGACGGTCCTCCGCGGCGTCCCGCACCGGGTCGGTGGCGACGACGAGCAGCTCGTCACCCCGCCGCAGGGTCGTCGACGGCAGGGGCACGAAGCTGGCGCCGTCTCGCACGACGAGGGTGACCGCGGACCCGGTCGGAAGCCGCAACTCGTTCACCTCGACGCCGTGCATACGCGAACCCTCCGGAATGGCCACGGAGAGCAGATGACCGCGCAGCCGCTCGAGAGGCGCCGATTCGATACCCAGATCCGCCGGGCCGCTGCCCGCGCCGAGATGGAGCCGCCGCGCCAGCCACGGCAGCGTCGGGCCCTGCACCAGGGTGTAGAAAATCACCAGTACGAAGACGATATTGAAGATCCTGCGACTGTCACCCACCCCGGTGACCATCGGGATGGTGGCCAAAACGATCGGTACCGCCCCGCGCAGCCCCGCCCACGACATCAGCGCCTGTTCGCGCCACGGGATGCGGAAGGGCAACAGGCTGATCACGACCTCCGCGGGCCGTGCGAGCGCGGTGAGGAACAGGCCGATGATCAGAGCGGGCACGACGTCGTCACCCAACTCGTGCGGCGTCACCAGCAAGCCGAGCAGCACGAACAGGCCGATCTGGGCGATCCAGCCCAGCCCCTCCGCGAAGCCCCGGGTCGCCGGCCGGTGTGGGAGCTTCGCATTACCGAGAATGAGCGAGGCGATGTAGACGGCGAGAAAGCCGGAGCCGTGCGCCATGGCGCCGGCCGCGTAGGCAGCCACCGCGATGGCCATCACGGCAATCGGGTAGAGGCCGGAAGCCGGGAGGGCGACGTGCTTGAGCCCGTAGGCGCCGACCCAGCCCACGGCGAGCCCGACGGCGGCCCCGATCGTCAGTTCAAGGAGGATCTCGCCGAGCAGGTAGTACCAGGAGTCGATGGGCCCGGTCGCGGAGAAAGCGACAACCATGATCACGACGGGCGCGTCGTTGAATCCGGACTCGGCCTCCAGCACCCCGGTCACCCGCTTGGGCAGCGACACATTGCGCAGCACGGAGAACACCGCGGCGGCGTCGGTCGACGACACCACCGCTCCGATGATCAGCGACTGCCGCCAGTCGAGCCCCACCGCGTAATGTGCCGCGCCAGCGGTGATGAACACGCTCACAAGGACGCCGACCGTCGACAGGACGGCGGCGATGGGCATCACCGGTTTGATCTCATGCCACTTCGTACCGAGTCCGCCCTCGGCGAGGATCACCACAAGTGCGGCGTAGCCGAGCACTTGGGTCAGCTCGACGTCGTCGAAGGTGAAGCCGAACACGCCGTCCTGTCCGATGGCGACGCCGATGCCGAGATAGATGAGCAGGGTCGGCAAGCCGCTCCTGGAGGCCAGGCGGACGGCCACGACGGCGACGAGCAGCACTGCCGCGCCGACCAGCAGGATCTCATTCAGGTGGTGGACAGTCAGGGGCCCGATCCTTTCAACTTTGTTGCCTAGTCTAATATTTTACCTTCTCTTGACGTTGCATGGTCCACCTTATGGCTGGCCGGACTCCGAGTCCTGGCCCCACAAGGCATGCGCCTATGGTTGCCCTTGCACAACGAGCACCTTGATCATCTGGTCCGCCCTGCCCCTCGAAGGACAGCGATGCCCGCACGGAAGAAGTCCCGCCGCGTCCGCTACATCGTGATCACGATCGTGCTGCTGCTCGTGGCGGGCATCGGCTTCGGCTCGTACTGGAGCGTCAGTACGGTGCGTGCCTCGTTCCCACAGACATCCGGCTCGCTCAAGCTCGACGGTCTGTCCGCGCCGGTCGACGTCAAGCGTGACGCCTACGGCATCCCGCAGATCTACGCGGACACCCCGCAGGACCTCTTCCGCGCCCAGGGCTACGTCCAGGCGCAGGACCGCTTCTACGAGATGGACGTGCGCCGCCATCTCACGTCGGGGCGGCTGTCGGAGATGTTCGGCAAGGGGCAGGTCGAGACGGACGCCTTCCTGCGCACCCTGAACTGGCACGGCATCGCGCAGGAGGAGTACAACACCAAGCTCGACGCCACCACCAAGGAGTACCTGAAGGCCTACAGTGACGGCGTCAACGCATACCTCAACGACCACAGTGGCGCCGCCCTCTCCGTCGAGTACGCAGCGCTGAAGCTCACCAACCACTACAAGCCTGAGCTGTGGACGCCCGTCGACTCGGTGGCCTGGCTCAAGGCGATGGCGTGGGATCTGCGCGGCAACATGCAGGACGAAATCGATCGTGCGCTCATGACGAGCCGCCTCAGCCAGGCGCAGATCAAGCAGCTCTATCCCGCCTACCCCTACGACCGGAATCAGCCGATCGTCGACGCGGGCTCCGTCGACTCGGTCACCGGTGACTACGCCCCGGCGAACTCGTCCGGTCCGCAGGGGCTGAGCAGCACCGTCGACAGCCAGCTCGCGGGCATCTCGCAGATCATCGACCAGATGCCGGCGATGCTCGGCCCGACCGGTAGCGGCATCGGCTCCAACTCGTGGGTGGTGTCCGGCGCCTACACCACCACGGGCAAACCGCTGTTGGCCAACGACCCGCACCTGGCGCCGCAATTGCCCTCGCTGTGGTACCAGATGGGTCTGCACTGCCGCACGGTGAACAACGCCTGTCCTTACGACGTGGTCGGCTACACCTTCTCCGGTATGCCTGGAGTCGTCATAGGCCACAACCAGGACATCGCCTGGGGCATGACCAACCTGGGAGCGGACGTCACCGATCTCTACCTGGAGAAGGTGACCGCGAGCACCTACCTCGTCGATGGCAAGCAGAAGCCGTTCACGACGCGCAAGGAAGTCATCAAGGTCGCGGGCGGCAAGAACCGCGTGATCACCGTACGGAGCACCAACAACGGTCCGCTCATCTCCGACCGTAGCGACGAGATCCGTGACGTGGGGCAGACCGCACCAGTCACGGATGCCCCCGGCGGTGTCAACGCCGGATACGCGGTCGCCCTCAAATGGACGGCACTCACTCCTTCGAAGACCATGGATGCCGTCTTCGAACTCGACAGGGCGACCGACTTCGACCACTTCCGTGACGCCGCGGCCGACTTCGCGGTCCCGTCGCAGAATCTGATCTACGCCGACGTCAAGGGCAACATCGGTTACCAGGCACCCGGGCAGGTGCCGATCCGCGCGACCGACGACGACGGCACCTATCCGGTGCCCGGCTGGGACTCGCACTACGACTGGGAAAAGAAGAGCATCCCGTTCAAGTCCATGCCGTACGAGTACAACCCCCCTCGCGGGTACATCGTGACGGCGAATCAGGCGGTCATCGACCAGAGCAAGTATCCGTTCCTGCTCACCCAGGACTGGGGATACGGCACCCGCAGCCAGCGCATCAACGACCTCATCGCCTCCAAGATCAAGGACGGCGGCAAGGTCTCGATGGACGACATGCAGGCGATGCAGGGCGACGACAGCAGCGAGATCGCCAAGCTGCTCGTTCCGTACCTCCTGAAAGTCGACATTTCTAACGACAAGAACAGTTATGTGCGTAACGCACAGAAACTGCTCGAAGGCTGGGACTACAACCAGGACGCCGACTCCGCCGCCGCTGCGTATTTCAACGCAGTGTGGCGCAATGTGCTGAAGCTCGCCTTCGGCAACAAGCTGCCGAAGGAGCTGCGCCCCGAGGGCCAGTGCTTGCGGGTGCCACCCGTCGGCCAGACAGGGCCGGTCGACAATCTCGACGGCAAGGGTGTCGACACCGTCGAGGAATGCGGCGAGCGCGACCCTGCCGAGGCGCAGCCGGACGGCGGTGACCGCTGGTTCGAGGTGATGCGCGACATCCTCCCCGACCAGACCAACGCCTGGTGGACGATGTCCACCACCGCCTTCTTCGGCACGGACACGAACAAGGCCCACCACAGCACCCGTGACGAATTGCTCGAGCAGGCCATGAAGGACGCCCGCTATGAGCTCACCGCGAATCTGGGCAAGGACATAAACACCTGGAGCTGGGGTCGGTTGCACAAGCTCGACCTGAAGAACCAGACCCTCGGCACGGACGGCCCGGGCGTGATCAAGTGGCTACTCAACCGAGGTCCGTGGCAGCTCAGCGGCGGCGAGGCCGCGGTGGACGCGACCGGCTGGAACGCGGCGGGCGGATACGACGTCAACTGGGTGCCCTCCATGCGGATGATCGTCAACCTCCAGGACTTCGACAAGTCCAGGTGGATCAACCTCACCGGGGCCTCAGGCCACGCATACGACCCGCACTACACCGACCAGACCCAGAAATGGGCCGACAACGAGCTCTTGCCCTGGTATTTCTCCGATGAGCGCGTGGACCAGGAAGCCAAGGCAAAGATGGCGCTGACCCCGTAACCCGGCGTACATGGTGCGGGGAATCGCAGATCTGCCCGGATGCCGGGTCACTGCGACGGCAGACGTCACGAGCGAAAGCGATGCAGCCCCTCAGGGGTGATCGCGGCGTCCACGAGGTGGTCGTGCGGTTCCTTCGGAACCGACGCGATCACCTCGTGCGCGTAGAGAAGTACGACGACCTCGGGGCGCGTGCCGGCTCTCTCGACGCGATCGAGCACGCGGTCGTACGAGCCGCCGCCGCGGCCCAGGCGCACTCCGTGAGCGTCCGCGGCAAGACCGGGCAGCAATATCAGCCGGGCCTGCGTGACGGCGTCAGGCCCGAGCCGCGGGCCCGTCGGCTCGAACAGCCCGCGTTCGGTGCGTACCAGGGCGTCGGGGCTGCGGTATTCGGCCCAGTCCAGGTCGTTGTCGGGCAGTAGGACCGGCAGCAGCACGCGGCTCCCCGCGTTCTGCATGGCGCCGATGAGAGGGCGTGTGCCGGGTTCCGTGCCCATGGAGACGTACGCGGCAACGGTCGCCGTGTCAGGGCGACCAGGCAGGGCGCGTACCCTCTCCATCAGCGCGGCTGCCGCGGCCTCACGCTCGTCGGCGGTCAACGCTGCTCTGGTGCGCAGGATTTGTGCCCGGAGCTTCGCTTTCTGCGTCCGAATCCCGCTCATACCATCCACGACCGTTGTATACCAGCTGTGATGGATCGGTACCTCATCTTCCGCGCATAGGCGAACGCTATGGTGTAGCGCATGACGCAGACACGTACCCGGATCAGCAAGGCTGTGATCCCAGCAGCCGGCCTCGGCACCCGCTTCCTGCCGGCGACGAAGGCCACACCCAAGGAGATGCTCCCTGTGGTGGACAAACCGGCGATCCAGTACGTGGTCGAGGAAGCCGTCTCGGCGCAGTTGTCCGACGTTCTTATGATCACCGGTCGTAACAAGCGCCCGCTGGAAGATCACTTCGACCGCAACTACGAGCTGGAGGAGACGCTCACCCGCAAGGGTGACAAGTCCCGGCTCGCGAGGGTGCGCGAGTCGAGCGACTTGGCCACCATGCACTACGTGCGCCAGGGCGACCCGAAGGGCCTGGGCCATGCGGTGCTGTGTGCGGAACCGCACGTGGGGGACCAGCCGTTCGCCGTGCTCCTCGGCGACGACCTGATCGACCCCCGCGACCGGCTGCTCGCCCGGATGATCGACGTGCAGGCGCAGTACGGCGGCAGCGTGATCGCACTCATGGAGGTCGCACCCGAGCAGATCCACCTCTACGGTGCCGCTGCCATAGTGCCCACCACCGACAGTGATGTCGTACGAGTCACCGATCTGATCGAGAAGCCTGAGCCAGAACAGGCGCCGTCCAATTACGCGATCATCGGCCGATACGTCCTGGACCCGGCGATCTTCGACGCCATCAGGAAGGTCGTTCCCGGCCGGAACGACGAGATCCAGCTGACCGACGCGCTGCGCGACCTCTGCCACCGGGACGACGCCGGCGGCCCCGTACACGGCGTCGTCTTCACCGGCCGCCGGTACGACACCGGCGACCGTGGCGACTACCTCCGTGCGATTGTCCGACTGGCATGCGAGCGTGAAGATCTGGGGCCGGACTTCCGGGCCTGGCTGCGTTCGTACGTCACCGAGGAGATGCAAGAGTGAGTCATGGCGCCGACCGGCTGTGGTCCGTCACCGAACACCTGGACAGCATCCTGGGTCAACTGACCCCGCTGGAGGCGATCGAGCTGCAACTGCTCGAAGCCCAGGGCTGTGTCCTGGTCGAGGACGTCACCGTGCCGGTGGCGCTGCCCCCCTTCGAGAACAGCTCCATGGACGGCTACGCGGTACGTGTCGCGGACACCGAAGCGGCGACGCTTGAACATCCCGCCGTCCTCGAAGTGATCGGCGATGTGGCGGCGGGCAGCGACGCGCTGCCCGCGGTCGGCCCCGGTCAGGCCGCCAGGATCATGACCGGCGCTCCGCTGCCGCCCGGCGCGGAGGCCGTCGTCCCCGTCGAGTGGACCGACGGCGGCACCGGCGGCGGACCGGCCAGCACCATGGCCGCGCACAGTGTCGACCCGGCCGGCGCCGGCGGCGAGGTACGCGTGCACCAGGGCGCCAAGGAGGGGCAGTTCGTACGGGCCCGCGGCAGCGATGTCGCGGCGGGCGAGCTCGCGCTCGCTGCCGGCACGGTCCTCGGCCCCCCGCAGATCGGCCTGCTGGCAGCAATCGGCCGTGGCACCGTCACCGTCAGGCCCCGCCCGCGAGTTGTCGTCGTGTCCACCGGCAGCGAATTGGTCCAGCCGGGTGAGGAGCTCCTGCCGGGCCGCATCCACGACTCCAACAGCTTCGTCCTCACCGCCGCCGCCCGCGATGCCGGAGCCATCGCCTTTCGCGTCGGCGCGGTTGTCGACGAGGTCGAGACGCTGCGTGCCGCCATCGAGGACCAGATGGTCCGCGCCGACATCATCGTCACCACGGGCGGTGTGAGCGTCGGCGCCTACGACGTCGTAAAGGAAGCGCTGTCCTCGCTCGGCGGTGCGATCAACGACACCGAGGAGAGTTCGGGCGGAGGTTCCGGGCACGTCGAATTCCGCAAGCTCGCAATGCAGCCGGGCAAACCGCAGGGCTTCGGCCGGATCGGCCCCGACCGGATCCCGCTGCTTGCCCTGCCCGGCAATCCGGTGAGCGCCTACGTCTCGTTCGAACTCTTCGTCCGCCCCGCCATCCGGACGCTGATGGGCGCCGAATCCGTGCACCGGGACGTCGTACGGGCCGCGTGCGTGACCTCGATCGACGGGTCGCCGGAAGGGCGGCGCCAGTTCCTGCGCGGCCGCTACGACCGGACGTCGGGCTCGGTCACCCCCGTAGGCGGCGCCGGATCGCACCTGGTCGCGGCCCTCGCGCACGCCAACGCTCTGATCGTCGTCCCCGAGGCCGTGACCTCGATGGAGGCCGGCAGCGAGGTGGATGTGGTGGTGCTGGACTAGCGCTCCCGCCGGGTGCACGCAGGGTCCCGGGGCGGGGAGTCGCGGCTGCCGGTACGGTGTCTGCCCTAGAGACCGCACCGGGAGAACGATGAGCAGCGCGCAGCATCACCTACCCCACCTCGACGAGGCAGGCGCGGCCCGTATGGTCGACGTCTCCGCGAAGGACGTGACCGCACGCACCGCCCGTGCGAGCGGGCGGGTCCTGGTCAGTCCTGAGGTCGTTCAACTGTTGCGTGGCGCAGGCATGCCCAAAGGCGACGCAATTGCCACAGCAAGGATCGCCGGCATCATGGGCGCCAAGCGCACACCCGAGCTCGTCCCGCTGTGCCACCCGCTGGCCGTCTCAGGAGTCACCGTCGACCTTGTCGTCGCGGAGGACGCCGTGGAGATCATCGCCACGGTGAAGACCACCGAGCGCACCGGCGTGGAAATGGAGGCGCTGACCGCTGTCAGCGTGGCCGCCCTCACCGTTGTCGACATGGTGAAAGCCGTCGACAAGGCGGCGGTCATCACCGACGTGCGGGTCGAGGACAAGACCGGTGGCAAGTCCGGCGACTGGCACCGGTCATGACCGGCGGTCACACCGGGATGCGGGCGCTCGCCGTGACCGCGTCCAACCGCGCGGCGGCCGGCGTCTACGAGGATCGCGGCGGGCCGCTGATCGTCGCCGCTCTTCAGGACCTCGGATTCGCCGTCGACGGGCCACAGGCCGTCCTGGACGGTGAGCCCGTCGGTGAGGCGCTGCGGGCGGCGGCCGCGGCCGGTTACGACGTGGTGGTCACCACCGGGGGCACCGGGATCTCACCGACCGACCGGACGCCCGAGGTGACCCGGCAAGTGCTGGACTACGAGATCCCCGGTATCGCGGAGGCGATCCGAGCCGCCGGCCGGGAGAAGGTGCCGACCGCGGCGCTCTCCCGCGGTCTCGCCGGGGTGGCGGGGCGCACCTTGGTCGTGAACCTCCCCGGGTCGACCGGCGGCGTCAAGGACGGGCTGGCGGTGCTCACCCCTCTGCTGACGCACGCCGTTGATCAGATTCGGGGCGGCGATCATCCGACTTCCGCACCTTCGAAACCATCAGTCCCTGGGAGACCGAGCTGAACGGGTCCTGGCCGACGGAACTGGTGGACGGTGACATCACCCTCCGCCCGATCAGGATGCGCGACCAACGGGCCTGGCGTGAAGTCAACCGGCGCAACCGCGACTGGTTGCGCCCCTGGGAGGCGACCGTGCCGCCCGCGCCGCCCGGTCATATCGCGCAGCGGCCCACATATCGACAAATGGTGCGCCATCTGCGCAACGAGGCGAGCGCCGGCCGCATGCTGCCGTTCGTCATCGACTACCAGGGCCGCCTGGCCGGCCAACTCACCGTCGCTGGCATCACCTGGGGATCGATGTGCTCGGCGCACATCGGCTACTGGGTCGACGAGGCAGTAGCCGGCCGCGGGGTGATGCCGACATCCGTCGCGCTCGCCGTCGACCATTGCTTCCGGCGGGTCGGACTGCACCGCGTCGAGGTGTGCATTCGACCCGAGAACGGACCGAGCCGCCGGGTCGCGGAAAAGCTCGGCTTCCGCGAGGAAGGGCTCCGCCCGCGCTATCTCCATATCGACGGCGGCTGGCGTGACCACCTGGTCTACGCGCTGACCGCCGAGGAAGTACCCGAGGGGCTGCTCAGCCGCTGGCGTCAGGCGAAGCCCGGTGCATCTCAAAAATAAGACAATTGTTCGAAAATGAAGCCTATCGCAAAAAAATCTCGGCTTATCAGCCAGATCGTGCGACACACCGGGCCAAATTCCGTATGGCGTGTCTCCGTTCCCCCTACCGTGTAGCGCGTGAGCAGTAGTGGCCTCATCTACGCAGTCATCGTCGGGGCCTGGGCTGCCTACCTGGTGCCGATGTGGCTCCGTAGGCAGGACGAGCTCAACGAAGCGCGTCCGACGGAACGCTTCAGTACCGCCATCCGGCTGCTGTCCGGGCGGGCGGCGATGGAGCGGCGTGTCGCGAAAGCGCGAGCTGAGAACGTCGAGCCCGGTAACGGCGACGTCGAGGACGACGACCTCGACCCCGCGGACGTCGTTGACGTCCGCGGCCTTGCTGTGCCCGCGACCGAGGTGCGCCCCGCCGGCGGCCGCGACCGTACGGCAGCCCCCGGTGCGGCCCGGCCGGACCCCCGCGCCAAGGTGCTGGCCCGGCGACGCCGTACGACCACGATGCTCTTCCTGGTCTTCACCGTCGGCGCCGTCGCCGCAGCAGTGGGCGGTGTCGCGCTGCTCTGGGCGCCGGTGATCCCGGCCGCTCTGCTGACGGTCTACATCGGGCAGATGCGCCGCCAGGAGCGCCGGCGCTACGAGGTGCGCCTGGACCAGCGCCATGCCGCGGAAGCCGCCAGGCGCCTGCGTGCGCGACCTGACCGCGCCCGCCAGGACCGTGGGCGTGCCGAGCTGCCTGCCGCGCCCGCCGAGGACGCCGCGCCGCCCGTACCCGTGGTGCCCGCGCCGTCGCCGCGTACGGCCGACCGCAGGGCGCTGGTCGAGCAGACGGACCACGCCGAGTGGGTCGACCAGCAGCGCGCCCAGCAGTCGGCCGACGACGGCTGGGACCCCGTACCAGTGCCGCTGCCCACCTATGTCACGGCTCCGGTGGCTCCGCGCACGAGCGGCGGCGTCGACCTCGGCGCGCCCGACACCTGGAGCTCGGCCCGGTCGGGCACGACGCCTTCCCCCGAGCCCACCGCGCCTCCTGTGGCGCCCACGGGACATCCCCGTCCGCGTACCACCCGGACCCCGCTCTTCGACCAGTACGCGGACCCGGACCGCCCGCGTGCGGCGAACGAGTAGCCCTCCTGCCAGCCGATATCGCGTTCACGACCACCCGTGCCGGGATGCTAGAGTTTCCTTCGTTGCAAGGGCCTGTGGCGCAGTCCGGTAGCGCACCTCGTTCGCATCGAGGGGGTCAGGGGTTCGAATCCCCTCAGGTCCACCGCAGCTCAAGGCCCCTAGTGGTGAAATCCGCTAGGGGCTTTTGCTTGTCCTATAGCGGTGAGGTTCGGTGACTACTTCCGATCGTGCCGTCACAGATGCTTTCTGGGCCTCTGCTGTGTGTCTTCTTCGCCGCCTCGGACAGTGGGTGTGTGGATCTCCTCCGTCATCGGGATCTTGTGCCGTGCCGAGCAAGCCGCATGTCTGCCTGGTGTGAGGACCGCTCGCTGCGATCTCCGGCGTGCGATTCGGGCCCGCCAGGCGCCTGTTGGGCCGGGCGTGTGACGTGCGCCACTCGTTGGTGCGGAAATATTCCGGCAGTCGTAAGAGCTTGAGTTTTCAAGATCTTACGAGGGAGTCGATATGTCGGCAGACGCAAGTCCAGTGCCCGCAGCGGTGTCCGTCGTACCGCCCGCCGCTGGTGTCCGCACCAAGGTGCGGGTTCCGCTGCGGTTCCCCGACGGGTGGGCGACCACCGTGGATGTCTTCACGTTCACCGGTCTGGTCGACGGCAAGGAACATCTGGCACTCGGCATCGGTGACTACGAGAACGCGGCGGTGCCGCTCGTGCGGCCGCATTCGGAGTGCCTGACCGGCGATGTCTTCGGCTCCCAGCGTTGCGACTGCGGCCCGCAGTTGCGAGAGGCCCTGGAGCGTATCGGCGAACGCGGCGGCTACCTCCTCTATCTGCGCCAGGAGGGCCGCGGCATCGGTCTCTACGCGAAACTCGACGCCTATGCGCTGCAGGACGACGGCATGGACACGTACGAGGCCAACCTCGCTCTCGGCCGCGGCGAGGACGAGCGTGACTACGCGGCCGCGGCCCAGATGCTGAACGCGCTCGGGGTGGGTGCGATCCGGCTGCTGAGCAACAATCCCGACAAGGCGCGGCAGTTGGCGCGGCTCGGTACGCGGGTGGCCGAGCGGGTGCCGACCGGCGTGCACGTCTCCGATGCCAACGTCCGCTACCTGCGGGCCAAGGTCGAACACACCGGCCACACTCTCGCGCTGCCGGCCTGAGGCGGTCGCCGTCGTCCCGACGTGCTGGGCGGCACCGTACGGGTGACTTTTCGGAAGCCTGCGCAATGTACGTCGGGGTGTGCCGCCCGGCGGTCTGCGCGGTTGCGCTGCGGGTGAGTGATACGACCCCACGATCGAAACGGTGGCGTTTCGATCGTGGGTCGTCTACTCTCTAGGTGTACGACATCGTTTCGATGGTGGGCTCGGCGCGTCGCATCCGGCGAGGGCGGCCGCTCACAGGACGCGGTCCTACGCTGTGCCCGCCAAGCAGAGGATTCGGAGGACAGGACATGACAGCTCAGGCATCCGCCGGGCGTCGTACCCGCCTGACCCCCGAGCGCGAGCGGGAGCTGTACGAGGCCGTGGTCGAGCTCCTGCGGGAGGTCGGCTACGAGGCACTGACGATGGACGCCGTCGCCGCCCGTACGCGCTCGAGCAAAGCCACCCTCTACCGTCAGTGGAAGGGCAAGCCGGAACTCGTCGCGACGGCACTGCGGCACTCCAAGCCGGTCTCGCTCGCGGACATCGACACCGGTTCGATCGTCGGCGACCTGCACGAGCTCATCCGGTGCCACGACGAGGACGAGTCCAAGCGCGACCAGGAGCTCATGCGCGGACTCGCGCATGCCGCCTTCCGGAACGAAGACCTTTTCCGTGCCCTGCGGGAATTGCTGATCGAACCGGAGCTGGACAGTTTCCGCGTCCTGGTGCGGCGCGCCGTGGACCGTGGCGAGCTGGCCGCCGACAACCCGGCGAGCAACTACATCCCCCACATGCTGTTCGGGTGCGCGATGGCACGCCCCATTCTCGAGGGCATCGACGCCGACCCTGAGTACAGCCACAGATTCATCGACGCCGTGGTGGTCCCTGCCCTCGGCTTGTCGTAAGTCACCGTGACGGTCCCGTGTATGCGGTCGTCACCGGAGGCGTACACCGCTGGGATGAGCCGGCGATGATCTGACTGATCCCTCACCCGATCGGGTGGGCGCCCAGTCGTATGGATCCGTACTTGATGCGCGGACCACCTGCAGGGCGCTCCCTGTTCACCTGCTCGCCCAATGGTCGCCACCATACCGATGGGCATACCTGCCTACGATCTGGCGACATCACCAGGATCGGGCAGCGGGGGATATCTACAGATGGCCGTACAGCAATCCCCCCTTGGCGCTACCAACCGGTTGCGGGCGGCGCTGCTCGGCACGTTCTCCGCAGTGCTCGCCTTCTGCGTCGGCGATGCGTTGGCGCACAATTACCCGTTCGGGAAGCACACCCGCAGCATCAATGACCTCGGTAACCAGTTCGTCCCCTACCACGCGCATCTGTGGGACCTGCTGCACGGGAAAGCCGACGGCGGGCTGCTGCTGAACTGGCAGTCCGGTTATGGCACCAGCTTCCTGCCGGACCTCGGCACGTACCTCTCCAGCCCGTTCGCCCTGCTGGTCGGGGTCTTCCCGCGGGACCGCATCGACCTCGCCGTCTACGTCATCACGGTGATGAAAATCGGTGCGGCGGCAGCGGCCATGGCATGTCTGCTGCTGACGCTGCGGCGCGGGCACTGGTGGGCCGCCGGGCTGCTCGGCGCGTCATACGCGATGTGCGGCTGGACGGTCGCAGCGGGGTCGTACAACACCATGTGGCTGGACGGTCTGATCGCCTTCCCGCTCTTCTGCATGGTCGTGGAATGGGCGCGGACGGGGCGGCGGCCCTTCCTGTCCGTCGTCGTGGTCGCGCTCGGCTGGACGGCGAACTTCTACATCGCGTACATGGCCACGCTCGGATCGGCCCTGGTGCTGATCGCCCTGCTGCTGATGGAGCCCGGCGCGACCCGGCGGGACTGGCTGACGTCGATCGGCCGTGCGTCGCGGTCCATGGTGATCGGTATCGGGCTGACCGCCCCGCTGCTGCTGACGATCGTCAAGGGCACGAAGCTGGCGTACCCGGGCTCGGTCCAGGAGTTCCACCCCGTGGCCTGGTCGGACATCTTCGGTCGTCTGCTGCCCGGTACGTTCACCTTTGCCACGCCGGCGCTGTATCTCGACACGGCCGCACTGTTGCTCGCCTTCGTGTTGCCCTTCCATCCGAACGTGCCGCGGCGGACGCGGCTGGTGTGGACGGGGCTTGTACTCGCGGTGACGGTGTCGATGCAGTGGAAGCCGACGCACTTGGCGTGGCACGCGTTCGCCACTCCCAACGGCAGTGCTTTCCGGCAGACCTTCGTGCTCAGCGGGATGATGATCATCGCGGCCTGGATCGGACTCGCGCACGGCCTGCCGAAGCTGCGGCAGATCGCCTGGGGCGTCGGGGTCATGGGCGTCGTGGCGGTGGTGGCAGCGGTCGGGGCCGATGACGGTGTCATCAGCCGTGGCACATACCCGCTGCTGGGCGTCGGCCTGGTCCTGGCGGTCGGCGCACTGCTGCTGCTGAGGCGAGCGGAGCTGGTGCGGAGCAGGGTTCTGGTGGTGGTCGCGGTCGTCGCCCTGATCGGTGTGCAGATCGGACAGTCGGCCTTCACCAACGCCTGGTCGGACCGTAAGCGCATCGAACTCATCGACGACTACGCCCCGTGGGGCAGCCGCCAGGACTCCCAGGAAGCCGCGATCGCCTCGGCCGACAGCTGGCCCGACTACCGCACCGACCCGGGTCGCGAGCAGACCGTCGCCAACGACCCGCTCATGGTCGGCGGGCAGGGAGCCGCGTACTACAGCAGCCTGACGCCTGACATATGGACCTACACGCTGGCCTCGCTCGGTGGCGGCTGGACCTCGCACGGCCGGTCGCTGCAGAGTCTCGACAGCCCGGTCACCGATGTGATCTTCTCCGTCGGCGCGCGGTCCCACCAGCCGCTGGACCCGCACGAGCCCGGCAATCCGCAGACGAAGATCCCGTCGACGATCACCCGGCAGCAGGTGCCGCCGCTGGTCACAGTGCACCCCGCCCAGCCCGCAGCGCACTACGGAGACTCGCCTTACCGCAACCAGGAACTGCTGCTCGGCCACACCGTCTACGACACGCCGGGCCCGATCACCCTGCACGACGGGCACGGCAACCTGATACCGCCGGACGGCGACCGCTTCCATGTGGCGGGCGGTTACGCCGACCCCAAGGGGAGCACCTACAAGCTCGAAGCGAACTGCCCGGCGGGTGATCAGGTCTACCTGTACACGCCGAGCGTGTTCAGTCATGTGCAGGTGCCCGGCGGGCCCAACATCCGCTTCACGGGACGCCTGACGTCCCGGCGCGCCGCGGCCGAGCATGTCGGCGACGTGCCGGCCGGCGGTCATGTGTCGCTGTCGATGCGCGTCCTGGAGACCAGCACGTTCGGCACCGACGCCGTCGGCTGCCTCAACATGGGCAAGCTGGCAACCGCCGAACGCCAGATCGCTGCGGCCGCCGCGACCTCGGAGCACGTCACGGACGACGGGATCAGCGCGCAACTGCCGCAGGGTTCGCGAGGATTCGCCGTGGTCGCGGCGCCGGCCATCACCGGGTGGCAGTGCTCCGCGGGTAACGGCGGCGTCCACGCCGGACGGTCGTATCTGGGGCTGCTGGCCGTGCCGCTGCCCGCAGACGGCAGCGCCACGTCCATCTCCTGCTCCTTCACCCCGCCCGGGCTGCACCAGGGTGAGGCCGTCGCCGGGGTGTCGCTGCTCGGACTCGTCGCGCTGGCCGGTTACGGCTGGTGGCGTCGGCGGTCGGGCGGCTCCGCGAGCAACGGCGGTGACCGCGGCAGCGATCTCGGCGCGTCACATGAGCCGATGACCGCCGCCCTGGCCGAGGGGTGAGTTGCGGGGCGTCGGATTGACGCCCCGCTCCCGGGGACCTGCGACGCTGTGCCGCGCGGAGCTGAGGTCAGCTCAGAACGGGCTGCTGGGCGCCGCGCTCGAAGCTCAGCAGCCAGCGCTTGCGCTCCAGGCCGCCGCCGTAGCCGGTCATGCTGCCGTCGGCGCCGACGACCCGGTGGCAGGGCACGATGATGCTGATCGGGTTCCTGCCGTTGGCCAGGCCGACCGCCCGGGAGGCGGTGGGTTGGCCGAGGGCTGCGGCGAGTTCGCCGTAGGAGACGGTCTCGCCGTAGGGGATGTCGCGCAGGCCCGCCCAGACCCGACGCTGGAACGGCGTGCCGGTTGTCGACAAGTCGATGTCGAAGTCGGTGGCCTCACCGGCGAAGTACGCGGTCAGCTGCTCGGCGGTGCGGGCGAGGACCGGGACGTCGGTGACGGCGACCTGCGGGCCGAAGGTGTCCTGCGACGGGATGTGCCGGTGTTGCGTCATGTAGAGGCCCGCCAGGCCACCCTCACGGGTGACGAGGGTGAGCGGGCCGATCGGGCTGTCCATGATCGTATGAGCGGCTGCGGTGAGGGTCGCAGCCGTGGTCGTACGAGCCGCCGTCGTCATCGTGAAGCGCCTTCCGGTTGAGGGTGGTGGGTGGGCAAGACGTTGATCGGATGATCGCCCGTCGCCCACAGGTATTGCGTCGCGTAGGCACGCCACGGCTGCCAGGCCGCGGCATGGCGGGTCAGTGCCGCCGGTGTGGCGGGCAGGCCGAGGTCGCGGGCGGCGTGGCGGACGCCCAGGTCGGTCGGCAGGAAGGCGTCGGGGTCGCCGAGCGCGCGCATGGCGATCGTCTCGACCGTCCACGGCCCGAAGCCCGGCAGTGCCGCCAGCTGCGCCCGCGCGCGCTGCCAGTCGCTGCCGACGTCCAGGTCGAGGTCGCCGCCCTCCAGGGCGCCCAGCAGCGCCGCCAGGGTGTCCCTGCGGGTCTGCGGCATCGCCAGCTCCGCCGGATCGTGACCGGCCAGCGCGGCGGAGGACGGGAAGAGGTGGGTCAGGCCGCCGGCCGGGTCCTCGACGGGCTCGCCGTAAGCCGCCACCAGACGCCCGGCGTGCGTGCGGGCGGCAGCCGTGGAGATCTGCTGCCCGAGCACCGCGCGGACGGCGAATTCCGCCCCGTCCGTGACCCGGGGCACGCGGCGGCCCGGAGACTTCGCGACCAGCGGCGCGAGCACCGGGTCGGCCGCGAGCGGCGCGTCCACCGCCAGGGGGTCGGCGTCCAGGTCGAGCAGCCGGCGGCAGCGGCTGATGGCCTGGGCGAGGTCGCGCCAGTCGGTGAGCCACAGCCGGCAGCCGATGTGATCGCTTTCCGGCCGCAGCTCGACGATCCCGGCGCCGTGCGGCAGCCGCAGGGTGCGGCGGTAGGCGCCGGCGCGCCACTCCTCGACGCCGGGGACCCCGGTGGCCGCGAGGTGGCCGAACAGGTTGTCCGGGGTGAGGGGGCGGCGGAAGGGCAGCCGCAGCGCGATGGAGCCCGCGGTGGCCGCGGGGCGGCCCTTGGCGACCCTGGCGCGCAGCTCGCCGGGCGCGAGGGCGAAGACCTCGCGGACGGTGTCGTTGAAGGTACGGATGCTGGCGAAGCCCGCGGCGAAGGCGATCTCGCCCATCGGCATGGCGGTGGTCTCGATCAGCAGCCGCGCGGTCTGGGCGCGCTGGGCGCGGGCCAGGGCGAGCGGTCCCGCGCCGAGCTCGGCGAGCAGTTGGCGCTCGACCTGGCGGGCGCTGTAGCCGAGCCGGGTGGCGAGCCCGGGAACGCCGTCGCGGTCGACCACGCCGTCGGCGATCAGCCGCATGGCGCGGGCGACCAGGTCGGCGCGCTCGTTCCACTGCGGTGAGCCGGGGCTCGCGTCGGGCCGGCACCTCTTGCAGGCGCGGAAGCCGGCCTGCTGCGCGGCGGCGGCGCTCGGGTAGAAGGTCATGTTCTCGACCTTGGGCGGCACCACCGGGCAGCTCGGCCGGCAGTAGATGCGGGTGGTCAGCACCGCCGTGAAGAACCACCCGTCGAATCGGGCGTCCTTCGACTGGACGGCACGTACGCAGGCGTCGAAGTCCGTATGCACCCCACCAGCATCGCTCCTCGTCACCGTCCTGGTCTGGCGAGAAAACGACATCGAAGTGGGAGCGCGGTGCGGGCTGTCAGTCGGAGACGCTGCTCTCCGGTACGAACTGCAGATCGGCGTATTCCGGGTGCCTGTCGATCCATCCGGAGATGAACGGGCAGATCGCCACCACCCGCAGCCCCTGGGCGCGGGCGTCGTCCAGGGCGGTACGTGCCAGCGCCGACCCGATACCGCGGCCCTCGTGGGCGTCGTCGACTTCCGTGTGCACGAAAGCGATCAAGTCGGGTGTCCGCATGTAGGAGGCCGTACCGGCCAGGTCGTCGCCGATCCTGGCCTCGTAGCGGTGGGCCTGCGGTGCGTCGGCCACGCTCACCGTCGCGCCGTCGTCCATTGCGCCGGAATTCGTCACGAGCGGTAGCCCTCCACCGTCGATGAGGGGCGGACGCGGGCGGAACCGGGGTCCTCGCCCGCCTCGGACAGGGCGCGGCGCTGCCGCAGCAGGTCCCAGCACTGGTCGAGTTCGTGTTCCAGTGCGGTCAGGCGTTCGCGTTCGTCCGCGCCTTCGGGTCCGGCGTCGGCGAGCAGGTCGCGAAGGACCTTCTCGTCGGCGACCATCTTGCTGATGCGGTCGAGTATGGCCTGCTCCGCGCTGGCGTCGTGGGGCTGTTGCACGGGGGACACCTCCCAGGGGTCGCTGTTTTCCACTCTTGCAGGTCGCCGGGCGTGGCGCTCGCGATACGCGGGCGTCAGTCGTCCCTGTCCGGGCGCTGCGGGACCTGGCGTGCGTCGGAGACCTCCGGGTGCGGCGGGCCGGCCCCGGGGCCCGTGGCGGCCGCCTGGCGGCGCAGCCACCCGTCGATCTCGGTGCGCACCCGGCGCTCCATGGCCAGCGACATCTCGGCGTCGACGATGTCCTTGGCCAGTGGGCGCAGGCGCTGCATGGCGTCGGAGATGCGCTGGGCCTGCTCGGGGGCCACGTCGTCCAGCGGTCCCAGGACGTGGGTCTTGACGACCTGGGTGAAGACTTCGGCGATGGCGTCGACGTGGCCGCGCACCTCGCGGCCCGCGGCCAGGACCGCGGCCAGCGGTACGCCCTCGCGTACCAGCGCGGCCGACACGTCGAGCAGGCGGCGGCTGGTGTGCAGTGCGCTTTCACCAGCGACGGAGATGTAACCGATTTCCAGGGCCGCGGTCAGATTCTCCGGGCTGGCGTCCTCGCCGAAGTAGTCGGCCAGTTCCTGTGGCGTCAGGACGACGGGAGTCTCGTCCGACCAGGGGGCGGCGAGGGTGTCGCCGACCCCCAGGAGTTCGGCGACGCCGTTCAGCGTGCGGCCGTTCTCCCAGGCGGTGATCAGCTCGGCGATGCCGCCGAGGGTGTGGCCGCGTTCCAGCAGTGCGGCGATCGTCCGCAGTCTGGCGAGATGGCTGTCGGAATACCAGGCGATACGACCGTCGCGCCGCGGCGGCGGGAGCAGGCGGCGCTCGCGGTAGAAGCGCAGGGTTCTGACCGGTATACCGGCCGCTTCCGCGAGCTCCTCGACCCGGTATTCGCGTGCGCCGGGCTGTCCGCCGGAGCGTGCGCCGGCGTAATCCGCTGTGCCTGTGTCGTCCACGCGGTCGTTCACCCGCCCAGCCTATGTGCTGGCGTAAGTGGCCTCATCCTGGTGCGGCGCTCCTTGTCCGACATCTGACCGCGTTTCTCGTGCGGGCGGCGCACATCGCCGCTCCGCGCGCCGCCCGTGCCCGGCGCATGGCGAGCGCCTCCCGCGCATGGCCCGGGCAGCGCGTCGGGCAAGGGGTCGGGAGGCGAATTCGGCCCGCCCCCTACCGCAGGTAACCTGCGGTGCCCTAGAGTCCCAACAATGCCAGTGATTAATGGCATGGTGGACGGCGGGCGCGGGACCGGTTGCGGTCCCCGGCTGTGGACAGGCCGGCGGAAGGGAAGGGCGGTGCCATGGGCGACGACAAGCCCGAACACGTGCGGGTGGCGGTGATCGGCTCCGGATTCGGCGGTCTGGGAGCCGCGGTGAGACTGCGGCGCGAGGGGATCACCGACTTCGTGATCCTGGAGCGGGCCGACGCCGTCGGCGGCACCTGGCGCGACAACAGCTACCCGGGATGCGCCTGCGACGTGCCCTCGCACCTCTACTCGTTCTCCTTTGCCCCCAACCCGGACTGGCCGCGCGCCTTCTCCGGGCAGCAGCACATCCGGGCCTACCTGGAGCACGTCACCGACACCTTCGGACTGCGTCCGCATCTGCGTTTCGGCGCGGAGGTGACCAGGGCGCGCTGGGACGGTGCCGCGCGGCGCTGGGAGGTGACCACCACAGCGGGGAACTGGACCGCCGAGGTCCTGGTATCGGCGACCGGCCCGCTGTCGGACCCGAAGACCCCCCACATCCCCGGCATCGAGGACTTCCCCGGGAGGGTCTTCCACTCCTCGCGCTGGGACCACGACTACGACCTGAAGGGCAAGCGCGTCGCCGTGGTCGGCACCGGGGCGTCGGCGGTCCAGATCGTGCCGTCCATCCAGCCCGAGGTCGGCAGTCTGACGGTCATCCAGCGCACACCGCCGTGGGTGATGCCGCGCGTCGACCGGCCGGTGAGCGGCGCGGAGCGCTGGCTGCACGACCGGGTGCCGAGCACCGCCAAGGCCAGGCGCGGGCTGCTCTGGCTGATCAGGGAGTTCCAGGTGGGCGCCTTCGTCAAGCGGCCCGGCCTGATGAAGGCCGCGGAACGCATCGCCCGCAGCCATTTGCGGCGGTCGGTCAAGGATCCGGCGCTGCGTGCCCGGCTCACCCCGGACTACACCATCGGCTGCAAGCGGATCCTGCTGTCCAACACCTATTACCCGGCGCTCGCGCAGCCCAATACGGAGGTCGTCACCTCGGCCCTCACCGAGGTGCGCGGGTCGTCGGTGGTCACCGCGGACGGGACCGAGCGGGAGGTCGACGCCATCGTCTTCGGTACCGGCTTCCATGTCACCGACCTGCCGATCGGCGACCGGGTCGTCGGCGCCGACGGGCGCACGCTGGCCGAGCACTGGAAGGGCGGCATGGCGGCGCTACGCGGCTGCACGGTCGACGGCTTCCCCAACCTGCTGCTCATCATCGGACCCAACACCGGCCTGGGGAACAGCTCGATGATCCTGATGATCGAATCGTCGCTCAATTACGTCGCCGACTACCTGCGCACCCTCGCGCGGACCGGCGCCGCGGCACTGGACGCGAAACCCGCGGCAGTGCGCGCGTGGAACGAGGAGATGCAGCGCCGTGCCGCCCGCACGGTCTGGAACACCGGCGGCTGCAAGAGCTGGTATCTGGACGCGAACGGGCGCAACACCACGGCATGGCCGGGCACCACGGCGGAGTTCCGCCGTGCGACCAGGCAGCTGAGGATCTCGGAATACGATCTGATCGCTCCCGCCACGGGTGACGCGCCGCCGGTGGGCGACGATCGTACGATCCGGGCGGAGGTCGCGTCATGACGCTCCCTTACGAGGCGGTGCCCGCCCGGCGGACGCTGCAGGTGGCGTCGGCCGACGGAACCCGTATCCATGTCGAGGAATTCGGCCGCACCGACGGTCCGACGGTGGTCCTCGCGCACGGCTGGACGTGTTCGATCCTCTTCTGGGCGCCGGTGGTACGGCTGCTCTCATCCGATTTCCGGGTGATCGCCTACGACCAGCGCGGCCACGGTCGCAGCGCGGCACCGCTCACCCGCAAGGGTTACAGCACCGGCGTACTGGCCGATGATCTGGAAGCCGTACTGGAAGCGACGCTGCGGGAGGGCGAACGGGCGGTGCTCGCCGGGCACTCCATGGGCGGTATGACGATCATGGCGGCATCCGGGCGGGCAGCCGTACGCAGCCGCACGTCCGCCGTGCTGCTGGCCAGCACCGGCAGCGGGCGGCTGCTCGGTATGACCGAGGTCCTGCCGCCGCGGTTCTCGCCGCGCTGGCTGCGACGGGTCTTCCACCGGCAGTTGCTGACCTCGCGGCTGCCGCTCGGGCCCGTCACCCCGATGTCCCGCGCCGCCTTCGCCTACGGCGTCCTGGGGACCGCCCCGACCAGGGAGCAGGCGGCGTTCACCGCGCGGATCGTGCAGGCGTGCAAGGCCAGGCAACGGGCGTCCTGGGGGCGGGTGCTGGCCGTCCTCGACCTGGACGCGGAGATCGCCGCGGTGGACGCGCCGACGGCCGTCCTGGTCGGCACCCACGACAAGCTCACCCCGAAGGTGCACTCCCGCGGCATCGCGGCGGCGCTCCCGCGCTGCGTCGGCCTGACCGAACTGCCAGGCCTCGGCCATATGACGCCGATCGAGGACCCGGCGGCTGTGGCGTCCGTCATCCGGTCGCTCGCCGCCGACGAAGCCGCGCCGCTTCCCGTAGCCGACAGCGACGGTGGCGCGGGACAAGGCGACCCCCTGGCAGAGGAGAAGAGCGCATGAGCCCGACATCGGTACGCGGACAGGTCGTGGTGGTGACCGGCGCCGCCCGCGGGGTCGGCGAGTTGCTGGCCCGCAAACTCGCCGCACGCGGCGCCCGGCTGGCGCTGGTCGGGCTGGAGCCCGACGAACTCAAGAAGGTCACCGCGTCGCTGGGTGACGACGCCGCCTGCTGGACCGCCGACGTCACCGACCGCGCCGCCATGGCGCAGGTCGCCGCCGACGTGCTCGCGCACTTCGGCCGGATCGACGTCGTGGTGGCCAACGCCGGTGTGGCGACCGGCGGTCCCTTCCTCGACTCCGACCCCGACGCCTTCGACCGGGTCATCCAGGTCAACTTGCTGGGCAGCATCGCCACCGCCCGAGCCTTCCTGCCGGCGCTGCTGGAATCCCGCGGCTATCTGCTGCAGATCGCCTCGCTCGCCGCGCTCACCCCGGCGCCCATGATGGCGGCGTACTGCGCGAGCAAGTCGGGGGTGGAGGCGTTCGCGCACAGCCTGCGCGCGGAAGTCGGCCACCTGGGCGTCACCGTGGGCGTGGGATATCTCAGCTGGACCGACACCGACATGGTGCGCGGCGCCGACCAGGACGAGGCGCTGCGGGAGTTGCGCGGCCGGCTGCCGTGGCCGGCCAACCGCACCTATCCGCTGGAGCCGGCCGTGGACCGGATCGCCGCGGGCATCGCGCGGCGTTCGCCGCATGTCTACGCCCAGTGGTGGCTGCGCGGCATGCAGTCGGTACGGGGCGGGCTGCCGTCGGTCATCGGCGGCGCGCTCGGGCGGCGGGAGATGCGGCGGGCGGCACCGGCGCTGGCCCGGCAGGGCGGCACGCGCCGGGGCCTGGTCGGGGCGGGCGGGGCCGCGGACGAGGCGGCCCGCGCCGCCGACCATCACGTTCCGTAACGGCCAAGTGGCTCTGACCTGCGGTGATTGGCAGTTGATTGCCCCGGGATGCGCTGGTTGTCACCCCGTGTAAGTCTGGTCGAGGCCGCATCCCCACACACTCCAGGAGGAGTAATCATGGGCGGTATGGACGACATCAGGAACAAGGCGAGCGAGTACGCCGAGAAGGCCAAGGGTGCCCGCCGTCAGGGCTCCGAGCAGGCCGACGAGGGCAGGCAGCGCGCCGGGCAGGAGACCCCGGAGCGCTCCGGCGGTCGCCTCGACGAGCAGGCCCAGCGTGGCCAGGAGCAGGCTCGTCGGCGTATGGGCGAGGACTCGACCGACGAGCCCCAGGACGACTGGAGCTGACGTCGCGCCTTGAGATGGTCGCGCTAATACCGTGACACAGGGAAGGGGTGTCCTTCGGGGCGCCCCTTCTACTCTGCGGTGGCGGACTCCTACCGGAGGATCGCGCGCAGTCGCTCGCGGCTGATGTGGTCGGCCGTGCGGGTCGTCTCCGGAAGGCGATACCGCGGGGCGAGCCGCAGGGTATGGGCGCAGGCGTGGTCCAGGCCGATCGCGTGGCCCACCGAGACGAACACCGGCTTGACGCCCGGCTGCGTCCGCACCGCCCGGCCCACGACCTCGCCGTTCTCCGACGTCAACGGGGCCGAGGCGCCGCGCGCTTCGCCGACGTCAGGGTGGCGGAAAACGAACGGCGTCTTCGCCACACCGAAGCACGGCAGTCCGGTCAGCACTCCCAGATGCACGGCCAGTCCGGCCCGGCGCGGGTGCGCGATGCCGTAGCCGTCGCAGACCAGGAGATCCGGCGTACGGGTCAGCTTCTCCAGCGCCGCCACCACGGAGGGCAGTTCACGGAACGCCAGCAGTCCCGGCACGTACGGGAAGGTCACCGTCCCCTCCACCACGGCGACCTCGACGGGTTCCAGCGTCCCGGCGTCCAGGACCACGGCCGCCGCGACGAGGGCGTCGCCTTGCGTGGCGTAGGAGACGTCCACGCCGGCGACCAGCCGTACACGGCCCGGCGCGGGCCCAGGTGAGGTGAGATCCGCGAGGCCGCGGATCCGCTCCTGCTCGGCCAGGGCCTCGTCCACCGACCGTGGCCACGACGCCTGCGCACCACCGCTGCTGTGAGTCTCCATTGCGGGCAGGCTGCCACGTCCGCGGCGCGGGCGGCCAGCCGAGGCGGCGGACGCCCCTCAGGGCGACATCGGGTGCGAGCGCGGGGGGAGCGGTGGCCTGGCCCGGTCCGGGCGGCTGGAGAGGTCGGGAGGGGTCGCCGCGGGGTGCTGGGAGAGCAGCGTCAGCGCGGTGCGTACGGCGACGTCGAGCTGCCCGTGCCGGCCCTCCGCCCAGTCCAGCGGCGTACGCAGGCATTCGATGTCGGGCGCCACGCCGTGGTTCTCGACCGACCAGCCGTAGGCGTCGAACCAGGCGGCGTTCATCGGCACGGTGATGACCGTCCCGTCGCCGAGGCGGTGGCGGCCGGTCATGCCGACCACGCCGCCCCAGGTGCGCAGGCCCACCACCGGGCCGAGGCCGAGGAGTTTGAACGCCGCGGTGATCATGTCGCCGTCGGAGGAGGTGGCCTCGTCGGCGATGGCGACCACCGGGCCGCGGGGCGCGTTGCTCGCGTAGGAGACGGGCTGGGCATTGCGGGTGAGGTCCCAGCCCAGGACGGTGCGGGTGAGTTTCTCGATGACGAGCTCACTGATGTTGCCGCCGGCGTTGCCGCGGACGTCGACCAGCAGCGCGTCGTAGGCGACCTCCTTGCGCAGGTCGCGGTTGAACTGCGCCCAGCCCGAGCCGCCCAGGTCCGGGATGTGCAGATAACCGCACCGGCCGCCGCTGAGCCGGCGGACGACCTTGCGGCGCCTGGCGACCCAGTGCTGGTAACGCAGCGGCCGGTCGTCGATGAGCGGGACGACGGCGATGCGGCGGGGCGCGCCACGGCCGCCGGGCGGGCGGAAGGTCAGCTCCACGGTGGTGCCGCCGGCCCCCGCGAGCAGCGGGAAGGGGCCCGCGTGCGGATCCACCGGCCGGCCGTCGACGTGGGTGAGGAGGGCGCCCTCGCGGATCCCGGTGCCCGCCAGCGGGGAGCGGGCCTTGGAGTCCGACGAGTCGCCCGGCAGGATGCGGACCACCGTCCAGGTGCCGTCCTTGTTGTGCTGGAAGTCGGCACCGAGCAGGCCGATGGGGCGCTGATAGTGCGGCGGCCCCTCGTTGCGGCGGGCGGCGGCGACATAGGCGTGAGAGGTGCCGAGTTCGCCCAGCACCTCGCGGAGCAGGTCGGCGAACTCGTCCGGCGTGGCGACCCGCTCCACCAGCGGGCGGTACTGGTCGAGGACGGCCGGCCAGTCGACACCGCACATGTCGGGCGCCCAGAAGTAGTCGCGGATCAGGCGGCCCGCCTCCGCGTACGACTGCCGCCATTCGGCGCCCGGGTCGACCTCGTGCAGGATGCGGCGCATGTCGACATAGACGGTGGTCTCGTCGTCGCCGCGTTCGGTGGCGGGCAGTACCGCCAGTTCCCCCTGGTCGTACACCGCGAGGCGCTGGCCGTCGCCGCTGACGGCGTACCAGTCCATGTGGTGGACCAGTTCGGTCTTCTTGGACTTGCCGAGGTTGAAGAACTCCAGGCTGGGGCGGGAGGAGGGGTCGGTGGGGTTGACGAAGGTCTCGCCCAGGGCGCCGGAGATCGGCCAGCGCATCCAGACCAGGCCGCCCCGCACCGGTTCGAGCGACGAGTACTTCGAGGCGGGCACCGGGAAGGGCGTCACCCGGCTGGCCAGACCCTCCGCCTCGACGACGACCGGGCCCTCGCTGCCGGCGCCGCTCTCGCCCGGGTCGAGTCCGCTGCCGCTCGCGCTGCCGACCGGGCCGCCGTCGACGGGCAGGGCGAAGGGCGACGGCGTGGCCGAGTTGAGCGGGACCAGATACGGGCGGCAGCCCAGCGGGAAGGACAGGTCGCCGGTATGGACGTCGTAGACCGGGTCGAAACCGCGCCAGGACAGGAAGGCCAGATAGCGGCCGTCACCGGTGAAGACCGGCTGCTCGTCCTCGAAGCGGCCGTTGGTGACGTCGATGATCGTCTGGTCGGACAGACGGGCGATCTTGATCGAGCGCAGGGAGCGGCCGACGCCGGGATGGGACCAGGTCAGCCAGGCCGAGTCGGGGGAGAAGGCGATGTCACGGACGGGGCCGTTGGTGGAGCGGATCAGCTCGTTCACCGTGCCGGGTGGTTGCTGTTCCTCGGTGTCGACATCGGTGTCGGTGTCGTCGTAGCGGGTCGCGCCGCCTTCTGACATGTCGGCGGCCACGCCGGAGGTCACCAGCAGCAGGCGGCCGTCGTGCGAGGCCACCGCCAGGGTGCGGCCGTCCGGCGCCGAGACCAGCTCCAGGACGCGGCCGAGGCGGCCCACGGCCAGCCGGGTGACCGCGTCGGAGGTGTCGCCGGGCGGCGGGCCGGTGTCGGCGCCACCGGTGTCGACGGTGATGACGCCGTCGACGTAGGCCACGCGGGTGGAGCCGGTTCTGGCCGTACGATCATCGCCCGCATCCGTACGATCATCGCCCGGCGGAATACGATCATCGCCCCCCGCCGTACGTGACCGCGCGCCGGCCACCGGAACCGTGTCCGCCGCCGCGTCCGCGGGCGCGCCCGACGGACCCGTGGTGTCCAGGGCGGCATCCATGGCGACGGCCGCGACCGCCGCGTCGGCCGCCGACTGCGGGCCGCGGCTCAGGGCGCGGGAGGCGCGGCCAGGAAGGTGGGCCAGCTCGATGCCGTCCTCGCCCTCGGCGTCGGTCACGTAGCCGACCAGCCCGGTGTCACCCAGCATCTCGGGCAGCCGGACGCGCGCGCCCGCGGCGTCGGCGATGGTGCGGGCCGGGCCGTCCCGGTGGGTGAGCCAGTACAGGCTGCCGCGGACGCACATGGCGCTGGCGCGGCCGGAGGGGTCGATGGCCAGGCTGTCGACATTGGCGGCGGACGGCACCTGGTAGTGGCGGCGGCCGCTGCGGGCCCCGCCCAGGCGCATGTCGAGGCGCCGCGGAACCGCGTCCGGCGCGGTCAGGTCCTCGACCAGCCACAGGTCGCCCGCGCACTGGTAGACGACGCGCACGCCGTCGGTGGCGGCGTTGCGGGCGTAGAAGTCGGCGTGGTCGGTGTGGCGGCGCAGGTCGGTGCCGTCGGGAAGGCAGGAGTAGAGGTTGCCGATGCCCTCGTGGTCGGACAGGAAGGCGACCCGGCCGGCGACGAACATCGGCGCGGCGAGGTGCCCGCCGATGTCCGGCACCAGGCGCTCGCCGTGCAGCCACAGCCGCCCGGTCGCGCCGCCGCGGTAGCGCTTCCAGGCGTGCGGCTCGTGCGGCGGCGTCCCCGTCAGCAGCAGGGTGCGGCGCTCGCCGTCCGCGTCCTGGTCGTCGTGCACGGCGATGTCCGACACCGGCCCCCAGGGCAGCGGCCCGCCCGGGCCGCATTCGACGGGCACGCTGTGCGCCCAGGTGAAGTAGGAGAACGCCTGCCCGTGCGAGGACACCGCGAGCACGCTGCCGTCGGGGGTCCATGAGCACACCCTGGTGTCTGCGCTGCCCCAGTACGTCAGCCGCCGAGAGGTGCCGCCCTCGGACGGCACCAGATACACCTCGGGGTCCAGGCTCCGCCAGGTCGTGAAGGCGATCGTCGCCCCGTCGGGTGACAGCCGTGGCGGCCCGACCCGCGTACGGTCCGCCGTCACCCGCCACGCACGTCCGGGAGCCCCGCCCGGCGGGCCGAGCGGGGCCACCCAGATGTCGTCCTCCGCGGCGAAGCAGAGCATGTCGCCGTGGAGGTGCGGGAACCTGAGGTACGCGCCGTCGCTCACCCCACCCATGGTTCGGGGCGCCCGCAACGCCAGCAACTTTTCACCCCTGTGCGCCCCCGGAGTGCCCCCGCACACCCGCCGGCCGCCGGGCGGCGCGGCCGCGACGGCGGCGGGGGCGTACGGTCCCGTCCAGGCCCGGCGGTCATCGTCGGGCGCCGGTGACCGGGAGGCAGGGTTGCAGGACGTGGCAGCGGAGGTCATCACGACGCGGCGGCTGACGCTGCTGCCGTTGGCCGCGCACCATGCCGGGGAAATGGCCCGGGTGCTGGACGACCCGGCGCTGCACGCCTTCATCGGGGGCGCCCCGCAGAGCGCGGAGGAGCTGCGGGCCCGGTACGAGCGGCTGGTCGCCGGGTCGGGCGACCCCGGGGTGTCGTGGTGCAACTGGGTGGTGCGGCTGCGTTCCGCGGATTGTCTGACCGGGACGGTGCAGGCGACGGTCGCCGGCGAGCGGGCGGAGATCGCGTGGGTGGTGGGCACGCCGTGGCAGGGACGGCGGATCGCGACCGAGGCCGCACGCGGGCTGGTCGGCTGGCTCGGCACGCGGGGGGTGACGGCGGTGGTGGCGCATGTCCACCCCGACCACCTGGCGTCCGCCGCGGTGGCCGCGGCGGCCGGGCTGACCGCCACGGACGAGTGGCACGACGGTGAGATGAGATGGCAGCTGATCATCCGATGAGCCGGACGTGTCGCGGCACCCGACGATGAAGGGGCGGCCGCGTGCGGTCGTGCCGGGGCGCTGACCTGGCGGGGTCGGCTCGCGTAACGTGCATTACCACCGAGTAGGTCGGGGTATTGGGCGCGGGGAGCAGGAGGCGGGCGGATGGCACTGGACGCGGACGTCGTCGTGGTGGGTGCGGGTCTCGCGGGACTGGTGGCCACCGCCGAACTGGCGGATGCCGGGCGGAAGGTGATCCTGGTCGACCAGGAGCCGGAGGCGTCGCTCGGCGGCCAGGCGTTCTGGTCGTTCGGCGGGCTGTTCTTCGTGGACTCACCCGAGCAGCGCCGGATGCGCATCAAGGACAGTACGGAGCTGGCGCTCCAGGACTGGCTGGGAACAGCCGGTTTCGACCGGCCCGAGGACCACTGGCCGCGGCAATGGGCGCAGGCCTACGTCGACTTCGCGTCCGGTGAGAAGCGGGCCTGGCTGCGCGAGCAGGGTCTGCGGCTCTTCCCGGTGGTCGGCTGGGCCGAGCGCGGCGGCTTCCTGGCGACCGGCCCCGGCAATTCGGTGCCGCGGTTCCACATCACCTGGGGTACGGGTCCCGGGGTCGTCGAGCCGTTCGAGCGCCGGGTGCGGGAGGCCGTCGCCCAGGGGCGCGTCGAACTGCGCTTCCGGCACCGGGTGACCGGCCTGAGCACCGCCGGCGGCGCCGTCGACGGCGTGACCGGTGAGGTGCTGGCGGCCAGCGACGCGGCACGCGGCACGGCCAGTTCGCGCGAGGTGGCGGGTGAATTCGCGCTCAGGGCGCAGGCGGTCATCGTCACCAGCGGCGGCATCGGCGGCAACCACGACCTGGTGCGTGCCGCCTGGCCGGACCGGCTCGGGACGCCCCCGAAGAAGCTGCTCTCCGGCGTCCCGGCGCATGTCGACGGACTGATGCTGGGTGTCGCGGAATCGGCGGGCGCCTCCGGGATCAACGGCGACCGTATGTGGCACTACACCGAGGGCATCGAGAACTGGAATCCGATCTGGGCCAGGCACGGGATCCGCATTCTGCCCGGTCCCTCGTCGCTGTGGCTCGACGCGACGGGAAAGCGGCTGCCCGTACCCTATTTCCCCGGCTTCGACACGCTCGGCACGCTCGAACACATCATGCGTACCGGCCATGAATACACCTGGTTCGTCCTCACGCAGAAGATCATCGAGAAGGAGTTCGCCCTTTCCGGCTCCGAGCAGAATCCGGACCTCACCGGGCGAAGCGTGCGCGAGGTGCTCAAACGCGCGTTGCCTGGCGCGCCCGGGCCGGTCGAGGCGTTCAAGCGGAACGGAGCCGACTTCGTCGTGGAGCGCGAACTCGGTGCACTGGTGCGGGGCATGAACGCGCTGACCGGGGAAGGCCTGGTCGACGAGGACGCGTTGCGTCGCGAAATCGAGGCGAGGGATCGGGAGATAGCGAATACATACACCAAGGATCTGCAGGTCACGGCAATTCGCGGGGCGCGGAACTACATCGGGGACAAGCTGATACGTACCGCGTCGCCGCACCGGCTGCTCGACCCGAAGGCCGGGCCGCTGATCGCCGTGCGGCTGAACATCCTCACGCGGAAGTCGCTGGGCGGGCTGGAGACCGATCTGGACGGGCGGGTGCTGCTGCCGCCGGGCGCCGCGGGCGCGCCGGGGCCCGGCGCCGGCGGGCGCGGCGAGCCGCTGGGCGGGCTGTACGCGGCGGGGGAGGCCGCGGGCTTCGGCGGCGGCGGGATGCACGGGTATCGGTCACTGGAGGGCACGTTTCTCGGCGGGTGCATATTCTCCGGGCGCGCGGCGGGGAGGGCCGCGGCGCTGGCCACGGCATAGTCCTGGGGCATCACCGCACCGCGGACCGGTAGGGGGAGTGCCTTTCCCGGTAAAGGACGCGGTGACCTGGGGGGATAGCGGGGGCAGCGGCTAACGCGGCCTGGCGCGGGGCGCGTTGTCGTGCTTCAAGCATTGACAGGAGCCAGAGGGCTCCGCACTATGGGAGCGCTCCCACGTTAAGAGCGTGTAACCGAACAATGAATCACCGCACCACCTCCCATGGCCTCTCGGAGCACCTTCGAAGGCCCATCCCCCCAATGGAGGTCGTTCGCACATGGCAGTCCCGATAGTCCGACGCAGAACCGCGGCGTTCGCCGCAGGCCTGATGGTCGTCGCGTCAGGCGGTGTGGCCGCTGCGCTCAGCACCACGTCCGCCTCGGCGGCCACGGCCGGGTGCTCGGTCGCCTACAACGTGAGCCAGTGGGACACCGGCTTCACCACGCAGGTGACGATCACCAACACCGGCCCGGCGCTGACCAGCTGGAAGCTCGGCTGGAACTTCGCCGGCAACCAGCAGATCACCCAGTCGTGGAACGCGACCGTCACCCAGTCGGGCAAGGCCGTCAGCGCGGCCAGCCTGTCCTACAACGGCGCGGTGGCGACCGGCGGGACGGCGACCTTCGGCTTCAACGGGTCGTACAGCGGCACCAACACCTCGCCGACGGCGTTCACCCTGAACGGTGTCGCATGCGGTGGCAGTGGCAGCACCGGCGGTACTACGACTGGTGGCAGCACCACAGGTGGCACCACGACCGGCGGTACCACCACAGGTGGCACCACGACCGGCGGCAGCACCACTGGCGGTAGCACCACCGGCGGCAGCACGACCGGCGGCAGCACCACCGGCGGCTCGACGGGTGGCACCACCCCGCCGCCCGGCCAGCGGGTCGACAACCCGTATGTGGGCGCCAAGGGCTACGTCAACTCCGAGTGGTCCGCGCTGGCTGCCGGGGACGGCGGTTCCTCGATCGCCCACCAGTCGACCGCTGTGTGGCTCGACCGGATCGCCGCGATCAACGGTGTGAACGGCGGCATGGGCCTCAAGGCCCACCTGGACGCCGCGGTGCAGCAGGCCGCCGGCCAGCCGCTGACCATCGAACTGGTCATCTACGACCTTCCGGGACGCGACTGCTCCGCCCTCGCCTCCAACGGTGAGCTGGGCCCGACGGACATCGGCCGTTACCAGACCGACTACATCGACCCGATCGCCGCGCTGGAGGGCAACTCGGCGTACTCGGGGCTGCGCATCGTCAACATCGTCGAGCCCGACTCGCTGCCCAACCTGACCACCAACGCGGGTGGCACCGACGGTTCCACCGACGCGTGCGCGACGATGAAGGCGAACGGCAACTACGAGAAGGGCGTCAGCTACGCGCTCTCGAAGCTGGGCGCGATCGGCAACACCTACAACTACATCGACGCCGGCCACCACGCCTGGCTCGGCTGGGACACCAACCTCGGCCCGGCCGCGCAGGAGTTCTACAAGGTCGCCACGACGAACGGCGCCAACGTCGGGGACGTCCAGGGCTTCATCGTCAACACCGCGAACTACGGTGCGACCGTCGAGCCCTACTTCAAGATCACGGACAACGTCAACGGCACCACCGTGCGGCAGTCCAAGTGGGTGGACTGGAACTACTACGTGGACGAGCAGTCCTACGCCCAGGGCCTGCGGGACAAGCTGGTCTCGCTCGGCTTCAGTTCCAGCCTCGGCATGCTGATCGACACCTCCCGCAACGGCTGGGGCGGCACTGCCCGTCCCACCGGACCGGGTGCCACGACCAGCGTGGACACCTACGTGAACGGCGGCCGCATCGACCGTCGCATCCACGCGGGCAACTGGTGCAACCAGACGGGTGCGGGCATCGGCGCACGGCCGACCGCCGCTCCCGCGACGGGCATCGACGCCTACGTGTGGGTCAAGCCTCCGGGTGAGTCGGACGGTGCGAGCCAGGTCGTCAGCAACGACGAGGGCAAGGGCTTCGACCGGATGTGCGACCCGACCTACGGTGGCAACGCGCGCAACGGCAACAACGCGACGGGCGCACTGTCCAACGCGCCGCTGGCGGGCCACTGGTTCTCGGCCCAGTTCCACCAGCTCATCGCCAACGCCTACCCGCCGCTTTCGTAGTACGCGAACAGCGGATCCCCCCACCGGGCCCGCACGGGGCCGCACCGGGTCAGCCGACCCGGACCGCGGTCCCGTCGCGGGCCCGCCGCATGCCCGCACCCGGCCGCGGCAGGCCGGGTGCGGGCACGTTCACGCGGCGGGACCACGGGCCGGTGCCCGGCTGTCACACCCCTCGTGCACCATGGAGGTGGAAGGGTCGAGACGGTCGGGACCAAGGAGGGGGGCGGATTCATGGACGTCACCGAGGTGCACGGGTCGGTGGAGCCGGGGTACGAGCCGGTCCGCACCGCCTTCGCGGGCAATTTCACCCGGCGCGGGGACCGGGGCGCGGCAGTCGCGGTCTACCGCGAGGGGCGGAAGGTCGTCGACCTGTGGGGCGGCACCGCGGCGCCCGACGGGGGCGGCCCGTGGCGGGAGGACACCGCGCAGACCGTTCGGTCCGCGACCAAGGGCGTCGCGTCGGCCTGCCTGCTGCTGCTCCACCAGCGCGGGCAGCTGGATCTCGACGCGCCGGTCGGGGCGTACTGGCCGGAGTTCAAGGCGCACGGCAAGGACCGGGTGACGGTACGGGAGGTGCTCGCGCACCGGGTCGGGGTGCCCGCGCTCGACGTGCCGCTCACCCCCGAGCAGGCGCTCGACGGGGTCTCGGGGCCGCGCGCGGTGGCCGCGCAGCGGCCGCTCTTCACGCCGGGCGCGGCACACGGCTATCACGCGCAGACCTTCAGCTGGCTGGCCGGTGAGCTGGTGCAACGCGCTTCCGGGCGGTCGATCGGTCGCTTCGTGGCCGAGGAGATCACCCGGCTGCTCGGCCTCGACCTGTGGATAGGCCTGCCCGCCGACCGGGTGGGACAGGTCGGCAGGATCGCCGACATCGAGGTGCCCCCACCCGCGGTCTCCGGCGGGCTGCGCACCCGGGCGAAGCAGTCGGTCCACGACGCCTACGCCGATCCGGACTCGCTCACTCGGCGGGCGTTCGCCGCGATCACCCCGCTGCCCGACGAGAACGACCCGGCGTATCGGGCGGGGGAGCTGGCGGCGTCCGGCGGCATCGCCACCGCCCGGTCGCTCGCGCGCTTCTACGCGGCGCTGGTCGGCGAGGTGCAGGACGGCCCGCGGCTGTTCGCACCCGCGACGCTGACCGCCGCCAGGACGCCGGAGTCGGACGGCCCCGACCAGGTGCTGGTGGTCAACACGCTCTTCGGGCTCGGCTACATGCTGCACGGCCCGGCCTCGCCGCTGCTGGCCCCCGGATCCTTCGGGCACCCGGGTCGCGGCGGCAGCCTGGCCTTCGCCGATCCGGGTACGGGTATCGGGTTCGGCTACGTCACCAACGGGATGCAGCGCAACGTCACCGCGGACCCGCGCGCCCAGGCCCTGGTCAGGGCGCTCAAGGAGTGCATACGCTGACCGGATGCGAGGACGTTTCGAGGACTTCGGTGTGATCGTCACGGGCGGCGCACGCGGTATCGGCGAGGCGACGGCCCGGCGGTTCGCCGCCGAGGGTGCCGCAGTGCTGATCGCCGACATCGACGAGCAGGGGGGCGCGCGGACCGCCGCCTCGATCCGTGCGGCGGGCGGCCGGGCCGAGTCGTGCGGGTGCGACGTCGCCGACCGCAAGTCGGTGGACGCGGCCGTGGCGCAGGCGGTGGACGCCTTCGGGACGCTCGACGTGCTGGTCAACAACGCCTACCGGTGCGGCGAGCACCGGCCCGACTTCACCGACGAGGACGACGACGAGTGGCGGCTCGACCTCGACGTCACCCTGGTCGGCGCGATGCGCTGCACCAGGGCCGCGCTGCCGCACCTGGCCGCCGCGCCCGGCCGGCGGGGCGCGGTGGTCAACATCGGCTCGGTCAACGGCATCTCCTACTTCGGCAACCACTCCTACAGCGCGGCCAAAGCGGGCCTGATGTCGCTGACGCGCACGCTGGCGGTGCACGCCGCTCCCAGCGGTGTGCGGGTCAACCTGGTGGCCCCCGGGACCATCCGGACGCCGGCCTGGGAGGGCAAGGAGTCCGTGCTGGCCGCAGCCGCGCCGCTCTATCCGCTCGGCCGGATCGGTGAGCCCGCCGACATCGCCGGCGCCGTCACCTTCCTCGCGTCGCCCGACGCGGCCTGGACCACCGGCGTGACGCTCCCGGTGGACGGCGGCATCCTGCTCAGCAACCCCGGCTTCGCGGACGCGGTCGAGGCGGCCGTCGAGTAGCCCGCCGGCCGTGGGCCGCTGCCCGCCCTGCCGTCTCGCCGACCTCCCCGGCAGGGGCGCGAGCGCGATCACCGGCCCCGAGTCGCGGAGCACAGCGACCGGCCGTCCGCCGGTGGCGGGAGGCTCACCCGGCGAACGGCCGATCGGCTCTGCGGACCTCACGGAGACCCAGCCGGCTCTTTTCCTGCGCGCCGGTGAGGAATCGGCACCGTCCTCGCCCGCCTTTCCCCGTCAACCGGTGAGAGGCGAAATGCATTGTTCGTGAAAGGACGGGCCGCCGAACCCGCACCGCGGAGAGGGCATCGGACATCGACAGCGTCGATGGCTTCTGCCTGCTCATCCGGGGCGCCGGATGCCTGGTCGAGGCATCGGCGACGCATTCGCCGGCAGTCAGCGGAGTTGCTGCTTCCGCTTTCCGGTGGCGCACTGGATCTCTATGACCTGGGTCAGAGGTTCTCTCCGGCCAGCTGTCGCGGCAATCGTAGCGACGCACCCGAGGAGGATCAACGGTTCATCGGCGGCCGATTCCGCTGTGGGTGTAAATTCTTGTGGTCGATCGAGCACGTGGGATATGAAATTTGAGGTTCGTATCAACTTCCCTGACCGCCCGCCGGACCCCGCGCCGGGTGCCGGAGCGGCCGCGGTGGGGAGGGGCCCGCGGTTCCGGCCGGCCCGCCGCGCAGGCCGTGAACGGCACGGGAAAGAGTGCGAATGAGCCCAAAAGCGGCGGGCGGCGGGGAGAAGTCCAGCGGAATCCGCCCGTCGCGCGCCCGGCGCCGTGCGGGAATTGCGCCCCCGGCGATCGCGCGGACCTGCGAGGAGTCCCCGTACGGGGGCGCGGAGCGCCTGACGAGACGTCACAACTCCTCCACCAGAGTGCTCTTGTCCCTCCGTCGGATGGCTAGGATGATCAGGCAATCCCTTCCCACGGCGGGCGCGCGCGTCGGGTTTTGACCACGCCGACCGTTGTGCGCATTCCGGTGCGTCCCGTACGTGCCGGGATCCGATGGGCTGCCCCGGTCTGATCGGCCTCCCCGAGTTCCTGAGGATCTGATGACAAGTCACATATCGGGTGTGGTGTTCTGGCCTGTCGCCGTCGTCGCGCTCGCGGCCCTCGTCCTGTGGGTCCGGCAGGCGGTCGTGTCGGCCCGCCTCCGCAAACAGCTCGCCGCCACCCAGCGCCAGCTGCACGACCGCGAGGCGGACGTGCGGGCCCGCGAGGCGGAGATCGCGCACCTGGTCGACGTCCGGCTGCCCGCCGTGGAGCTGGGCGGCCGGCGGCCGCAGCAGGGGCTGCGCGATCCGCGGCTCGCCGGGTCCGCCTTCGCGGACCGGATGGACCAGGTCGTGCACCGCTTCGTCGGCACCGTCGAGAAGGCAAGAGTGCGGGCCGACCAGTCGGCCAAGGCCACCCTGAAAGCGGCGATGCGCTCGGTCCAGGCGCTGGCGAACGAGCAGCAGCTGTCCATCTCCGACATGCAGGACCGGCACGACAACGCCAACGTCCTGCAGGACCTGATGGAGATCGACCACGCCAACTCGCAGTTCGGCCGCCGCGCGCAGGCCATCGCGGTGCTCTGCGGCTCCTGGCCAGGCCGGCAGCGCGCGGCCTCGCCGCTGATCGACGTGCTGCGCGGCGCCAAGTCCCGTATCCGCGACTACCAGCGGGTCGAGATCGGCACCGGCCCTGACATCGACGTGATCAGCCGGGCGGTGGAACCGGTGGTGCTCGCGGTCGCCGAACTGCTCGACAACGCCACCCGGCACTCGCAGCCGAACACCTCGGTCGAGGTCAGCCTGCGTCCCGCGCACAACGGCACCACGATCGTCATCGACGACGCGGGTGTCGGCATGGACGAGCTGGAGGTCTCGGTCGCCGTCGAGCGGCTGGAGGGCGGCGAGAACCTGGACATCAACCGGCTCGGCGACCCGCCGCAGTTCGGCTTCGCGGTGATCGGCGTGCTGGCCGCCCGCTACGGCTTCTCGGTGTCCGTGGACACCAGGTCGCCCTACGGCGGCGTCCGGGCGGTGCTGTTCCTGCCCAAGGCGCTGCTGACCACCGCGGGTACGGCCGCGGCCCCGGTGGTCGCCCGCGCCGCCGCGCACTCCCGCGCCGTGGCACCCGGCGAGCTGCCGGTGCGCTCGTCGGCGGCCGCGCGCAACGCGTCGGCCGAGCCGGCTCCCGGCGCCGGCCGGCACGCAGCGGCGACCGTACCGGCGCCGGGGTACACCCCCGGCGACGACGTACCGGCGACCCCCATCACCGGCGCCACCGCCGGCGGCCTGCCCAAGCGCCGCAGGCGCGAGGTCAGCGGCGAGCAGCTCGCGGCCCGGCACGCACGCACCGCGGAACCGGCTGCCGACGAGGACACCGGGCCGGTGCGTACCCCGTACGAGACGGCATCCCGAATGGGTGCATTCGCCCGTGGCACACGCTCCGGGCGCGCGGAATCCACCGATGACGAAGGGACGACTCAGGAATGAACGACCATATGGCCAACGAGCTGGGCTGGATGCTCGACGAGGTCCTGAAGGTCCCGGAGGCGCGGCACGCGATCCTGCTGTCCGCGGACGGGATGCTCAGGGCGCACTCGAAGGGCATCGGGCGCGACGAGGCGGAACGCCAGGCCGCCGCGCTGTCCGGGCTGCAGTCCATCAGCCGCAGCACCGCGGAGTTCTGCGGCAAGGACGGCTCGCCCTGGCAGCAGACCCTGGTCGAGTTCGCGGGGGGCTACGTCTTCCTGGTCGCGGCGGGCGCGGGCGCGTATCTGGCGGTCTCCTCCACGCAGAACGTGGACATGGAGATGGTCACCTACCGCATGCAGAAGCTGGTCGACCGCCTCGGCAAGGAGCTGACCAGCCCGCCCCGCCAGGACGCGGCGACCACCCGGCCGGGCACCACCGTCACGTCATGACCCCGCCGCGCAGGCGAGAGCAGGGACTCGTGCGGGCCTACGTCGTCACCGACGGGCGGGCCCACCCGACGCGCAACACCCTGGACATCGTCACGCTGGTGAACGCCGTGACCAGCCGCCCGCTGGCCGGGCTCACGCCGGAGCGGCGCGCGGTGATGGAGCTGTGCCGGGGCGGAGCCCTGTCCGTCGCCGAGGTCGCGGGATACCTCTCCCTGCCGCTCAGCGTCACCAAAGTGCTGATCAGCGACCTCATCGACAGCGGCCACATCATCGCGCGGGCCGCCATACCCAAGGCGCAACTCCCCGACGTCCAGCTCCTGCAGGAGGTGCTCAATGGGCTCCGCGCCCGCCTCTGACCGCGCCACCGTCCCCCCGGGCGGCGCGCCCTCGTACGTGGCCGACTCGGTCAGGACCGCGGCCAAGATCCTCGTCGTGGGGCACTTCGCGGTCGGCAAGACCACCTTCGTCGGGACCCTCTCGGAGATCACGCCGCTGCGGACCGAGGAGCCGTTGTCCCAGGCCGGCGCGCAGGTCGACGACCTGGCCGGGGTGCCCGAGAAGACCGCCACCACCGTCGCCATGGACTTCGGGCGGCTCACCCTCAGCGACAGCCTGGTGCTCTACCTCTTCGGGGCGCCGGGCCAGAAGCGCTTCACGCGGCTGTGGACGGACATGCTCCAGGGCGCGCTCGGCGCCCTGGTGCTCGCCGACACCCGGCGGCTCGACCAGTCCTTCGACGTGATGGGGCTGCTCGAGGAGCACGGCATGCCGTACGCGGTCGCCGTCAACCAGTTCGACGGGGCGCCGCACTTCCCCGAGGAGGAGGTGCGCGAGGCGCTCGACCTGCTACCCGACACCCCGCTGATCGGCTGCGACGCCCGCGACGCCGCCTCCTCCACCAAGGCGCTGATCGCCCTGGTGGAACACCTGCAGACCCGCCCCGTCCCCGCCGACCAGGAGTCCTGAACCGGATGACGTCCCCGATCGCGCCAGAGCCCGCATCAGCCCCGGACCCCGCGGCCTTCCCCGCACCGCCGCCCGGCTGCCCCGCGCACGCCGGCAGCGGCGCCCTGCGCCTCTACGGGCCGGAGCACGCCGCCGACCCGCAGGCGACCTTCGCGGCGCTGCGCAAGCAGGGCAGCGTCGCCCCGGTGGAGATCGCGCCGGGCGTCGACGCCGACCTCGTGCTGGGCTACCAGAGCGCGCTCGAAGTGCTGCGCAGCCCCGAGCGCTTCTCCAAGGACCCGCGCAACTGGCGGGCGCTTGAGGACGGTTCCGTACCGGCCGACAGCCCGGTGGTGCCGATGATGGGGTACCGGCCCAACGCCCTGTGGTCCGACGGCGAGGCGCACGCCCGCTACCGCGGGGCGATCACCGACAGCCTCGGCCAGGTCGACCCCAACGCGCTGCGCGGCTACGTCGAGGACAGCGCCGACATCCTCATCGACCGGATCGGCGCCCGCGGCAACGCCGACCTGCTCGGCGAGTACGGGGCGCTGCTGCCGCTGCTGGTCTTCAACCGGCTGTTCGGCTGCCCCGCCGACATCGGCGACAAGCTGGTCGTCGGCATGTCCGGCATCTTCGACGCCGACGCGGACTCGGAGAAGGCCAACCAGCTCCTCACCGAGGGCATGCTCGAACTCGTCGCGCTCAAGCGCCGCCAGCCCGGCGCCGACGTCACGTCCTGGATGATGGCCCACCCGGCCGGGCTGAGCGACGAGGAGATGCTGCACCAGCTCGTCCTGCTGGTGGGCGCGGGCACCGAGCCCGAGCAGAACCTGATCTGCAACGCGCTGCTCCTGCTGCTGTCCGACGACCGCTTCGCCGGCGACCTGGCCGGCGGCAGCATGCCGGTCGACGAGGCCCTCGACGAGGTGCTGTGGGGCGACCCGCCGCTGGCGAACTACGCGGTGCACTACGCCATCCAGGACACCGAGGTCGACGGCGTCGAGCTGGTCGCGGGACGCCCGATCCTGGTCAGCTTCACCGCCGCCAACACCGATCCGGCACTCAGCGGGGAGCGCCGCGGCGGCAACCGGGCCCACCTGTCGTGGAGCGCGGGCCCGCACACCTGCCCCGCCAAGAGCCCGGCCCGGCTGATCGCGGCGGTCGCGGTGGAGAAGCTGCTCGACCGGCTGCCGGATATCGAACTCGACTGCGAGGTGGGACAGTTGGAGTGGCGGCAGGGTCCCTTCCACCGGGCTCTGGTCGCTCTGCCTGTCGTTTTCCCGCCGATCACCATCTCCGCGCCGGCCGCCGCGGAAGAGACCTCAGGAGCCCCCGCATGGACTACCCAGCCCGCCCCGCCGACGCCGAGCGCGACGCCGCAGCCCCCCTCGTCATCGACCCGGCAGGTCGGGACATACACGGTGAGGGAGCCCGCATCCGCGAACGCGGCCCCGCGACGCTGGTGGAGCTTCCTGGTGGGGTCCAGGCGTGGGCGGTAAGCGACCAGGCGCTGCTCAAGGAGCTGCTGACCGACCCGCGCGTCTCCAAGGACCCGCGGCAGCACTGGTCGGCCTGGGCCAACGGCGAGATCACGCCTGACTGGCCGCTGTTCACCTGGGTCGCGGTCACCAACATGTTCACCGCCTACGGCGGCGACCACCGGCGGCTGCGCAAGCTGGTGTCGGTGGCCTTCACCGCCCGCCGCACCGAGGCGCTGCGCCCCTGGATCGAGCAGCTGACCGGGGACCTGCTCGACGCCCTGGCCGCGGCGCCGGCCGGCGAGCCGGTGGACCTGCGCGAGGCGTACTGCTACCCGATCCCGATCCAGGTGATCTGCCAGCTCTTCGGCATCGAGGACGAGGAGACCCGCACGGAGCTGCGCCGGCTGGTCGACAACATCTTCAACACCGCCATCAGCCCCGAGGACGCCGTCGCCACCTTCACCGGGATCCACCAGGTGCTCTCCGGCCTGGTCGCCCGCAAGCGGGAGAAGCCCGGCGACGACCTCACCAGCGTGCTCATCTCCGCCCGCGAGGAGGACGGCTCCCGGCTGACCGAGGGCGAGCTCGTGGACACCCTGATCCTGATGATCAGCGCCGGCCACGAGACCACCGTCAACCTGCTCGACAACGCTGTCCACGCCCTGCTCCGCCACCCCGAGCAGCTGGAGCTGGTCAGGGCCGGCGGAGCGGGCTGGAGCGACGTGATCGAGGAGACGCTGCGGGCCGAGGCGCCCGTCGCGAGCCTGCCGCTGCGCTACGCGGTGGACGACATCACGGCCGGCGGGGTGCACATCAAGAAGGGCGAGGCGATCCTGGCCTCGTACGCCGCCGCCGGCCGCCACCCGGCCTACCACGGGGCGACCGCCGACCGGTTCGACATCACCCGGGCCAACAAGGAGCACCTGGCCTTCGGGCACGGCGCACACTTCTGCCTCGGCGCCCCGCTGGCCCGGCTGGAGGCCGAGATAGCCCTGCCGGCGCTCTTCGCCCGCTTCCCGGGCCTGGCGCTCGCGGTGCCGGACGAGGAGCTGCCGCCGGTGGAGTCGTTCATCTCGCACGGCCACGCGCGGCTGCCGGTGCTCCTGGGCTGAGCCGCGTCCCTCCCCACGGTGCCCCCGTCCGCGGTCCGCCGCGGGCGGGGGCACCGTCGCCTGCCGGAAGCCGCCGGCGCGGGTGGGTCGGCGGCTCCTGACGGGGCGTCGCGGCTACGAGGCGCGCAGCACGTCCGCGACGATCGGGCCGGCGGACTTGTTGCCGTGGTCGCCCTGGACCACCATCGCCGCCGCTGCCACGTCGCCGCTGTAGGCGGTGAACCAGCCGGTGGGCAGGTCGTCCTTGTTCTCCTCCGCCGAGCCGGTCTTGGCACCGTAGGGGCTGCTCACGCCGCTCAGCAGGCCCGCCGCGGTGCCCGCGGTCGCGGTCAGGTGCATCATCGACATCAGATTCTGCCGGACGGTGGGCGGCAGCGGAGTGGCGCTGAGGGTCTCCCGCTTGTCGATGAGGCCGGTGTCCTGGAGGATCGACGGCTGGTGGAAGCGGCCGTCCCGGACGGTGGCCGCGACCGACGCCATGTTCAGCGTGTTCATCAGGACCTGGCCCTGGCCGATCATCTCCGACGTCATCTCGTCGCCCGTGCCGCCGGGGATGCTGCCGTCGGTGGTGCCGGTGCCGACGTACCAGGGGCGGGAGTCGCCGACGAGGCCGAAGTACTTCTTGCCGACCTGGGCCAGCGAATCCTGGTCCAGATACTTCGAGAGCCGGATGAAGCCGGTGTTGCAGGACCTGGAGAAGTCCCAGGCGAGCGTGGCGTTCAGCTTGTCCGGCGTGACGTTGTGGTATTTCTTGCCGCCGAGCGCCGCGTAGCCGTCGACGCACTGCGACGTCGACTGGGGCGTCAGCCGCGGGGTGTCCGAGGTGACCGGCGCCAGCATCAGTGCGGTCGCCGTGACGATCTTGAAGGTGGAGCCGGGCGGCTGCAGGGCCAACGCGTAGTTCGTGCCGCCGGGCGGGTTGGCCGCCATCGCCAGGATCGTGCCGTCGCGGGTGTCCAGCGCGGTCACCCCCGACTGGCCGTACTTCCGCACCGACTTCTCCGCCGCCGCCTGGATCCCGGCGTCCAGCGTGGTCTCGAGCTTGGCGTTCTGGCCCGGCTTGACCACGTAGAGCGTCTTGACGACGGCGCCGCCGTCGTCGGTCACGTAGGTCTCGATGCCGGGGGTGCCGCCGAGGTTCGCGTCCGCGTAGCGCTTGCGCAGGTCGGTGAAGACGTCGGTCAGACCCGGAAACTGCTGGACCGTCATGGTCTTGCCGTGCCGGTCGACCAGATCCACCTCGGGCGTGCTCGCCAGGCCGGTGACCACCGACTGGCCGTCCTTGAGGTCCGGCTCGATGACGTCGGGCGCCCACTTGACCGCCGGGTCGCCCACCGTGTTGCGGCTGACCTTCAGCGTCGAGTCGTACGTCCAGACCTTCGGCGCGAGCTTCTCGTACGAGATGGTCGCCTTGACCGCGAACGAGACCGTCAGCGCCGACGGGTCCGGCGCGGTGGTCGAGTCGGTCGCGCTGTCCGTCGGGATCGGCGTGGCCGTGATCTTGCTGATGCTCGCCTTCTGCCGGTAGTCGGCCAGCGCCGCGGAGGCCGTCTGGACGGAGTCCGTCAGCTTGGCGGCCTTCTCGTCGTCACCGGCTGACCAGGCGGCCAGGAAGTCGGCCGCCGTCCTGGTGACGTCCTTGGCGCTGAGCGGAGTGCCCGCACTGGCGGTGGCGGCGGCCGGCTTGCTGCCCTCGCTGTCGTCCAGGCTCGTGTAGATGTTGTAGCCGCCGTACACGGCGACGCCCAGCATCGTGATGAAGACCGCACCGATCACACCGGTCTTGACTTTCCTTGGTACGGGCACCGAGACCCCCCTCTTCCCACCCCCTGAACACGTTCAAATGAGCGTGTCCAGGGGGCACTTTACGGGACGGGTGTGACAGGACAGGTCTCGAAAGCAACACGGCTTCGTCCCTGCTGTGTTGCACGGGGAACCCTCGCCCTCGACGCTCGCCTGGTCACACCCAGGAGTCGAACCACATCCTGGCCTGCCAGCCGGTGTAGGGGATCGTCATGCCGGTGTAGATCGGGAAGAAGTAGATGAAATTCCGATTCCTTGGGCACGTAGACCCCTGGCCAGGGCAGACGCACTGACCAGGGGGGAGCCTACGTGCCGGGGGCCGTCTGTGGGCCGTCCGGCTGCTCATCAAGAGCCGGGAACACGTTGTCCACGGCCTTCCGTGTGCGGCCCTCGCTGCTCGGCATGAGGTGCGTGTACACGCGGAGTGTGAAGCCGGGGTCGCTGTGGCCGAGGTAGGTGCTCAGGGCCTTGATGGTCTCCCCGGCGTCCAGCAGGACCGAAGCGTAGAAGTGCCGCAGGGCGTGCATGCCGTGCTCGCGTGCGGCCGGGTAGCGCTCGCCAGGCGGAGGCTTCGGGATGAGGCCAGCGGTGGCCAGGGCAGGCTTCCACATGAAGTCATCGAAGTAGCTTGCCCGTACGGTATTGCCCGTATTGCCAGTGAACACCAGTTCCTTGGTCACGAGAGGCCCGGTCGGCGTGATCCACGGCAACGTGACCTTGACGGTCGGGAACTCCCGCATGTGGGCGCGGAGCGCAGCCGCGACAGTAGCCGGCAGAGGAACGTCGCGGAGCCTGCCCCGTTTGGGCGGGGCAAACACGAGCTTGCCGCGGACACGCTTGACCTGATTGCGCACGGCCAGCCATTCGCCCGCGAAGTCCACTTCGTCGGCCGGCAAGCCGAAGATCTCGCCCTGACGCAAACCGCAGCCGCCGCCGATGTCGACCATAGCTCGGAACCGCTTGGGCAACGCGCCTCGGACCGCGAAAACGTGCTCCGTCCGCCACGGCGTAATGCGCGACGGGGCCCCCTGGGGTGCCCTGACCGACTTGGCCAGGCACGGGTTACGTGGGATCAGGAGGTCATCCACCGCGGCGCCGAACACTGTGGACACCGTTCCGAAGATGATCCGGCGGTACGACTCCGTTGGCGCGGTGTTCTTCAACTCCTCAAGCCAGTCGCGAACGTGCGCAGGCTGGAAGGCAACCAACGGGCGCGACCCGATGAGCGGGTTCACGTGAAGGCGCAGTTGTCGTTCGATCGCGTCTCGCCCACCGATGCTGCCCGAAGCGCTGGCGGCCCAGCGTTCGGCGTACTGCTGGAAGGTGGTGCGGGCGGCTTTGGGGTCGACGTAGTGGCCGCCTTCCATGTCGGCCTTGGTCTTGGCGAGCCAGGCTTCGGCGAGGCGCTTCTGTCGATCGGGGAAGCTCTTGGACTTCTCGGTTCCGTCCGGGCCGATGTAACGGGCGCGGTACCGCATGCCTGTTCCGTGGCGGTCGGTCTTGACTGTGATGGACTTGCCATCGGGGGTGGTGACGGTCTTGTACCAGCGGTCCTGGATATGCCCTGCCATGGGTGGCGACTCCTGGAAGGTATGGCGGCGGCCGGTGGCGAGCAGGTGTGCTCGCCACCGGCCGTGGTGGTCTGAGCGGGGTGAGTCAGGCAGCTTGCGTCTGCTGGTCGATCCAGGTGCGTACGGCGTCGGGGTCGTAGCGCAGGTGTTTACCGACGCGGAATCCGGGCGGTCCGGTGCGCTTCTTGCGCCAGGCGTAGACGGTTTCGACGCTCGGCAGACGCAATACGTCGGCGAGTTCTTCGGGCGTGAGGAAGTGATCGGGGAGCGCGGACACGCGGGTCCTCCGAGATTTGGGGCCGGGGCCCTGTCCTGCCAGGTCCGCTACTTCCGCTACCTCCGCTACCGCCCTGGTCAGGGCCTTGATCAGGTAGCGGATCGGGGTAGCGGTAGCGGATGGGTCCGCTACCGGCGACGGGTGGCCGGTAGCGGATGTGGGGTGCTGGTAGCGGACAGGTAGCGGATAGCGGGGTGCGTATCCGCTACCGGGTCCGCGCAGCTCAGGGTGCGTTTTGAAGATCAGGTAGCGGAGGTAGCGGACTTTCCGGGGGTGGGGGGCAGTACCGCTGCCACGCGTCGTGCAGGTCGGTGGCGTAGTAGCCCTTCATGACGCTGCTGACTCCGGGAGTGATGCTGCTCTTGATGTTGCGGGCGGTGATCGGGGTGTTGTCCGCGGTCTGGTAGTCGCGCAGCATCTTCGACAGCCGCCGGGCGTCCAGCGGTTTGCCGTACAGGTCCGCCCACGGCGACTCGTCAAGGCTGCACAGCCTGTCGAGGATCGCGACGGTGGGAAGCCGGTCGATGCCGTTGAATACGTGGTCGCGCAGGTCGGTCAGCAGCCGGATACCGAGTGAGCCTTTGTCATCGACCTTCGCGGCCGTGACGAGTTCCACGCACGCGGCCCGTGCCCGGTCCGGCCAGGTTCCCCCCGCAGCGTCGGCGACCGCGAGAAGCGGTTCCCACACGTCGGCCGGCCGGTCGGTGACCCCGTCCGGCATGGCGGGGAAGACCCCTTCGATGCTGCCGCGGATCTGCTCTGCCCATGCGGCGAGCCGCTTGCCCAGGGCGTTGCCCTGGCGTTCGTGGATGCGCTGCCGGAAGGGTTCCACCTTCTCGTTGGGGGCGCGGCGCCGCATGCGGATGATGATCGAGCGGGTCAGGATCGTGTCCGGGAGTGAGCCGAGTCCGGCGACAGCCACCACGGCGTAGGAGGGGAAGGCCTGCACGGTCTGGTTCCCGCCGTCGCCCACACACCGGTACGTCACACCGGTCCGGCGGTGGCCTGCGTTGAGGAATCCGCGCAGTTCCTCGTTGTCCCCCGCCTTCGGGCCGAAGACGGTATCGACCTCGTCAAAGAGGATGGTGGGCCGCCCGTCCGGACCGGACACCGCCCGGAACAGGGCCGCGGCGGACGCGTTCACCGCGACCATCGGCCGCGGCACCAGCGTCTCTACGATCTCCAGCGCCCTCGACTTCCCCGATCCCGGTTCGGGAGACAGGAACGCCAGGCGCGGTGTGGAGTCGAACGCGTCCAGCAGGTGCGCGTGCGCGTCCCACAACGCCACCGCGACGTAGCAGGCATCCGAGGGGAAGATGTTGAAGCGCCGGTGGAACGCCTCGACTTCCGCCAGCAGCTCGGCGCCGTCGATGACCTGCGGGCCAGGGCCAACAGCAGACAGGGCGCCCTGGCGGGCGGCGACCTTCGGCGCCCCACTGCCGGTGGGAGTGCCGGCCGGTTCGGCGGAGCTGGTCTGGTCGGGGGTGGTGGTGAGGCTTTTCAGCCCGGGGCGGGGTTCGGGGCTGGTCATGCGCTCTCCCGGGTGCGGGCGGTGCGGATCGACCAGTCCAGTGCGCTGCGGATCGTGGTGCGGCACTCGGCTGCCGGCAGTCCGGCCGACTCGCCCGCGGCCTGAAAAGCCATCTCTACGGTGGTGCGGTCGAGGTCTTCCCAGGCCACGAACCGGCCGACCGCACGGACCGCGCGCAGCAACTCGGCGTTCCGGCCGCCTTCGCCGGTTCCGGCGACCGCGGCTGTCTCGCGTTCGAGCACGGCAGCGGCGAGCCGGTTCCCGTTACGGGTGGGCATGAGCCGGATTGCGGCCGTAGACGACTTCTGAGGGGCCGTCAGGGCGCTGTGTAGCCAGCCGGGTAGGTCTGCAACGGGTGCGTCGCTCTCAACGGCGTACAGGCCCGTTCGGGTGATGCTGCCGGGGGCGACGACTTGTCCGCCCCATGCGCGGGTGTCGACCTTGGGTGCGAGGGTGCCCGCGGTGTTGTGCAGCCGGGCACCAGGCGGGGTGGTGAAGTACAGGTGCTGTCCGCCGCTGGGGGTCCGGACCCGGTAGGTATCGGGGACGGCCTGTCCGGCGCGCTCGCAGAGCGCCAGGAAGGATGTCGCGCCGTCAGGCGTGCCCTTCTTGTCCTTCGGCTTGAGCGTGTCGAGATCGACCACGACAAGCCCGGCGGGGCCGGTGGCGGTGCCGACGTTGAACGGTCCGGCCGACCAGCACCGCTCGATGCGGTCGGGGTCGGTGGTGGCGCGCTGCTCGAAGGTGCGGTGCCCGGCGGTGCAGTCCCCGGTTCGGGGGCAGGTGCGCGCGCCATGTAGGGCGGGGGGCTTGTCGCCGGGGCGAAGCGGGATGACGGGCCAGCCGCGTGCGGCGACCGCGAGCGCCGCGGACAGCAGCGCGGATCGGGTGGCTTGGGTCATGCTGGGGGTACTCCTGTTCCTTGTTGTGGAGCGGGTGAGCCGGGACGGCCGCGGTTCTTTGGCGAGATGCGGCGGCCGTCCCGGGCGAAGTCAGGTGCGGGCAGCGGTGGCGGCGGCACGAACCACGGCGAGCGCCTGTTCGCGGCCGATGTGGGGCTGGTCGTTCCATTGCGGGAACGGCAGGTTGATTCCGCGGGAGCGCAACAGCGCGTTGATGTGGTGGCCTGCGGTGGTGGCGGTGTCGTGGGTGCCGTAGCCGAGCCGGAAAACGGTGTATTGGGCACCGAGGATGCAGCGGCGGCCGGTGGCGGTGCGGATGCGGGTCCCGGTCTGTGCCCATCCCCATTGCTCCAGCACCGCGGCGGTGAGGTCGAGATGGTCGGCGACCGGGATACGCAGGCGCGCGACTCCCTCGCCGCGGCGAGCGGGGTGCAGGAACAGCAGCCGGTCGGGCAGGATCCGCCACAACCCGCCGGGCAGGATCACGCCGGCCGCAGTCGTCGGGGTGGTCGGGGTGAGGTCGGCGAGCGCTTCGGCCACAAGATCTGCGGTGGGCGCGGTGACGAGCCGGTGCGCGGTGCGGGCCGGGTCGGTGAGCCACGCTTCGATCTGGTCGACCAGGTCAGCACCGAGCGTGTCAACGTCGGCGAGCCGCGGCAGCGCGGCGGCGGTGGGCGGGGTGGTGGTGTGGGTCATGGCGGGGGGTTCTCCGTTCCGTACGGTCAGGTGCGCATCTGTGCGAGGGAGTGGGCGAGGCTGGCCATGACCTGATCGATGGGTCCGGCGGCGCCGGTGGCGGCGGCGTAGAAGCCGAAGAGGAATACGACCAGGGCGGCGCCGAACGAGGTGGACTTGGCGCGGATCGCGAAGAGGGACGCGACGCCGAAGAGCAGCACGGCGGAGATGGACAGGATCACGGGCGGGATCTCCGATCGGTGGTCAGCGGGTGCCGCGGTCGTAGGTGTGGTGCCAGAGGTTGTAGAGGTGGCGTCCGCGGCGTATGCGCTTGCCGGTGGTCTTGCAGTGGCGGCAGGGCTTGCCTCGCTTGACGGTGCCGCGGCGGGTGACCTTGGTCGCGTGGCCCATGCCGCCGCAGCGGCGGCAGTCCGCGAACGGCTGGGCCGCACACAGACTCGCGTAACACAGTGTGACGATGAGCAGGCAGGCGCTAGCAAGGAGGAGGAGAGTCACGGGATGCCTTCCAGGCGGGGTTTCGGGTGTTTGCGCAGGTCGGCTGCTAGGTGCGAGATCGCAGCTCAGGCGCTGGGCGGGGTGCTAGTAGAGGTGCTAGGTCTAGCACTTGGCGGTGCTAGACCTAGCACTCTTCCGAGTCAGCCCCCGGACTGCTTCTTGTCACGCTGTGTGATTGCAGTCGTGAGGTCGGCACGGACGATACCGCGGCGGGTGGTGCCCTTGCCGGCGCCGGTGGTTCCCCACACGTCCTGCGCTGTGATGCCGTGCGCCTTCAGGTTCGTCGCGACCGTTGCGGCCTTCCAGCCGCCGTAGACCTCGGGCCGCAGCTCGGCGAGGCGGGAAGCAATCTTCTCGTTCCACACCTTGTCTTCGTCGGCCGGTATGACCCGCAGGACATCGGTGAGCAGGTCGAAGCCGGTCTCGGTGGCGGTGGGTTCCTGGCCGATGGCGTGGCCGGTGACGTTCCCGTACGCCTCGCGCATCTCCCTGGCCCGCTTGACGACCAGTTCGGCACCGACCGCGTCCACGAACGCGGACGCCACGATGCGGGGGTCGTCTCCCTCGCCGGCCATCCAGCAGATACCGCGGTCGGTCCGGCTGAACATGGTGGCGCGGTAGCCGGCCTTGTACATGGACGTGCCCAGCACCATGTCGTTCGCAGGCTGGCCCATGACCTTCAGGCAGAACCGCAGCACCGCGTTGGCGCTGATACCGGTGGGCAGGGACTTCGCATCCGGGCGTTGCGTCCCGAACAGGGCCACGATGCCCAGCGCGGGACCGCGTTTGGCCAGGTCGGTGCAGATCTCCTCGATCTCCGCCCCGTACTTGTCGTGCTCGAACGGGACCTGGCACTCATCGAAGCCCACGACGATCGGGTGCAGTCCGAGCGTCTTGTCGTTGGCCAGCTCCGGGGTGACCTTGGATTCCGGGCAGCGTGATCGCGGCAGGGACTTGATGACCTTCGCCCGGCGGCGCAGTTCCTCGCGCAGTTCCCGCAAAGCATTCAGCACGTACAGGAGGTCATCGTCTTCGTCCCCGGCGCGGTAGCGGTGGCAGATCGGTTCCAGGGCGCCGAAGTCACCGGTGCCCTTGAAGTCGAATCCGTAGATCTCCGAACGCGGGTCCAATGCGGCGATCAGCAGGAACAGCCGCATCAGGAACGTCTTGCCCATCCGCGGGACGCTGCCGACGATGACGGACGCGAACATCAGCGTCACCGATACGTCGCTCATGCGCTGGTCGTTGCCGAACACGACCGGCTTGAACAGGTCCACTGTGCCGGACTTCAGCAGCGGCCACGCGGGCTTCTTCGTCTCGTTCATGGGCTTATCGCCCACCCAGAGAATCAGCCGGCCGTCGTGCTCGGTCGGGTCAGCGGACGGCCACACGCAGCCGACCTTCCTGCGCAGGCCCGACGCGAGCGCCGGCCGGGACTCCATGATGTCCTGCGGGGTGACCCCGTAGGGCAGATCGAGGTCGGCGCGGTAGCCGGGTCCGTCACGGGTGATCTCCGAGGTGAACCGCATCCCGTTCATGTCTCCGCCCTTCTTGAGCGCGGCGGAGATCTTGGCGTTCCCGACGCTGTCCAGACCGCGCAGCACGATCGACCCGGTCAGCTTCTCCAGCTCGGTCCGCAGCACCGCAGGCCCGATGACCGGATGGTCCTTCGGCGCCCCCCAGAACCCCGCGACCAGCACCGCAGCCGAGGCGAACGCCCCCAGCCACAGCGGCGCCATGATGTACAGGGCCAGGGCGAACACCGCACCGAACACGATGGACACGGCCGTGACCAGCACTCGCAGCCGCACCCGGTCATCACGCTGCCTCGACAGCTTCAGGTACTCCGCGGTGTTCTCCCTGGCCACCTCATACGCGCGCAGCGGCGCCCCTTCGGTGTCCCACACCCAACGGCGGGTATCGCCCACCATCCGCGCGGCACCGCGCGGGGCGTAGGAGGTCAGCCGCAGGGCGTACCAGGGACTGCGGATCGAGTGGTACGCGGCAGCGTAGAAGGCGTTGCTCGCCGCGCGCTGCGTGGTGGACACGAACCCCGGCTTGGACGTAAGCCACGTCGGCAGGATCGGCTTGCGCTTGTCCCACCGCACCCCCGGCGAGGGAAGGTTCTTCGGGTCGACAGGACGACCGACCCGCGACCCGCCCGGACCCGACGCAGCGTCACCCGTGACGATGATCGTGTCGCCCGACGCGTCGGACGACGCGTCGGGGTTGCTGGTACCCGACGTGTCGGGTACCAGGTCGGACTCGGTGGGGTTGGTGTCGGCCGACTCGCGGGCGGCGCGCGCCTTGCCCAGGTCGACCACGTCACCGCCGAAGTTGGCGGCGATATCGGCTTCGAGCCGGTGGAACAGTTCGTTCTCTTCCTCGTGATTCACTGAATGTCCTTCCCGGACACATGGGGTTGGAGGGGTCCGGATGGCGCTTTGGACGGCCTACCGTCCGGACCCCGCTATGTGGTGCGTGCCCCGGGCCGCATTCGATGCGGCGCCCTCACGGCAGATCGCCGGGGCTGGGCTGAGCTAGGCGGCGCGCTGTTCGTCGGGGTAGGCGCAGGGCACGCAACTGCCGAGCGACCCGGGGATGACGTATCCGGCATCCGTGCGGCAGACCGGGCAGGTGCGGCGGGCGAGCATCGCCGCAGCGTGCGCCGCCCACTTCGCGGGTGTCATCGGCCGGACCGGCTTTGCCAAGTCGATGCGGTAGAGGTAGGCGACTGCGTAGCCGGTCTTGCGACGCCGGGAACTGCGCATGATCTGAGCAGCGACCGGCTGACCACCGGGACGCAGCCCCTTCGCCCGCAACTGCCGGCGGGTCGCCATGCCGTCCGGGGCGAGCCGCCACGGGAACGTAGGCGTTCCCCAGGTGGCGCCGGTCGGGTCGTAGCACCGGCCGAACGTCGGGGACATCACGCCACCGCCGATCCGGCGGTACCGGGCCGTCCGGACCGGCGCCCCGCAAGCGTCGCGAACAGGCTGCCGATCCCTGCCCGGCGGACACCGGCGCGGGCGCGCTTCGCCGCGTACATCGCCTCATCGGCCCGGCGCAGCAACTCCGGCAGTCCCTCGCCGGGGAAGTCCGCGGTCCGGACCCAGCCGAGCGAGACCGTGGTGTGCACGGCAGGGTCAAGACCGGCCGCAGGCCGGGCGAGCACACCACCCAGCACGGCAAGCATGTCGCCGACCGTGCCGTGCTGGTCGATGAGCACCGCAGCGAACTCGTCACCACCCAGCCGCCCGGCAACCCCGTGCGGGCCGGTGTAGTGGGCGAGCCGGTCCGCGGTCGCCTTCAACAGCGCGTCCCCCGCGGCGTGCCCGTGGGTGTCGTTGACCTGCTTGAAGCGGTCCACATCGGCGAGCACCACCACCGCGCGCGGGTCGCGCAGCAGAACGGTGGCGCGGCGGGTGAAGCCGTCCCGCGTCCACAGCCCGGTCAGCGGGTCACGGCGAGCCGTGTTCAACCGGTGCCGGAACCACAGCAGGTGGGCCGACCAGCCCGCGGCCAGCGGTATGCCGGCCACCGCGGCAGCTAACAGGGTGCTCATGCCGCCACCGCCCGCGGCCCGTTGTGGCCGGTCGTACGGTCGGCGCGCAGGGTGTCGCGGACGGCCCGGGAGTGGGCGGCGCCGCAACTCACGGCCTGCCGGATACGGTCCGCCGTCAGATGCTCGAACGGCCACCCGGCGGTGACCGCACGGGCCTCGGTCAGCACGTCATCCAGCGAACGCCGACCGGACTTCGCCGCAGGCTTCGCGGACCGCTTGCGCGCGGACGCCTTCGGCCCGACCGGCGGCGCGGCAGGGTCCACGCCACCGGGCACCGGGACCGGCTCAGGGTCGGCGGCGGGGGCGAGTTCCCCGAGCTTGAGCAGCACGCGGGTACGGCGGTCGGTCTTGGCCCGCCACCGGCGGCCGTGTTCCGACCGCAGGTCCGCGCGGGCGAGCTGCCGTCCCCGCTCCCGGGCCAGCGCGTCGCTGTAGGAGGTGATCTCCCACAGCGTCATCCGTCGCCACAGCGTGAACGTGGACAGTGGGGCGAGCAGCCAGCGGGAACGGCGGATCTTCTCCATACGACGGCCGGTCACTGCACCGATCCGTGCCGCGTAGACGTGCGCTGCGACCTCGGAGAGCACCACCCACAGCAGCGGCATCGTGCCGTGCGCGACCTTCGCCGACAGCGACGTGCCCGCGGCGATGTTCAGCCAGCACGTCACCCCCGTGAGCAGCCAGGGCACGAACCGCGCCCAGGCAAGTGGCATGTCCATGCGGATCAACAGCAGATTGATCACGGTGAACACCGGGATGGCCAGGTCGATGGCCAGCGGCAGCATGCCCGGCGTCGTGAAGCCCCAGCGGGCAGCGGCCGCAGAGACCGTGTCGAACGACATGGCGAGCCCCACGCCGCCCACACCCACACCCAGCACCGTTGCCGCGACCAGCAGCACCCGGTCAACTCGCGACAGCGGCGGAAGGTCGGTCCGCCCGGTCTCCGGGGCGCTCATGCCGCAGCCCCCTTCCGGGAACCGCGGCGCCGCCGACCGGTCGGGAGGGGCAGCACGGAGACGTTGAACAGGTGCGGGGCGTAAGCCTCGATCACCTCGACAGCGACCCGGCTCACCCGGTCGGGCATGGTGGGGTCGTCGGCGAGGATGTCGGCCGCCGCGGCGAGCCGGGCGGCGCGCTCTTCCTCGGTCTCGCCATCGACACCCAGCCACAACTCCAGCGGGGTGCCCAGCGCGAGTTCCACGAAATCGGTGGCCGTGACAGCCACATGGCCTGCGACGATACTTCTCATGGGTCGTGCACTCCTTAGACGGTGGGAACGGCCCAACCAGCACCCCCGGAGTAGTCGCTCCGGGGGTGCGCGCCGTTCATGGTGGGAGTGCCCCGAGCCGGATCCGATCCGGCAGCATCACGCCGGGTCCGGGGCTGGTCGTACGGGTCACGCAGGCGCACTGTCGTCCGTAGCAGCGAAGACGACCGCACGGATCGCACCCTTCACCCGGTCGTTCTGACGCCAGGTGAAGACCGCGTGCAGGTGTGTGGTGCCGTCGGCATCGGTGCGTTCCTGCCAGCGGTCGGCGTTGAGGTAGTCGGCCCACGCATCGAACGCAGCACGCTGTTCCACCACGCCCACACCCAAGCCGTGCGCCTCGCCGATCAGAGTCCCGGTCGTGGCGATGGACCAATGCAACGCCGGCAGACCCTCGCTGTAGCCATGGGTCAGCATCGCCACCAAGGCAACGACCGCCTGACGCTGCCAGCCGTGCCGATCGCGGTCGGAAATCTTGTACGTCACCGGCGACCACTCCCGTTGATCGTCTGCTTGTGCAGGTTGGCCTTGGTTACCGCTTCGCCGCGGGAGGGGCCGGAGCGGCCGTAGGCGCCGCAGGAACAGATAAAGCCGTAGTTGCCAAAGCCGTAGTCCTGGATGGTGGTCTCGTGGGTTTCGCGCTTGAACAGGCCCATCGGGTGGGTTCCTCCGCTGCCGTGTGGTGCGGGCCGGACTGTCCGGCTCTCCGTCACCGCCCACCCACCGGACGCACCGGCAGGTGAGCGGATCAGACAACCGTCAGCCGGTCACAGCAGAGTGATCAGCAGCGCGGCGACCAGCAACCACAGATGGTGGAAGGACTGGTCAAGCGCGTACGCACCGGTCCCCAAATGCGCGGCGGGCTTGCCCTCACCGGTAACCGGATGGGCAGGGTGCGCACCGGTGCCGAGCGAGTAGAACTCGGCCTTCCCGGTCCGTGTGGCCAGCCACGCCAACGTGGTGCGACGGTCCGCCCACCAATGCGTCACCGCGTCGACTCCCAGCCCGGCAAACAGGCCCCACACCGACAGATGCAGACCCAGCAGCACGGCCGCGGGCAGCAGAACGACCAGCTTGGTCGCGGTGAGGGTCGCGACGTGCCGGGCACCGGCCAACCGACCGACCCAGCCGGGGCGACCCTTGGCCGCGGACTGAGCGGACGTCTGAACCCAGTGATCCCCCACACTGTGGGCGACATACAGGGCCGCGAACACCGCAGCGAATGTACCGGCAGCGGCACTCACTTGCCGCTCCCGTTCTCGCTGCGCTTGTTAGCCTCAGCGACCTTCCGCGACAGTTCCGCGGACTCTTCCTCTGTCAGACTGATGAACACAGGTCCTCCCAACAGGTCCTGTACGCGGTCCCGGTGTTTGCCCACCGGGGCCGCACTCGTTTGGACCACTCGCCACGAGCGGCCACGGCCCGTGACCTCTGCCTTGCAAAGGCAGAGGTCAGGGACTGTGGTCACTGGTGTGAGGACTGCACTGGCCGGCCGTTGCTGCGGCGTGCCAGTCCCGAGCCCTCTTCGGGTGCACCATCTCTCTACCTGGCGCAAGAGCAGGGCAGCTCACATCAGGTGGCACCCCATGGAAGGGCGTTCCCCAGAGCCGATGTGCGGTACGTACCGAGCCGACGCTCGGGACCGCTGCCGACGAGCCTCACCCGGTCGTCACGGGGGCGGGAGTCTCACCCGTCGAAGTTCACTGTTCAGTTCTCAAGATCCAGGCACTTCCTTCGGACCCCTGTCACCGGGTCCTCCGGGCGCTTCACGAGCTAGCGTGCACTAGTCCACACTGTCTTGGCAACCCATCCAGCAGTGTGGACTAGCGCACGCTGCCAGATACGCTGGTTGCATGACGATTGCCAAGGACGGTCCGCGCCTGCCGTCAGTGCAGGTCGCGGACGCGTTGCGCAAGGAACTCCAAGAGGGCGCGTACGCCCCGGAAGAGAAGCTGCCTTCGATCAAGGCGCTCGCCGATCGCTTCGGCATTGCCGAAGAGACGGTCAAGAAGGGGTTGGCCACGCTCAGGACAGAAGGGCTGATCTTCTCCGTCCCCAACCGAGGACACTTCGCCGTAGGCTCGGATCGCGAGAGTGACGCCGCAGTGAACAGTCCTGATGATGTGCGCGAGTCCATCGACGCCCTCCGATCCGAAGTCCAGAAGCTCAGTGCCCGAGTCGCACAACTGGAGAAGAAGTCCGACCCGGGCGACGCTTGAACAACAACCACAATGGGTTGCCAGGAACGGCACGCACAGTGACACCGACAGGTCAGGAATGGACAGGGCGGACACCCCCGGTGTCACTGCCGTGTCACCTTGACTGTCACCAGGTCCGCCGTAGTCAGATCGGAGCACACCCGGAGGAGGGCGAATGAGCGACGATCGACCGTCTTGGGCACGGCGCATGGTTGCCGAGCGGGAATCACGCGACTGGTCTCAGGCCGAAGCCGTCCGCGCACTGCGTGCGCACTCACCCAAGGACTTGCCGGACGACGCGAACATGCTCCGACAGTGGAAGCGTTGGGAGACGGGTGCCGCGATGCCGGGCACGTTCTACCAGCCGATCATCGCGGCCATGTTCGGAACCGTCACTCACGCACTGTTTCCCTTGAAGGGAAAGCGTGATGCAAACGCGGAAATCGCGGCGGCTAGCGGCATGGAAACACTTGAGATCGTGAGCCGTCTGCAAGCGTCGGACGTTGATAACGCCACAATTGAAGCGCTGCGCATCACGGCCGACAGGCTGTGCTCCGAGTACGCATTCCTCCCGAGCGAACAGCTCATCGTTGAAGGTCGCGCTTGGCTTCGCCGCGTCGGTCAACTCCAAGGGCAACGGCTCACCCTCGCGCAGCACCGCGAGGTGCTTACCCTCTCCGGCTGGCTCGCGCTCCTCGTCGGATGCGTCGAATACGACAGCGGCGGTAGGCGCGCGGCCGAATCGACGCGTCGAGCGGCACTTTCCCTGGCTCACGAAGCGGAAAACGCAGAGATCCAGGGATGGGCTCACGAAATGCGCGCCTGGTTCGCCCTCACGACAGGCGACTACCGCGGCGTTATTGCAGCCTCACAGACGGGTGCCGCCATCGCGCCCAACCACGGCGTTGCCGTGCAGCTTGCGGCACAAGAAGCCAAGGCATGGGCACGCATCGGAGACCGTCGTCAAACGGAAGTCGCGCTCGACCGCGGTCGGCGGCTTCTCGAAGGGATGCCGCATCCCGACAACCTCGACAATCACTTCGTTGTGGACCCCGCAAAGTTCGACTTCTACAGCATGGATTGCTACCGGTTGTTGGGCGAAGACCGTCTGGCCCGCACGCTCGCGGAGGAGGTTCTTCGTCTCGGCATGGAGTTTGACGACGCGGAGCACTCACCGATGCGCAACGCAGAAGCGCGCATCACCCTCGGAGTAGCCGCAGCCCGTGAAGGCGACCTAGAACAGGCACTCGCGTACGGAGAACGCGCGCTCGTCGGCGACCGGCAATCGGTCCCGTCGCTCCTCATGGTGAGTAGGGAACTGGCGGCCGTCGTCAAAGACCGCTACCCCACAGATCCGGCAGCTCAGGACTACCTGACGCATTTACACGATCTAGGCAAGGCGCGGCCCGGATTCCTGCCGGCCTAGCAACAAGGATCGGCCCTCACCGCGGCGGTCCCCGATGTGTCGGGGGCCGCCGTACGCGTTCCCCGCTGCGTGTCTAACTGCGCTACAACAGCCGCGTACAGTGGCGAACAACCACGGACGACGGTGGACCGTTCGCGCAGATCAGACGGGGGCGACCACAGGTCGTGAGGTTGCTCGGATTGCTTCAAGCTCTTCGGGGGCTTCGAGGGGCGAGCCTCCGGGTACGCGATACGAACTCCGCCCACGAACCTCCAGCGCGCCTTCGACGACGAGTCGAGATAGGACTTGGCGGAGTGCCGTTCGGCCAATTCCTAGTTCTTCGGCGAGGGTGCGTTCCGATGGAATTTTGTCGCCAGGGTTGAATTCGCCGTATTTAAGACGCGCCCGGATGGAATCGTAAGCTTGCCTCGTCTTCGGTCCCATTGAACTCTTCGTTCCCTTTAATTGCTTCGGTGAGGTATCAGGTTTCCGTGAGGCGATCGGCTACCCCCGGGGTGCAGAAGGCCACCGAGCAAGTGCTGTTCCCCAATCCAGCGATTCTAGCAATTCCCTGTACAGGTCAACAATATCCTGTCGGGTGGCGGCGATCCTATCGGCGAGTTCATCTACGTCGGATGGAGTGAACTCCCGCTCCTCGAATCCCTTTCTCATGCGACTCCTCATGCAGTAGTACAAGGGTGTACTTTTGTCTGCATTTCCCCACGGGCGAGTAGCATAATATTCTTCCGTGGGCTCTCCGCCAACCGGGGCGGTCACCCAAGTGCCGTGTATAACTGCATTGCGCAACGCGCGAAGCTGCCCCATGTCTGCAAAGAGAGACTGGAACTTGGGTCGGTAATTTTCGGTTTTCAGCGTCTCTCTGAGTATCGCCTTAAAGTTTTCGCTCAACCACTCACTGGTCTGCCCTTCAAATAGGACCCACGAGGTTCGAGCCCCGTCGATTAGCTCGGATATCATCTCACGCAGCACTTCGTCGAACTGTGCGCTCTCAGCTGCCACCCTACCAATTGCGCGAAAAAGGTTCGGGTCGTCGACGAAATCAGGCATGTGCCCCCCTGGGTAGTAGCCGGTACAAGAATATTTGCACATGTGGTGATGGTCGCGAGCACGATTTCACGTGTTGTGGGGGCTGGTGATCGAACTGACGGCTCCGACCTAAGTCGCCACTCGCGTCGCGCAGGGGCCGTCTGTGGGCCGTCCGGTGACGGCCCACACCCACTTGTGACAACCGACAACGACCGAGGTGCCCCGTGCTGGAGAACCAGCGCGGGGCACCTCGTTGTGCCATTGACCTGGCTAGACCCAGGAGTCGAACCACATCCTGGCCTGCCAGCCGCTGTAAGGGATGGTCATGCCGGTGTAGATGGGGAAGAAGTAGATGAAGTTCCAGATGATCAGCAGCACCAGGGTGCCCGCACCGACCGCGCCCCACATCCGGCGGCCCTCGCCGGAACCCGGCGGGCCGAGGAAGGCGCCCACCATCATCGCGACCGCCAGGCAGAGGTAGGGCACGAAGGCGACGGCGTAGAAGTAGAAGATCGTACGGTCCTGGTAGTGGAACCACGGCAGCAGGCCCGCGCCCACCGCGCACAGGATGGTGCCCGCCCGCCAGTCGCGGCGGAGCAGCCAGCGGTAGAGCAGGTAGAGCAGGGCGAAGCACGCCGACCACCACAGCAGCGGCGTGCCCAGCGCCAGGATCTCCTTCGAGCAGCCGCCGGTGCTGTGGCAGCCGTCCTGGCCGAGCTTCGGCGACTCGAAGTAGTACGACACCGGACGGCCGAGGATCAGCCAGCTCCACGGATTGGACTGGTACGGGTGGGGCGTGTGCAGCGTCACATTGAACTGGTAGACCTCGTACTCGTAATGCCACAGGCTGCGCAGCGGGGCCGGGATCCAGGACCAGGTGCCGCCGCGGTTGTCCGCCCAGTGCCGGCCGTAGCCCTTGTCGGACAGGAACCAGCCCGTCCAGGTCGCCAGGTAGGTGAGCAGCGCGACCGGGATCATGGTCAGCACCGACCAGCCGAAGTCCTTGCGCAGCACGGCCAGGACGGGCCGGCGGGCGCCCGCCAGGCGGCGCGCGCCGATGTCCCAGGCCAGGGTCAGGATCACGAAGAAGGCCAGGAAGTACAGGCCGTTCCACTTGCTCGCCGCGGCGAGGCCGAGGAAGACCGCCGCGGCGATCCGCCACGGGCGCCACCCCATGCCGACCCGGTCGCCGACCCGCCGGTCGGGACCCGCCCAGCCGGACTCGTCCACCGGCAGCGCCCGGGCCAGCCGGGCTCTGGACCAGTCGCGGTCCACCAGCAGGCAGCCGAAGGCCGCGAGTGCAAAGAACATGATCACCAGGTCGAGCAGCGCGATCCGGCTCATCACGAACTCCAGGCCGTCCACCGCCATCAGCAGCCCGGCCAGGCAGCCCAGCGCGGTGGAACGGAACAGCCGCCGCCCGATCCGGCACAGCATCAGCACCGCCAGGGTGCCGAGCACGGCCATCATGAAGCGCCAGCCGAAGGGGTTCATGCCGAACATCCACTCGCCGACCGCGATCACCCACTTGCCGGCCGGCGGGTGCACCACGTAGCCGGGTGCGTCGGACAGCGGGATCGTCTGCGGATGGCCCAGCAGGTCCGGGTTGGTGATCTTGGCGTCCGGCCAGGTGCCCTCGTAGCCGAACTGCAGCAGCGACCAGGCGTCCTTGGCGTAGTACGTCTCGTCGAAGACGACCTCGCGGGGCGTGCCCAGGTGCCAGAAGCGCAGCGCGCCCGCGAAGACCGCCACCAGAACCGGGCCGAGCCAGCCGGAGATCCTGGCCAGCAGGTAGGAGACCTCCTGGCTCGCGCCCAGCGAGCGCCACATCTTCGTACCCGGCTCGGGGAACGGCGGCACCAGGCGCTCGCGGGTGTCGGTCCGCGGCCTCTCCGCGTAGCCGAACCTGCGCAGCCGTTGCGCCCAGGGGCTCGGATGCGGCTGTTCCAGAACAGCCTCTGCGGCCCGGTCCTGCGTCGCGGTCTCACTCGTCACCGGCCCATCGTAGGGAACGCCTCTGAAAATGTGATGAGGTCGGCGCCCGGCGCCCCTTTTTGTCCGTAAACCCGGGCGTCTGCTCCCGGCCCGGCCGGTGCTCGCGGGCGGGGACCGGCGCGGTCGCCGCGGGTGGGAAGCTTGGGCGGTGACCACGCAAGCCGCAGGCGTCCTCGTACTGGCCGGAACTCCCATCGGCGACCCCGCGGACGCCCCGCCGCGGCTCGGCACCGAGCTGACCGGCGCCGACGTCATCGCCGCCGAGGACACCCGGCGGCTGCGGCGGCTCACCCAGGCGCTGGGCATCGAGCCGACCGGCCGGATCGTGTCGTACTTCGAGGGCAACGAGGCCGGCCGCACGCCCGAACTGGTCGAGGCGCTGGCCGGCGGTGCCCGGGTGGTGCTGGTCACCGACGCCGGCATGCCGTCGGTCTCCGACCCCGGCTACCGGCTGGTCGCCGCTTGCGTGGAGCGCGGCATCACCGTCACCGCGGTGCCCGGGCCCTCCGCCGTGCTGACCGCGCTGGCCGTCTCCGGGCTGCCGGTGGACCGCTTCTGCTTCGAGGGCTTCCTGCCCCGCAAGGCCGGCGAGCGGCTGGCCCGGCTGCGCGAGGTCGCCGCCGACCGCAGGACGCTGGTCTACTTCGAGGCCACGCACCGCATCGACGACACGCTCGCGGCGATGGCCGAGGTCTTCGGCGGTGAGCGGCGCGCGGCGGTGTGCCGCGAGCTGACCAAGACCTACGAGGAGGTCAGGCGCGGCCCGCTGGCCGAACTGGCCCGCTGGGCGGCGGAGGACGGTGTACGCGGCGAGATCACCGTCGTCGTCGAGGGCGCGCCGGCGCCCGGCCCCGCCGACCTCGACCCCGCCGAGATCGTCCGCCGGGTCGCGGCGCGCGAGGCGGCAGGCGAGCGGCGCAAGGAGGCCATCGCGGCGGTCGCCGCGGACGCCGGGCTGCCCAAGCGGGAGGTCTTCGACGCGGTGGTCGCCGCCAAACACGGCGCCGTGTGAGACCTCGTGAGACCCCGGGGGACCCCCTTTCCGGGCCGGCGCACAGGGAGTTCACAGCAGTCCCCGGCGCTATGAGCAGCGTCACAGGGACTAAACCGAGGGCTCGGCAAAGCAATACCGGCCATCCCCCTCATAGATCCCAAATCTGGCTCAAGAGTCGTCCACGCCTGCTGCGGCCGCCCGGTGCGGGGCGTTCGCTGGGGCGAGGGAAGTCCCGGTCCGGGCGCCGCGCCCGGAGGGCACGCAGGAGCTGCACATGAGCGACACCAGGGGAAGCGGGCCCAGGGCGCCGCGGCCCGCCGCCGGACCCGGCACGGACGTCGTGCACGAGGCGTACTCCTTCGCCTGCATGAACTGCGGGCACGGCTGGGAGCAGGCCTACGAGATCGAGCACCACGTCGACACCGCCGGCCGCTCCTACGTGACCTATCTCGCCGACGGCACCCTGGTGCCCTCCCCGCTGACCCACCCCACGTGCGACAACTGCGAAGGGCACCGGGTGCGCATCATGCCGCCCGGGCGGGTCGCCGGAGTGGCCGCCGCCGGGCCCGCGGCGCGCCGGGCGGCGCAGGGTGCGGCGGGGCCGTCGCACCACTGGCCGTCACTGCACTTCCCGCACCGCAGGCGCGGGGGTGAAAAAGCGGGGGAATGAACGCCGCCTTCCGCAATGGGCGCCGTCTTCCCGCAATGGACGCCGCCTTCCCGGTCCGCGGCAATGTGCCCCCGTTCCGGCGACCGGGTCCTCCGGCGCCGGCCATCCGGGCCGGTCCCTAGGATCGGGGCATGCCAGACAGGGACAGCAAGAAGACGACGTCGCGGGCGGCGCAGCCGGCACCGCCGGCGCCCGAGCCGCTGCGGGTCGCGGTCGCCGACTCCCACACCCACCTCGACATGCAGTCGGGCAGCGTCGCGGACGCCGTCGCGCAGGCCGCGGCGGTCGGCGTCGACACGCTGATCCAGGTCGGCTGCGACCTGGCCGGATCGCGCTGGGCCGCGGAGACCGCCGCCGCCTGGGACCGGATCTGGGCCACGGTGGCGCTGCACCCGAACGAGGCGCCACGGGTGGCGGGCCGCGCCGCCGCCGGCGGCCGGGCGGGGCTGGACGCCGAGATCGACGCCATCGACGCGCTCGCCGCACTGCCGCACGTCCTCGGGGTCGGCGAGACCGGCCTCGACTACTTCCGCACCGGGCCCGACGGGGTCGAGGACCAGCAGCACTCCTTCCGGCGGCACATCGACATCGCCAAACGCCACGGCAAGGCGCTGGTCATCCACGACCGGGACGCCCACGCCGATGTGCTGCGCATCCTCGCGGAGGAGGGGGCGCCCTCCACGGTGGTCTTCCACTGCTACTCCGGCGACGCCGAGATGGCCGGAGTCTGCGCCGAGCACGGCTATTACCTGTCCTTCGCCGGGACCGTCAGCTACAAGTCCGCGCAGAACCTGCGGGACGCGGTCGCCGTCGCCCCGCGCGACCTGCTGCTGGTCGAGACCGACGCGCCGTTCCTGACCCCCGTGCCCTACCGCGGGCGGCCCAACGCGCCTTACCTCATTCCGGTCACGCTGCGCGCGATGGCCGCGGCCAGGGGCGAGGACGAGGACCAGCTCGCGGCCGCCGTCGCCGCCAACACCGCACGGGCGTTCGGTTACGACACGTGAGGTGAATGCGGGTTTCCGCCACTTTTAGGCTTTAAGGTCCGGCGTCGTGAGCATTCACCTGGCTGGACGCGCGCGCAAGCTCGTACCGCAGACCCTCGTCGTCGCGGTGCTCGCCGGCGGCGCCGGGGCGTATGTGGTGGCCGACAAGACCGTACGGCTGAGCGTCGACGGCCGGCCGCGGACGGTCCACACCTTCGCCGCCGACGTCGCCGGCGTCCTGCGGCAGCAGCACCTCACGGTCGGCGGCCACGATATCGTCGCCCCCGCGCCCGGCCACCGGCTGCACGACGGCGACGCCGTGGCCGTACGCTACGGCCGCCCGGTCACCCTCACGCTCGACGGCCGGCAGCGCCGCGTCTGGACGACGGCGACCACCGTGGCCACCGCGCTGCGGCAGCTCGGCGTACGGGCGGACGGTGCGCAGGTGGACGCCTCGCGGAGTGCCGCCATCGGGCGGCTCGGGCTCGCGCTGTCCGTGCGCACGCAGCGCCGGGTCACGGTGGTGGCCGACGGCCGCGCGCACCTCGTCCGCACGCACGCGGTCACCGTCCGCGGAGCCGTCGCGGAGGCCGGCCTCGTCCTCGGTCCCGAGGACACGCTCTCGCCCGCCGCGTCCGCCTTCCCGAGCGACGGCCTGACCCTGACGGTCGTCCGGATCAGGACCGCGCGGTCCGTGCGCCGGGAGCCGGTGCCCTACCGGGTCGTACGGCACCGTGACCCGTCGCTGCGCCGCGGATCCACCGTCGTGGACGTGCACGGGCGTCCGGGGGTGCGCGAGGTCCGCTACGCCGTCGTCACGGCCGACGGCGTCCCCCGCTCGACCCGTGTCCTGCGCAGCCGGGTGACGCGGCCGCCGGTCACCGAGGTGGTGCGGGTCGGCGGGTCCGGCTCCCCGTCGCGGTCGTCGCGGCCGTCGCGGTCCACACCGTCCGCACGGGCCACACGGTCTTCCCGCGCGGCCGGGGGGCTGGACTGGCACGGCCTCGCCCTGTGCGAGTCGGGCGGGCGTGCGCACGTCGTGGACCCGTCCGGGCGGTACGGCGGGCTGTACCAGTTCGACACGCGGACCTGGCGGAGCCTCGGGGGCCAGGGGCGGCCGCAGAACGCCAGCCCCGCCGAACAGACGGTCCGCGCACAACGCCTCTACGCCACGCGTGGCGCCTCGCCCTGGCCGACGTGCGGCCGCCACCTCTTCGACTGACCCCGGCTGCGCCCGGACGCCGGCCGGGGAGATCCCTGGGGGGTCGGGGGCGTCGGGGAGAACGATTAGCCTAGGGCGCGTGAGTGGCACTGAGAGCGACGCCCTGTTGGGCCCGGCCGACGTCAGGGAGCTGGCAGCGGCGCTCGGCGTGCGGCCGACGAAGCAGCGCGGGCAGAACTTCGTGATCGACGCGAACACCGTACGCAGGATCGTGCGGACGGCCGGAGTCAGGCCCGACGACACGGTCGTCGAGGTCGGTCCCGGGCTCGGCTCCCTCACGCTCGCCCTGCTGGAAGCCGCCGCACACGTCACCGCGATCGAGATCGACGACGTGCTGGCCGCCGCGCTGCCCGCGACCGTCGCGGCCCGGCTGCCCGGCCGGACCGGCCACTTCGACCTGGTCCACGGCGACGCCATGGCGGTCACCGAGCTCCCGGGCCCGCCGCCCACCGCCCTCGTGGCCAACCTGCCGTACAACGTCGCCGTCCCCGTGCTGCTGCACATGCTCGCGACGTTCCCGGGCATCGAACGCACCCTCGTCATGGTGCAGTCCGAGGTCGCCGACCGGCTCGCCGCGGGGCCGGGCAACAAGGTCTACGGTGTGCCCTCGGTGAAGGCCAACTGGTACGCCGACGTCAAGCGGGCCGGCGCCATCGGGCGCAGCGTCTTCTGGCCCGCGCCCAACGTGGACTCCGGGCTCGTCGCCCTGGTGCGGCGCGACCCGCCGCGTACGACGGCGAGCCGGCAGGAGGTCTTCGCCGTGGTGGACGCCGCCTTCGCCCAGCGCCGCAAGACCCTGCGGGCCGCGCTCGCCGGGTGGGCCGGGTCCGCCGCCGCGGCGGAGTCCGCGCTGGTCGCCGCCGGAGTGTCGCCGCAGGCCCGCGGCGAGGCGCTGACCGTCGAGGAATTCGCCGCCGTCGCAGAGCACAAGCCGTAGCCGTCGATGAGGAGCCCCCGCCCGTGACCGCCGTCACCGTCCGCGTGCCCGCCAAGGTCAACGTCCAGCTCTCCGTCGGCGGCCGCCGCCCCGACGGCTTCCACGACCTCGCCACCGTCTTCCTCGCCGTCGGGCTCTACGACCAGGTCACCGCCACCCCGGCGGACGGGCTGCGGATCACCGCCGCCGGGCGGGACGTGGCGGGCATCCCGCTCGACGCGACGAACCTCGCGGCCCGGGCGGCGGTCGCGCTCGCCAAGCGGTACGGCGTCGAGCCGGACGTGCACCTGCACATCGACAAGGACATCCCGGTGGCCGGCGGCATGGCGGGCGGGTCCGCCGACGCGGCGGGCGCGCTGGTCGCCTGCGACGCGCTGTGGGGACTGGGCGCGCCCCGGAATGAGCTGATCGCGCTGTGCGCGGAGCTGGGCAGCGACGTGCCGTTCTCCCTGGTGGGGGGCGCCGCGCTCGGGACCGGGCGCGGGGAGATCCTGACGCCGCTGGAGGTCGGCGGGGAGTTCCACTGGGTCTTCGCCGTCGCCGAGGGGGGTCTGTCGACGCCGGACGTCTACCGGGAGTGCGATCGCCTGCGGCGGGCCGGTGGGGGGAGTGACCTCGCCGCGAACCTGCCCGCGCCTGCCGCGGACCCGGCGCTCGTCGCGGCGCTGCGGGAGGGGTCCGCCGTCGCGCTCCGCGCCGCGCTGTCCAACGACCTGCAGGCCGCGTCCGTCGGCCTGCGGCCCGCTCTGGCCGGCACGCTCGCGGCGGGCCTCGGTGCGGGGGCGCTTGCCGCGCTCGTCTCGGGGTCCGGCCCGACCTGTGCGTTTCTCCTGCCGTCGGCGGCGGGGGCCGCGGCGCTCGCCGCGACGTTCCCTCCGGGCTCGGCCCACCCGGCCGTCTCGCCGGCCCCGGGGGCCACTCTCCTCTGAACACCGGCTGCGCCGGGCTTTTCGGTCGACCGCCACGTGCGGTGGCGCCGCTGCTTTCCCGCCGCTGTGGCTTGTCGCGCCGTTCCCCGCGCCCCTGAAAAACGCTCACCCTCTGCGGCAGCGGCCCCCCTGGCAGGGACCAACCCCCGACGGTGGAAGACGCAGGCCCCAAGGCGTGTGGGGGTACCCCCAGGCGGAGCGCTGGGGGAGAACGGAGCGCTCGGCCCCCACCGGGCCGCAGGTGAGCACGCCACGGCAAGGGGGGAAGCCCGGGCGGCGGAGGCGGCGAGCGCCCCCGGGGGTGGTCGGGGGGAAAAGGGGGGCGGCGGGGGCGATTAGGCTGAGGGGAGTTGTTCCCCTGCGCTTGGAGAGACGAGAAGTGGCCGTCAACCTGGTCAACGTCGAAGCCGTCGGCAAGACGTACGGCACGAGGGCGTTGCTGGACGCCGTCTCGCTGGGCGTGTCCGAGGGGGACCGGATCGGGGTCGTGGGGCGGAACGGGGACGGCAAGACGACCCTCGTGCGGATGCTCGCGAAGCTGGAGGAGCCCGACGCGGGACGCGTGACGCATCAGGGCGGCCTGCGGCTGGGCGTGCTGACGCAGCACGACAGCCTGGATCCGGCGGCGACCGTGCGGCACGAGGTCGTCGGGGACCGGGCGGACCACCAGTGGGCGGGGGACGCCCGGATCAGGGACGTGCTGACCGGGCTGTTCGGCGGGCTGGACCTGCCGGGGTTCCCGGCGGGGCTCGACACGGTGATCGGCCCGCTGTCGGGCGGCGAGCGGCGCCGAATCGCGCTGGCGAAGCTGCTGATCGACGAGCAGGACCTGATCGTGCTGGACGAGCCGACCAACCACCTGGACGTGGAGGGCATCGCCTGGCTGGCGGCGCATCTGCGGGCCCGCAGGTCCGCGCTGGTGGTGGTGACGCACGACCGCTGGTTCCTTGACCAGGTGTGCACCCGGATGTGGGACGTGCAGCGCGGCACGGTCTACGAGTACGAGGGCGGTTACAGCGACTACGTCTTCGCCCGGGCCGAGCGCGAGCGCATCGCCGCCACCGAGGAGACCAAGCGGCAGAACCTGGTCCGCAAGGAGCTGGCGTGGCTGCGCAGGGGTGCCCCGGCGCGTACGTCGAAGCCGCGGTTCAGGATCGAGGCGGCGAACGCGCTGATCGAGGACGTGCCGCCGCCGCGTGACACCGCGGAGCTGATGAAGTTCGCCAACTCCCGTCTCGGCAAGACCGTTTTCGAGCTGGAGGACGTGACGGTCACGGCCGGGCCGAAGCAGTTGCTGCGGCACATCACCTGGCAGCTCGGCCCGGGTGACCGGGTCGGCCTGGTGGGCGTGAACGGCGCGGGCAAGACCTCGCTGCTCAAGGCGCTCGCCGACGCCGCGGTGAGCGACGGGGACGTGCAGCCGGCCGCGGGCCGGGTCGTGGTGGGCAAGACGGTGCGGCTGGCGTATCTGTCGCAGGAGGTCGCGGAGCTCGACCCGACCTGGCGGGTCCTGCAGGCGGTGGAGGCGGTGCGGCAGCGGGTCGACCTGGGCAAGGGCCGGGAGCTGACGGCGGGCCAGCTGTGCGAGAAGTTCGGCTTCACCAAGGAGAAGCAGTGGACGCCGGTCGGCGACCTGTCCGGTGGTGAGCGCCGCCGGCTGCAAGTGCTGCGGCTGCTGATGGACGAGCCGAACGTGCTGTTCCTCGACGAGCCGACCAACGACCTGGACATCGAGACGCTGACCCAGCTGGAGGACCTGCTGGACGGCTGGCCGGGGTCGATGGCGGTGATCAGCCACGACCGCTACTTCCTGGAGCGCACCACCGACCGGGTCTTCGCGCTGCTCGGCGACCAGAGCCTGCGGATGCTGCCGCGCGGGGTGGACGAGTATCTGGAGCGCCGCCGGGCGATCGCCGAGGCCGCGGCGCCGCCGGCGCCGGCGGCCAGGGAGAAACCGGCCGGCGACACCCGGATGGCGAAGAAGGAACTGCAGCGGATCGAAAGGCAGTTGGACAAGGTCGGCGACAAGGAGAAGGTGCTGCACGCGCGGATCACCGAGCACGCGACCGACTTCGCGAAGGTCGCCGAAATCGACGCGGAGCTGCGGGCGTTGCGCGAGGAGCGCGAGGACCTGGAGATGCGCTGGCTCGAACTGGCCGACGACGCAGGGTAGTCGGCGGCCGTGGCGGTTGCCGGGCCGGGCGGGGGAGAACGTGTAGCGGGCCGGTAACGGAACAGCGGCGGCCCATGGGGGCAACGGTGCCGGGTGGTAGAAAGAATTTCCGCCAACCCGAACCAAACATGAGTTCAAAGAGGTCCGCTGATGTCGCAGCCGCCCCCGCCGCCAGGCAACCCGCCCGAGTTCGGGAAGTCGTCAGACGGAGCGGTACCGCCCCCGCCGGTTCCTCCACAGCAGCAGCCGCAGCAACAGCCGCCGCAGCAACAGCCGTCGACCCCGCCCCCGCCGCCCGGATACGGCTATCCGGCGCAGGCCCCGCCACCGCCGGCCGGCGGTTACGGCTACCCGGCCGCAGGCGCGCCGCCGGCCGCCGCCAACCCGTACGCGCAGCCGGTGCCGCCCGCGCAGAACCCGTACGCGCAGACACCGGCCCCGGCGGCGTACCCGCAGCAGCAGGTGCCGCCGCCCCCGTACGCCGGCGCCCCGCCTCCGCCGTACGCGGGCGCCCAGCCGCCGCCGTATCCGAGCCAGGCGCAGTACGGCCAGGTGCCACCGCAGGGGCCCTACGGCTACCCGGGGCAGCCGCAGTATCCGGGCGGTCCCGGTGGCGGGCGGTCCACCAACAAGCTGCTGATCGTCGTCGCGGCCGTGGTGGCGGCGGTGCTGGTGATCGGCGGCGGTGTCTTCCTGGCGACCAGGAGCGGCGACCACAAGCCGGGGCCCAAGCCGACGGCGCAGTCAAGCAGCGGCGGCCCGACCACCGCACCGCACTCCGCCGATCTGCAGTTCGGCTGGGACAAGCCGGCCGACCCGGTCGCCGAGAAGGACAACCTCAAGTACGTCTTCGGGATCTGGTTCACCGACAAGTACGTGGTCAAGAGCGAGATCAACAAGGTCGTCGCCTACGACGTCACCACCGGCAACCCGGCCTGGACGCTCGCGGCCCCCTCGCGTGGCGACTGCTCGGCGGCCAAGGACACGTATCAGAACCTGGCCGCGATCCAGTTCGGCCCCAGCTGCAACCAGGTGATGGTCTTCGACCTGACCACCGGGACGCAGAAGTGGACCGCCACGCTGCCCGGCGGCACCGGCAGCAAGACCGACTTCGACTACTCGCAGATGGCGATCAGCGGGGACACGCTCGGCGTCGACTGGCTGAGCGGCTCCATCGGCTACCGGCTGTCCACCCAGGCGATCCTGTGGCAGGGCGGCAACGGGGACTGCGAGGACGACGGCTACGCCGGCGGCAGCCAGTTCGTGGTGATCGTCAACTGCGACTACAAGACCTACAAGGTCCAGGCCATCGACCCGGACAACCACGGCAAGGCGAAGTGGTCCTGGGAGGCGCCGAGCGGCACCGAGGTCAACGCGATCGTGTCCACCGACCCGGTGGTGGTGGTGCTCGGCACCGAGAACAGCAACGCCACCGACATCGTGACCGTCGCGGACGGCCGGATGCAGTCCAGGATCTCGCTGGGCACCGACAAGTACGACATCTCCGTCGGCGACAACGGCGCCCAGGACGTGCACAACGTGCTGGTCAGCAAGGACACCGTCTACCTGACGCTGCGCAGCCAGGGCGACAGCAAGGGCCAGGTGCTGAGCGGGATCGTCGCCTTCAACACCAGTGACGGCAAGCAGAAGTGGGTCGCCAAGCCGGCCGACAAGCAGGCCATCCAGGGCCTGGACTTCGTGGACGGCCAGGTGCTCGCCGTGGAGCCGCCGGACTACGACGTGGCGGGGCAGCTGGTCACCATCGACCCGGCGACCGGCGCGATGAAGAAGTTCGCGACGTTCGCCGACGGCGCCCACGACCACATCGACCTGTCCGATCTGGAGAACTACCCCTACTGGCACAACGGCCACTTCTACGTGGCCGCGCACACCGTCTACGAGGGCAACGACGACGAGAAGTATCTGATCGACTTCCACTGACGGCTGCGCCGGCCCGGCCGGCGCACCCGGCGTCCACCCGCGCGCCCCCTGCCGGCAGGCAGTCCGGAATTCCCGGAAATTTCTGCCGGTTCGGGGCGCGCGGCCATGGGGCAAGCGTGTAGCTTCGCGGCCTGGGACCATACCGCTCGGGGGCGCGGTTGGGACCGGTTCTGGCGCGGTATGGACAGGGAACGGGGGCGGCGGCGGAGCGGACCCCCGGGGGGATGGGGGATGGCCGACATGGGCGTACGCCTCGTCGTGGTCGACGACCACCGGCTGCTCGCCGAGGCGTTGGCCTCGGCGCTCAAGCTGCGGGGACACCGCGTGCTGGCCGCGTCCGCGCCGGCGGGCGGGGCGGCGGAGCTGGTGCTGACCCGTTCCCCCGAGGTGTGCCTGTTCGGGACGGCGGCGCCCGCGGAGCCCGGCGCCTTCGACACGGTCGCCAGGATCAGGCGGGAGCGGCCCGGCGTCGCGGTGGTCGTGCTCGGCCCGGTGCCCGACCCGCGGGGGATCGCGGCGGCCTTCGCGGCCGGCGCGTCCGGCTACGTACGGCACGACGAGCGCATCGAAGGCGTGGAGCGGGCCATGGCCAAGGCCAGGGCCGGCGAGGTCGCGGTGGCGCAGCCGCTGCTGCAGGGCGCCTTCGCCGAGCTGCTCAACCCGGCGCAGCAGCCGGACGACGAGGGCACGCGGCTGCTCGAACTGCTGACCCCGCGCGAGATCGAGGTGCTGGTGCGGGTCGCCGAGGGCGAGGACACCCGGCTGATCGCCGCCGGGATGCGGATAGCCCCCAGCACCGCGCGCACGCATGTGCAGCGGGTGCTGATGAAGCTGGGGGTGGGCTCCCGGCTGGAAGCGGCGGCGCTGGCCGCCCGCACCGGCCTGCTCGACCGCGCGGCGGCCCCGGGACCGCGCTGAGCGCACCGGCCGCCCGCGCGGCCGGCCAGCCGCCGTCAGTCCCCCGCCCCCGCCCGGCCGCCGTCCGTCCGGCCCCCCGCCCCGCGCGGACGACTGGTCAGCGCGCCGGTTCGCTCCGCCGCCGGCCGCGGCAGTCACTCATCTGTTCGGCTTTGTTTGTTTGTGCCCGAAACGGACGCGGCTTTCCATAGCGCTCACGAAGTCAACTTGACCTGCCCTCGCGCATTGACTGCACTGTTGTGTCATGATTCATTGTGTGCGGTTATGTTGGGTGATTGTGGTGTGAGGGGTCTGCAGGGTGAAGAAGACGACGACCCGGCTCGCGGACGGCCGCGAACTGATCTACTACGACGCCGACGACACGGCAGACACCGTCGTCCGTGACGCCGTCGACCGCCGTCCGCTGGAGCCCGTCGCCACCCACTCCGAGCTGCGCCACGACCGCCTGCTGGGCGACACCGTGGCCATCGCCTCGCACCGCCAGGGCCGCACCTACCACCCGCCGGCCGACGAGTGCCCGCTGTGCCCCTCGCGGGAGGGCCGGCTCAGCGAGATACCCGACACCGACTACGAGGTCGTCGTCTTCGAGAACCGCTTCCCCTCGCTGGCGGGCGGCGCCGGGCGCTGCGAGGTGGTCTGCTTCACCTCCGACCACGACGCCTCCTTCGCCGACCTCACCGAGGCCCGCGCCCGCCTGGTGCTCGACGCCTGGATCGACCGCACCCGGGAGCTGTCCCAACTGCCGGGCGTCGTCCAGGTCTTCCCCTTCGAGAACCGCGGCAAGGAGATCGGCGTCACCCTCGGCCACCCGCACGGCCAGATCTACGGCTACCCGTTCGTCACCCCGCGCACCTCCCTGATGCTGCGCTCCCTCGCCGAGCACCGCGAGCGCACCGGCCGCAACCTCTTCGACGACGTGCTCGCCGACGAGACCGCCGACGGCCGGCGGATCGTGCTGGCCGGCGAGCACTGGACCGCGTTCGTCCCGCACGCCGCCCACTGGCCGTACGAGGTGCACCTCTTCCCGCGCCGCCGGGTGCCCGACCTGCTCGCGCTGGACGAGGAGGCGCGCGCCGAATTCCCGCGCGTCTACCTGGAGCTGCTGCGCCGCTTCGACCGGATCTTCGGCCCCGGCCAGCCGCCCACGCCGTACATCTCCGGCTGGCACCAGGCGCCCTTCGACGAGCCGGCGCGACGCGAGTTCGGGCTGCATCTGGAGCTTTTCACGATTCGCCGCACATCGGGCAAGCTGAAGTTCCTTGCGGGGTCCGAATCGGGCATGGGCGCGTTCATCAACGACGTGCCGCCGGAGGCCGCCGCGCTGCGACTGCGAGAGGTAGCGAGCCAGTGAGTGAGAGCCCCAGGAAGCTGCTGGTCACCGGTGGAGCCGGATACGTCGGTTCGGTGGTCGGCGCCCATCTGCTGGCCGCCGGGCACCAGGTGACGGTGCTCGACGACCTGTCCACCGGCTTCCGCGAAGGGGTGCCGGACGGCGCGGACTTCGTGGAGGGCCGGGTCCAGGACGCGGCCAAGGTGCTCGACGGCTCCTATGACGCGGTGCTGCACTTCGCCGCGTCCTCGCAGGTCGGCGAGTCGGTCGCCGACCCGGCGAAGTACTGGCGCAACAACGTCGGCGGCACCCTCGAACTGCTCGACGCCATGCGCGAGTCACGGGTCCGTACGCTGGTCTTCTCCTCCACCGCCGCCACCTACGGCGAGCCCGCGCACGTCCCGATCACCGAGGACGCCGTCACCGCGCCCACCAACCCCTACGGCGCCACCAAGCTCGCCGTCGACCACATGATCGGCGGCGAATGCGCCGCTCACGGCCTGGCCGCGGTGTCGCTGCGGTACTTCAACGTGGCGGGCGCGTACGGCAGGTACGGCGAGCGGCACCACCCCGAGTCGCACCTGATCCCGCTGGTCCTGCAGGTCGCCCAGGGCCGCAGGGACGCCATCGCGGTCTACGGCGAGGACTACCCGACACCCGACGGCACCTGCCTGCGCGACTACATCCACGTCGCCGACCTCGCCGAGGCGCACCTGCTGGCGCTCGACCACGCGGCCGCGGGCGAGCACCTCATCTGCAACCTCGGCAACGGCAGCGGGTTCTCCGTCCGCGACGTCATCGACACCGTGCGGCGCGTCACCGGGCACCCGATCCCGGAGACCGCCGAGCCGCGCCGGGCCGGCGACCCCGCCGCGCTGGTCGCCTCCGCCCAGCGCGCGCACGACCGGCTCGGCTGGTCGCCCACCCGCACCGACCTCGCGGACATCGTCCGCGACGCCTGGACCTTCGCCCAATCCCTCGGGGAGGACGCACGATGACGGACCTCGGCATAGCTTTCAAGGACGTCTTCGGGCGGGCGCCTGAGGGCAGTTGGGCCGCACCCGGACGGGTGAACCTGATCGGCGAGCACACCGACTACAACGACGGGCACGTGCTGCCCTTCGCGCTCCCGCAGACCACCAGGGCCGCCGTCGCGCGCCGCGACGACGGCCTGCTGCGGGTGCACTCCGCCGACATGGACGGCGGCGCCGTCGAGCTGCGGATCGACGACCTCGCCCCCGGTGTCGCGGCCGGCTGGGCCACCTACCCGGCCGCGGTGCTGTGGACGCTGCGCGAAGCGGGGCACCCGGTCGGCGGCGCGGACATCCACTACGAGAGCACCGTCCCGGTCGGCGGCGGCCTGTCCTCCTCCGCCGCGCTGCAGGTGGTCACCGCGCTCGCCCTCGGCGACCTGCACGGTGTCGAGATGAGCCGGCAGGATCTCGCACTGCTCTGCCAGCGCTCGGAGAACGTCTACGTCGGCGCGCCCGTCGGCGTCATGGACCAGACCGCGTCCGCGTGCTGCACCGAGGGCCACGCGCTGCACCTCGACGTACGCGGCCTCCAACAGCGCCAGGTGCCGCTGGACCTGGCGGGCCAGGACCTGACGCTGCTGGTGGCCGACACCCGGGTCAAGCACGCCCACTCCGACGGTGCCTATGCCGCGCTGCGGGCCGGCTGCGAGGCCGCGGCCGCCGAGCTCGGCCTGTCCTCGCTGCGCGACCTGCCGGCCGGCGGGCTGGACGCGGCCCTGGACGCACTCGCCGACGAGCGGCTGCGCCGCCTCACCCGGCACGTCGTCACCGAGAACGCCCGCGTCGAGGAGGTCATCGGCCTGCTCGACGCCGGGCGCATCCGGGACATCGGGCCGGTCCTCACCGCCGGCCACCGGTCGCTGCGCGACGACTTCCAGGTGTCCTGCCCGGAGCTCGACCTCGTGGTCGACACGGCGCTGGCGGCCGGCGCGCTCGGGGCCAGGATGACCGGCGGCGGCTTCGGCGGCTCCGCGGTGGTCCTGGCGGGCGCGGCCGACGCCGCAGCCGTCACCGCGGCCGTGCAGGCCGCGCTCCCGGCTGTCCGCGTCTTCCCGGCCACTCCGTCACCGGGCGCGTACCGGCTTTCCTGACGGATCGTCGGAAAGGTACGGACCACAGACCCGGAAACGGCACTGGAACGTGCTCCGAAAAGCCCCTGCTGACGCTGTTGAGCCGCCCGGACGGGCAACTTCCGCCAAGACGGCGCCAATCTCCGGGGAAGCCCCTACGCTTTTCCCACAGCGCCGGTGGGGGCCGGCGCTCATCAGGGGGCGAGACGCACGGGATTCGGCATCCGTGACCGGGGCGGCGGCCCCGCCACGGGTGCCGGATCCCACGCGATGACGCCCCGCCACTGGGGGAGAGCCGTACAGCGGGAGTGGTGTCCGTGGGACGAATCCGCGTGCTCGTCGTCGATGACCATCGCATCTTCGCCGAGTCGCTCGCCGCCGCACTCGCGGCGGAATCCGACGTCGACGTGTCAGCGGCGGGCAGCGGGCCCGCCGCTCAGCGCTGTCTGGACCGCGCCGCGGTCGACGGCAGGCGCTACGACGTCCTGCTGGTCGACGCGGACCTGGGCACAGGTCCGCGCGACCGGCCCCAACTGGCCGCCGTGCCGCCGCTGTCGGAGCAGCGCCGCGTCGAGCCGCGCGACCCCGTCATCGACGGCCTCGCGCTGGTCGAACGGGTCCGTGCCGAGCACCTGGGCACCCGTACGGTGGTGCTGGCCGAGCGCGACGACCCGCACCGCGCCGCGTGCGCGCTGCAGGCGGGGGCGTCCGGCTGGGTGGCCAAGGACTGCTCGCTGTCCCGGCTGCTGGCCGTGGTGCGCGGGGTGCTGCGGGACGAGACGCATCTGCCGCCCGCCCTGCTGACCGGCGTCCTGCGCGAGCTGACCGCGGCCCGCAGGCACCGCACCGAGAGCGAGCAGCTGGTCGAGTCGCTGACGCCGCGCGAGCAGGAGGTGCTGCGCTGCATGGTCGCGGGCCTCGGCCGCAAGGCGGTCGCCGAGCGGCTGTTCCTGTCCCCGCACACGGTCCGCACCCACATGCAGAACGTGCTGGGCAAGCTCGGCGTGCACTCCACGCTCGCCGCCGTGGCACTGGCCCGGCGGGCCGGTGTGGGTCCGGTGGAGCTGGTCCCCTCAGCCGGGGATGTTGTCGAAAGGCGCGGTCAGCTGTCGTAGCAGCGCCGCCAGTTCGGCCCGCTGGGCCTGGCTGAGCTCGCCCAGGATGGCGCGTTCCTGGGCGAGCAGGCCGGCCAGCGCCCGGTCGGCGCGGTCCCGGCCGGCCGGGGTGAGCCTGACCAGCACCCCGCGCCGGTCCGAGGGGTCGGGCAGCCGTTCGACCAGCCGCTTCTCGGCGAGGCGGTCGATCCGGTTGGTCATCGTGCCCGAGGTGACCAGCGTCTGGGTGAGCAACTGGCCCGGCGAGAGCTGATACGGCGTCCCCGCGCGGCGCAGCGCGGTGAGCACGTCGAACTCCCAGGGCTCCAGGCTGTGCTCCGAGAAAGCCAGCCGCCGGGCCCGGTCCAGATGCCTGGCGAGCCTGCTGACCCGGCTGAGCACCTCAAGCGGCTCGACGTCGAGGTCGGGGCGCTCTCGGCGCCATGCAGCGACCAGCCGGTCGACCTCGTCCTCCATGGAGATCAGTGTAATAGGTCTGTCGATATGAAGTCTCTTGACATCAAGATATCGATGGGAGGAGCCTGGAAGCGGAAGGCAGAACGTCGCCCTCCGTTTCGGCAGCGGTTCCGTACCACCCAGGGAGTACGAACGATGCACGCAGCCCCGACGTGGGATCCCCACCAGTATCTCCGGCACGCGACCCACCGCACCCGCCCGTTTCTCGATCTCCTCACCCGGATCAACGGACTGCCAGGCGGTGACAGCCCCCGGATCGCCGACGTCGGCTGCGGCCCCGGCAACGTCACGGCGCTGCTCGCCGAGCGCTGGCCGGCCGCCCGTATCACCGGGCTCGACAGCTCCCGCGAGATGCTGGCCGCGGCCGCCGACCACGCCGGGCCCACCCCGGGCGGCGGCACCCTGGACTTCCGCCGGGCCGATGCCGCCGAGTGGACGCCGGACGAGCCGTACGACCTGATCGTCTCCAACGCCGCGCTCCAGTGGGTGCCTGGCCACGCCGACCGCTTCGGCGACTGGCTCGACCACCTCAGCCCCGGCGGCGCCCTGGCCTTCCAGGTCCCCGGCAACTTCACCGCGCCGAGCCACGCGCTGCTCGCCGAGCTGTGCGACACACCGCAGTGGCGCGGCCGGCTGGACGGGCACGGCCGCCGCTACGTCCACATCCTCAGCCCGGCGGAGTATCTGGAACGCCTCACCGTGCTCGGCTGCCAGGAGGTGGACGTCTGGGAGTCCACCTACGTGCAGCTGCTGCAGGGCGAGGACCCGGTGCTCGAGTGGACCAAGGGCACCGCCCTGCGCCCGGTGCTGACCGCGCTCGACGACGACCCGGGCGCGGCGCGCGAATTCGTCGGCCAGTACCGCGACCTGCTGCGCAAGGCGTATCCGCCGGGGCCGCACGGCACGGTCTTCCCCTTCCGCCGGATCTTCGCCGTCGCCAGGACCGCGGGCGGCTGACCCCGCCGGCCGCCCCCGCGCCCGTCAGGGCCGGGGGCGGACCGCTCCGGGTCCGGCGGCTACAGCGTGAGGAAGGCGCCCACCACCAGGGCCGCGCCGAGGGCGCCGAAGGTCCAGGCGGTGCGGCGCATGCGCAGGCCGCCGGCCAGCACGACGGCGGACAGCAGCAGGGCGCCGCCGAAGGGGACCCAGGCGAAGAGGATGCGGCCCCATCCGGCCCTGACCACCTTGTCGGTGCCCGGCTTGACGGCGACGGGTATTCTCGCGCCGACCGTGTGCCGGATCGGCAGGCTGACGGTGACCCGGTCGCGGGCGACGGCCGTGCCCTTGGGGGCGAAGGGCCCGGTGCAGACGGAGTCGCCGCAGCTGACCAGCGTCATCGTGCCGCGTTCGCGGCCCTTGGTGAGCATCACATGCTGGGCGGTCCGCCAGGAGTCCCAGGCGCCGGACACCAGCAGCAGCGCCACCACCACGGTGACACCGACCGCCCGCGCCAGCAGCACCAGTCCCCAAGCGCCCTCCGCCACCCGGCGGGAACGGCTCCGTTTGACCATGCGGGCGATCTTTGGCCATGGCATGCCGTCCGGTCAAACGTGGCAGTCCCGGGGGGCCGCGGTCAGCTGTTGTAGGTGCCCTGCGCGCGCTCCAGGCCGTCCGCGATCAGCGCCTCGACCGCGTCGGCGGCGCGGTCCACGAACCAGTCCAGCTCCTTGCGCTCGGTCGCGGAGAAGTCCTTGAGCACGAAGGCGGCCACGTCCATCCGGCCGGGCGGGCGGCCGATGCCGGCCCGCACCCGCAGGTAGTCGGGGCCGAGCGACTTGGTGATCGACTTCAGCCCGTTGTGGCCGTTGTCGCCGCCGCCGAGCTTGAGCCGCAGCGTGGGGTAGGGGATGTCCAGCTCGTCGTGGACGGCGATGATCCGCTCGGTGGGCACCTTGTAGAAGTCCCTGAGCGCGGTCACCGGCCCGCCGGACAGGTTCATGAACGTCATCGGCTTGGCCAGCACCACCCGGTGGCTCGCGGGTCCCGGCGGGCCGATCCGGCCCTCCACGACCTGGGCCTGCGCCCTGCCCGACCGCTTGAAGCGCCCGCCGATCCGCTCGGCCAGCAGGTCGGCGACCATGAAGCCGATGTTGTGCCGGTTGGCCGCGTATTCGGGCCCCGGATTGCCCAGGCCGGCCACCAGCCAGGGCGCTGTGCTGTCGCTCATCCACGTCTCCAGGTCTCGGGCGGGCGGGTCTGCGGGCAGGTCTGCGGGCGTCCCCGGCGGGCCGCGACGGAACGCACGGCCGCCGCCGCACCCCGCAGGGTACGACGGCGGCCGGGAGGCTGGCCGGGAGTGCCGGGTCAGGCCTCTTCGGACTCGGCGTCCTCGGCGGGGGCGGCGGCCGCGTCCTCGGCGGCCTCCTCGTCCTCGGTCTCGTCGACGGCCTCGGCCTGCGCGGCCACGACCTGGATCACGACGGCGTCCTCGTCGACGGCCAGCGTGGTGCCCTTGGGCAGCGTGATGTCCTTGGCGAGGATGGAGGCGCCGGCCTCCAGGCCCTCGACGTCGACGGTGACACCCTCGGGGATGTGGGTGGCCTCGGCCTCGACCGGCAGGGTGTTGAGCACGTGCTCGAGCAGGTTGCCGCCGGGGGCCAGCTCGCCCTCGGTGCTGACCGGGATCTCGACGGTGACCTTCTCGCCGCGCTTGACCGACAGCAGGTCGGCGTGCTCGATGAAGCCCTTCAGCGGGTCGCGCTGCACGGCCTTGGGGATGACCAGCTCGGACTTGCCGTCGATGTCCAGCGCGATCAGGACGTTCGCGGTGCGCAGCGCGAGCAGCAGCTCGTGGCCGGGGACGGAGACGTGCTTGGGGTCGGCACCGTGGCCGTAGACGACGGCGGGGACCTGGTTGGAACGGCGGATCCGGCGGGCGGCGCCCTTGCCGAACTCGGTGCGCAGCTGGGCGACGATCTTGACCTCGGACATGAGGTTCACTCCTCGTGGTGGCAGACGGTACGGTCGCCCGGCCCCGACGGGCCGATCCACAGTTACGAGGAGCGCGTCGATTACGGAGCCGGGTCCGGACCGACGAACGTCCGGGGCCTCCCTCGCCGAGCAACGCGGACAGCGTAACCGGCGGGGAGGCCCCGGACGAAATCGATCGGCGGCCCGCCGTGGCGGCGGACCGGTTCTGCGGCGCGGCCTTACTGCGAGTCCTCGAACAGGCTGGTCACCGAGCCGTCCTCGAAGACCTCGCGCACGGCGTTGGCGATGGTCGGCGCCATCGACAGCACGGTGATCTTGTCGAGGTTCAGCTCGCCGGGGGTCGGCAGCGTGTCGGTCAGGATGAACTCGCTGACCTTGGAGTTCTTCAGCCGGTCGGCGGCGGGCCCGGACAGCACGCCGTGGGTGGCGGTGACGATGACGTCCTCGGCGCCGTTGGCGAACAGCGCGTCGGCGGCGGCGCAGATCGTACCGCCGGTGTCGATCATGTCGTCGACCAGGACGCAGACCCGGCCCTTGACGTCGCCGACGACCTCATGGACCTTCACCTGGTTGGCGACGTCCGGGTCGCGGCGCTTGTGCACGATCGCGAGCGGGGCGCCGAGCCGGTCGCACCAGCGGTCGGCGACCCTGACCCGGCCGGCGTCCGGCGAGACGACGGTCAGCTTGTTGCGGTCGACCTTGGAGCCCACGTAGTCGGCCAGTATCGGCAGCGCGAACAGGTGGTCGACCGGGCCGTCGAAGAAGCCCTGGATCTGGTCGGTGTGCAGGTCGACGGTCAGGATGCGGTCGGCGCCGGCCGTCTTGAACAGGTCGGCGATCAGCCGGGCCGAGATCGGCTCGCGGCCGCGGTGCTTCTTGTCCTGCCGGGCGTAGCCGTAGAAGGGGACGATCACGGTGATGCTGCGCGCCGAAGCCCTCTTCAGGGCGTCCAGCATGATCAGCTGCTCCATGATCCACTGGTTGATGGGTCGGGTGTGGCTCTGGATCAAAAAGCAGTCGGCGCCGCGCGCCGACTCCTGGAACCGCACATAGATCTCGCCGTTGGCGAAGTCGAAAGCCTTGGTCGGCACCAGCTCGACGCCGAGTTCCCGTGCCACCGCCTCCGCCAGATCGGGGTGGGCGCGGCCGGAGAAGAGCATCAACTTCTTCTCACCGGTCGTCTTGATCCCGGTCACTGCACCGTCTCCTTGGTGTTCGACTGGTGTTCGACACAGCGCCGCCCCGAAGTGGGCGTGCTGGCGGAATTGTGTGCACCCCACACGGTACGCCCCCTCCGGCGCATCCGTGCACCTCGGAGGGGTTGATGAGACGGCCCTCACTCACCCGTTCGACGACGTGTGCGGGGCCTGCGGAAAGGCGCGGCTCACCCGTTCGAAGACGTGGCCGCGCCGCCCGCAGCGGCAGGTCACTCGGCCGGCTTGGCACGCTCCGCGGCCTGCGCGGCAGCGCTGCCCGGGCGCTTGCGGGCGACCCAGCCCTCGATGTTGCGCTGCTGTCCGCGGGCCACCGCGAGCGACCCTGAGGGCACGTCCTTGGTGATCACCGAGCCGGCCGCCGTGTAGGCGCCGTCGCCGACCACCACCGGTGCGACGAACATGTTGTCGGATCCGGTCTTGCAGTAACTGCCGATCGTGGTGTGGTGCTTGGCCTCCCCGTCGTAGTTGACGAAGACGCTGGCCGCGCCGATGTTGGTGTGATCGCCGATGGTGGCGTCACCCACGTAGCTCAGGTGCGGCACCTTGGTGCCGTCGCCGATCGAGGCGTTCTTCATCTCGACGTAGGTCCCGGCCTTGGCGCCCCGGCCGAGCCTGGCGCCGGGCCGCAGGTACGCGTACGGTCCGACGTTCGCCTCGGGGCCGATCTCCGCCTCCTGCGCCACCGCGTTCGACACCCGGGCGCCCTCGCCGACCACCGTGTCGGTGAGCGTGCAGTTGGGGCCGACCTCGGCGCCCGAGGCCACCCTGGTGCCGCCGAGCAGCTGGGTGTTGGGGTGGATCACGGTGTCGGGTTCGAGCACCACATCGGCGTCCAGCCAGGTGGACCCCGGGTCGACGATGGTGGCGCCGTCCAGCATGGCCCGGTGCAGCAGCCGGTCGTTGAAGACCCGGCGGGCCTCGGCCAGCTGCACCCGGTTGTTCACCCCGGCGATCTCCCGGTGGTCCGGCGCGGTGTAGGCGCCCACCCGGTGGCCGTCCTCGCGCAGGATCGCCAGGGTGTCGGTCAGGTACTCCTCGGCCTGCGAGTTGTCCGTGGTGATCTTGGTCAGCGCCTCGGAGAGCAGCGCGGCGTCGTAGGCGTAGACCCCGGAGTTGATCTCGCTGATGGTCTGCTGGTCGGGGGAGGCGTCCTTCTGCTCGACGATCGCGGTGACCTGGCCGTCGGTCAGGTCCCGCACGATCCGCCCGTAGCCGGTCGGGTCGGGGACCTTCGCGGTCAGCACCGTCACCGCGTTGCCGTCGGCCTGGTGCGCGGCCACCAGCGTGGCCAGCGTCTCCGCGGTCAGCAGCGGGGTGTCGCCGTAGGTCACCACGACGGTGCCGTCGGGCGTGACGCCCTGCGCGGCCAGCTCGTCGAGGCCGACGCGGACCGCGTGGCCGGTGCCGTTCTGCTTCTCCTGCACGGCGGTCAGCGCCGCCGGGTCGGCGGCCGACAGGTGCGCGGCGACCTGGTCCCGCCCGTGTCCGACGACGACGACGAGCTGTTCCGGGTCCAGGGCGCGGGCCGCGACGACCACATGGCCGAGCAGCGAGCGGCCGCAGATCGGATGCAGGACCTTCGGGGTGGCCGACTTCATGCGAGTGCCCTCACCCGCGGCGAGGACGACGACGGCAGCCGGGCGTGTGGCGCTCACAGGGGAGACTCCTGGGCTTCGATTGCGGGACACCCGCAGGATAGCGAGGCCTTCCCGCCTACGACCACGTACTGCTCCGCCGCCAGGATTCGAACCCGGACTTAAGGCACCAAAAGCCCCAGTGCTGCCATTACACCACGGCGGATCAACTCGGCCCTCCCGGCATCGCGTCGAGCAGGCCGGCCGGTCGCTCCCATCATGCCGTACCCGGCGGGGTGGACGCGACGGAGATCAGGGTAGAGATCGTTGGGCACAGGCCCGACACGGTCCTGTCGGCCGCCGTGCACCGCTGCAATACTTACGGCGGCGTAGGTTACGGACGTAACCACAGATAACAGCCCCCCACTTCCACATCCCCGAGGGACACACATGACCACACAGCCGGACGTGATCACCGAGTCCCGGGAACCGGATCCCGGGACGTCAGGAGAGGAATCGGATTTCAAGGCCACCCTCGGTGGCGAGAGCAAGCGCTCGATCGAGCAGATCGCGCTGCTGATCTTCATCTGCATTCCCTTCGTGGCGCTGGCCGCCGCCGTGCCGCTGGCGTGGGGCCGCGGCATGAGCTGGCTCGACCTCGGCCTGATGGTGGGCATGTACTACCTGGGATGCCACGGCATCACCATCGGCTTCCACCGGCACTTCACCCACAGCTCGTTCAAGGCCAGCAGGCCGCTGAAGATCGCGCTGGCGATCGCCGGGTCGATGGCCGTCGAGGGCCCGATCGTGCGCTGGGTCGCCGACCACCGCAGGCACCACAAGTTCAGCGACGCGGAAGGCGACCCGCACAGCCCCTGGCGCTACGGCGAGACGCTGCCCGCGCTGATGAAGGGCCTGTGGTGGGCGCACATGGGCTGGCTCTTCGACGAGGAGCAGACCCCGCAGAACAAGTACGCCCCCGACCTGATCAAGGACCCAGCGATCCGCCGCATCTCCCGCGACTTCTGGATGTGGACGGCGATCTCGCTGCTGCTGCCGCCGCTGGTGGGCGGCCTGGTCACGATGTCATGGTATGGGGCCTTCACGGCCTTCTTCTGGGGTTCGCTCGTTCGGGTGGCTTTGCTGCACCACGTGACCTGGTCGATCAACTCCATCTGCCACGCGGTCGGCAAGCGGCCGTTCAAGTCGCGTGACCGCTCGGGCAACGTGTGGTGGCTCGCGGTGCTGTCCTGCGGCGAGTCGTGGCACAACCTCCACCACGCCGACCCCACCTGTGCCAGGCACGGGGTGCTGCGCGGCCAGATCGACTCCAGCGCCCGGATCATCCGCTGGTTCGAGCTCGCCGGCTGGGCCACCGACGTCCGCTGGCCGACCGCGGAGCGGATCGCCGCCCGCCGTAAGGAAGACGTCAGTGAAGCGGCATGATTGATCCGTGACCGACGGCAGAGACGACAGGGCGACGACGACCCCCCAGACACCCTCGGGACCCGGCCCGCGCCGCACGCGCCGGGTCCGCATGACCGGCGAGGAGCGCCGCGAGCAGCTGCTCGACATCGGTCGGACGCTGTTCGCGGAGCGAGGTTTCGAGGGCACCTCCGTCGAGGAGATCGCCCACAAGGCCGGCGTGTCCAAGCCGGTGGTCTACGAACACTTCGGTGGCAAGGAGGGCCTGTACGCCGTCGTGGTCGACCGGGAGATGCGCCGGCTGCTCGACATGGTCACCGGCGCCCTCACCGGCGGCCACCCGCGCGAACTGCTCGAACAGGCCGCCTTCGCGCTGCTGGACTACATCGAGCAGTACACCGACGGCTTCCGCATCCTGGTCCGCGACTCGCCGGTCGCCCAGTCCACCGGCACCTTCGCCTCGCTGATCAGCGACATCGCCACCCAGGTCGAGGACATCCTCGGCCACGAGTTCAAGCAGCGCGGCTTCGACCCCAAGCTCGCGCCGATGTACGCCAAGGCCCTGGTGGGCATGGTCGCCCTGACCGGCCAGTGGTGGCTGGACGCCCAGCATCCCGACAAGGCCGAGGTCGTCGCCCACCTGGTGAACCTGTCCTGGAACGGCCTGTCGGGCTTGGAGCCCAGGCCCCGGCTGATCGGCCACCGCAAGAACTGACCGCCGCGCGGCACACCCGGCGCGGCACACCGCCCGCCGGAACGGACCGCCGCCCCCGGCCCTCATGGGCGCGGGGGCGGCGCTCTGCCCGCGGCCGGTCGGGCCGCCAGGCGGGTCAGCCGGTGTTGCGCAGCCCCGCGGCCACCCCGTTGACCGTCAGCAGCAGCGCGCGGGACAGCAGCGGGTCCGGCTCGTCGCCGGCCGCGGCCGCCGCACGCTGCCGGGCCAGCAGCGTGACCTGGAGGTAGGAGATCGGGTCGAGGTACTGGTCGCGGATGTGGAAGGTCTGCGCCAGCACCGGGCTCGCGGCGAGCAGCTCCGACTCGCCGGTCAGCCGCAGCACCTCACGGACGGTCAGCTCGTGCTCGGCCTCGATCGCCTCGAAGACGTGCTTGAGCTCGTCGGGCACCAGGGTGTCCACGTAGTGGCGGGCGATCCGCAGGTCGGTCTTGGCCAGCGTCATCTCGACGTTGGACAGGAAGTTGCGGAAGAAGTGCCACTGGCCGTGCGCCTCTTCGAGCACCGAGTCGAGGCCGGCGTCGCGGGCGGCCTTCAGCCCGGTACCGACGCCGAACCAGCCGGGCACGATCTGCCGGGACTGCGTCCAGCCGAAGACCCACGGGATCGCGCGCAGTCCGTCCAGGCCCGCGCCGGAGTCCGGACGGCGGGAGGGGCGGGAGCCCAGGTGCAGCTCGCCGAGCTGGTCGACGGGGGTGGAGGCGAAGAAGTACGGCGGCAGGTCGGGGTCCTCGACCAGCGTGCGGTAGGCGCCGTGGGCGGCCTCGGAGACGATGTCCATCGCCGCGTCCCAGCTGGCCAGCGCCTCGTCGGACTGCCGCGGCGCGGTGTGCAGGGCGGACGCCTGGAGCGTGGCGGCGACCGTCAGCTCCAGATTCTCCCGGGCGAGCGAGGGGATCAGGTACTTGTCGGAGATGACCTCGCCCTGCTCGGTCACCTTGATCTCGCCCTCCAGCGTGCCCCAGGGCTGGGCGAGGATCGCGGTGTGCGAGGGGCCGCCGCCGCGGCCGACGGTGCCGCCGCGGCCGTGGAAGAGCCGCAGCCGCACCCCGTGCCGGTGCGCCACATCGCGCAGCCGGCGCTGGGCCCGGTGGATCTCCCACTGCGAGGTGGTGATGCCGCCGAACTTCGAGGAGTCGGAGTAGCCGAGCATCACCTCCTGCACGTCGCCGCGCAGCGAGACCAGCCGCCGGTAGGACGGGTCGGACAGCATCTCGTCCAGCAGCTTGTCGGCGATCTTCAGCTCGTCGGTGGTCTCCAGCAGCGGCACGATGCCGATCCTGGCGACCCCGTTGTGCAGGTCGATCAGACCGGCCTCGCGGGCCAGCACGGCCGCGGCGAAGACGTCGTCGGAGCCCAGGCACATCGAGATGATGTAGGACTCCACGACCTCGGGGCCGAAGCGCTCGAAGGCCTGCCTGATGGTGTGGAAGACGCCGAGCGTCTTTGCGCCCGCCTCGTCCAGCGGCGCCGGGGTCGGGGCCAGCGGCCGGCGCGAGCGCAGCTCCTTGGCGAGCAGCTTGCGGCGGTAGTCGCGCGGCATGTCGGCGTACCGCCAGGACTCCTCGCCGAGCCGGTCGAAGAGCTGGCCGAGCGCGTGGTGGTGGGCCTCGGCGTGCTCGCGCACGTCCATCGTCGCCAGCTGCAGGCCGAACGCCGACAGGGTGCGGATCGTCCGGTCCATCCGGCCGTCGGCGATCAGGCCGCCGCGGTGGGTGCGCAGCGAGTCCTGGATCTGCTGGAGGTCCTCGAGCAGCCCCGCGGTGCCCAGGTAGTCGCGGCCCGGGACGTGCGGGGTGCCGGCCGCCAGCCGCTCGCGGGTGTTGATCAGCTTCTGCCGGATGCAGGTGGCCTTGAGCCGGTAGGGCTCCTCGGCGTTGAGCCGCTTGTAGCGCGGGCTGATCTCGGGCAGCGCCACCAGGTCGGTGGCCAGCGAGTCGAGCAGTTCGCTGCTCGCGCCGGAGTTGCGGATCGAGTTGGACAGCGCGCCGCGCAGGAAGTCGACCAGTTCGAGTGCGTCGGTGATGCCGTGCTCGTGCTGCAGGATCAGCACGTCCCAGGTGACCTCCGGCGTCACGTTGGGGTTGCCGTCGCGGTCGCCGCCGATCCAGGTGCCGAAGGTCAGCGGGCGGGTCTGCGGCGGCAGCGGCACACCGACCCGCTCCAGCTCGGCGGCCAGGTCCTCCAGGACGTCGCCGACCGCCCCCGCGTGCAGCTCGTCGAGGTAGTAGATCGCGTTGCGCGCCTCGTCGGCGGGCTCCGGGCGCACCACCCGCAGCTCGTCGGTCTGCCACAGCAGGTCGATGTTCTCGGCCAGCCGCAGGTCGGCGCGCCGCCGGTCCCCGGTGCTGCCCTCGCCGTTGCCGTGGCCGTCCTCAAGCAGCTCGGCGATCCGCCGCAGCTTGTTCAGGACGGAGCGGCGGGCCGCCTCGGTGGGGTGGGCGGTGAACACCGGCCGCACGTTGAGGTTGCGTACCGTCTCGCGTACGTGCTCGGGGTCGCCGTCCTTGAGCAGGTCGGCGGTCTGGGCCAGCAGGCCGCCCTCGGCCGCGCGGCGGGAGCGCAGCTCGCGGCCGCGGTGCACCTGCTCGGTGACGTTCGCCAGGTGGAAGTAGGTGGAGAAGGCGCGCACCAGCTTCGCGGCGGTCTCCAGGTCGGTGTCGCCGAGCAGTGCGGCGGCGGCCTCCCCGTCGCTGCGGGTCAGGGCGCGGACCTTCTCGACCAGGTCGAGCAGTTCCTGGCCCTCCTGGCGCACCAGGCTGCCGCCGAGCAGCTCCCCCAGGCGGCGGATGTCGGCACGCAGGGCGGTACTGCTGGCGGTACTGCTGTCCGGGGCGGTGTCGGCGCTGCTCACAGGTGCGGCTCCTTGTGCAGGGGAAGTGGACGGCGTACTCGCGGACCGCGCTGTCCGGCCGTTCCAGGATAGGTCGCGGCCCCTCCGCCGAGACGGTCAGCCCATCAGGCGGACACCGCGTCCCGCCGCCGGCACCGCCCGGTGCACGGCGGGAGACCCGCCGGTGACGCCCCGGTACCCGGCCGGTATGCGCCCGGTGCGCCGCCCCGGCACCGCATACGCTGGACGCCATGAGTACGACGGGGGCGCACGTACCGGACGACGGTGCCGGGGGAGGTGCGGCGGCCGCCATCGCAGTGGTGCTGCCGCGCCGCCCCGGCGTGTGGTGGTGGCCGCGGCGGCGCGGCTTCGTGCTGGACGTGGCACTGGCCGCGGTCTCCGCGATCGAGTGCGCCTTCGAGGGGGCCACCTTCGCCGACCGCACCGGGATCGTCACCGGTGCGGGCGCGCTGCTCGGCGTGCTGGTCGGCACGGTCCTGGTGCTGCGCCGGCGCTGGCCGGTGGCGGTGGTGCTGGTCAGCATCGCCATGACGCCGGCCCAGATGGGCTTCCTGCTCTCCCTGGTCGGCCTCTACACGCTGGCGTCCTCCGAGGTGCCGCGGCGGATCACCGCGGTGCTGGCCGGGATGAACGGCTTGGGCACCATGATCGTCGCCTTCCTCCAGTTCCACGACAACCTGGGCGACCAGGACGGCGGCAGCTCGCTGCGGATGCCGCTGACACTGGTCGTCGCGGCGCTCATGGCGCTCGGCCTGACCGGTCCTCCGGTGCTGCTCGGCCTCTACGTACGCGCCAGGCGCCGCCTGGTGGAGAGCCTGCGGGAGCGGGCCGACGGTCTGGAACGCGAACTCGAACTGCTCGCCGAGAAGGCCGCCGAGCGGGCCGAGCGGGCCAGGGCGGAGGAGCGGACCCGGATCGCCCGCGACATGCACGACGTCGTCGCGCACCGGGTGAGCCTGATGGTCGTGCACGCCGCCGCGCTCAAGGCGGTCGCGCTCAAGGACCCGCAGAAGGCGTCGGCCAGTGCGGAGATGCTCGGCGACATGGGGCGGCAGGCCCTCACCGAACTGCGCCAGATGCTGGGCGTGCTGCGTACCGCCGCGGCGCCGGTGGTGGTCGCCCCGGCCATGCGGGCCGACGCCGTGCGGGTGGACATCCGGCCGGACACCTCGCAGGCGCGGCAGGCCGGGGCGGACCCGGCGGGCGCGCCCGGCCCCGGGGCGGACGGGCCCACGCTGGCGCTGCTCGCCGCCCTGGTCGAGGAGTCGCAGGCCGCGGGAATGGCCGTCGAGCTGACCGTCGAGGGGTCGCAGCGGCCGTGCGGGGCACGCATCGAGGCCACCGTCTACCGCGTCGTGCAGGAGGCGCTCACCAACGTGCACAAGCACGCGGCGGGCGCCAAGGCGGTCGTACGGCTGGCCTACCGGGAGGCCGAAGTCGCGGTCCTCATCACCAACGGCCCTTCCGACGGCTCCGCGCAGACCGCGCTGCCCAGCGGCGGGCACGGTCTGCTCGGCATGAAGGAGCGGGTCACCGCACATGGCGGCGGATTCGCCGCCGGGCCCACCTCGGACGGCGGCTTCCGCGTCTCGGCCATGGTCCCGCTGCGCGGCGTCTGACCCGGCGGCTACTGCTCCTCGGGCGGGGTGGTGTGGCGCCCGGTGAGGGTGGCGAGGGTGGAGCGGACGTGGGCGAGGTGGGCGCGGATCTCGTCGCGGTGCTCCTCGTGGGCGCGCAGCGAGCGCTCGCTCTCCCGCCGGACCCGCTCCTCGTGCAGCCGTGCCTGCGACAGCATCGAGGCGGCCCGCTGATCGGCCTCCTCCTGCTGGGTGCGCAGCGCCTCCTCGGCGGCGGCCCGCTCTTTCTGCGCCGCGTCGAGCCGCCGCTCGGCGTCGGCCAGGAGCGCGCCGAGCCGGCTGTCGACGCCGGCCTCGTGCTCGGCGAGTTCGTGCCGCAGGGTGTCCAGGCGCCCCTGCCGCTCCTTCTCGGCCTCGGCGGTGCTGCGGTCGACGTCCTGCCGCATGGCGTCCAGCGTCTGGCCCGCCTCGCCGCGCAGGGCGTCCGCCTCGGCGCGGGCCTGGCCGAGGATCTCGGCGGCGCGGCTGCACGCCTCGTCCAGCATCCGCTCGGCGTGGTCCTCGGCCGCGGCCAGCCGGGCGGAGGCGGCGGCACGTGCCTCGTCCTGGAGGGTGCGGCGGGCGGTCTCCGCGGCGTCCCTGGCGTACTGCGCCTCGACCTCGGCGCGTTCGCGTACGGCCTCGGCCTCCTCCTCGACCAGCCGCATCAGTTCCAGCGCGCCGGGGCCGAGCGTCTCGTAGTTCTCCGGCGGGAGGGCGCCGACCTGTTCGCGCAGGGCCGCGCATTCCGCGTCCATCTCGTTGGCGAGGACGGTGAGCCGGGCGGCGCGCTCCCAGGCGGCGTCGCGGTCCTCGGAGAGTTCCTCGAGGTAGCGGTCGACCTGGTCGGGGCGGTAGCCGTGGCCCCGCCCGCGCGTCTGCTGGAAGCCTGTTGACGATGCGGTCGTGTTGCTGCTCATCCGTCTGCCCCTTTTACCGGTGGCGTACCGCTGCTGCCCCTCGCCGTTCCCTCGCTACCTATTTATGGCTTATGACCGAATTGTACGAGCTACGACACTCCGACTGTTCTCCTACCCGGAAAACGCCGGAGGGCCGGGCGGAAGGACACATCCGTCCTTCCGCCCGGCCCTTGGGCGGGCGCCGCGGTGAACCGTCGGGTCCGCCCCGGCTGTTACAGCAGCCCGTCCCACATCTGCTCGATCAGCACCGACCACCAGTTGTCGGGCGAGGCGATCGCCGCCGGGTCCTGCGCCGCCAGCGCGGCCTGGAAGTCGACCGTCCAGTGGCCCGCCTGCTCGGGGGTCAGCCCGATCCGCAGCCGCCACATCCGGCCGAGCAGCGCCAGGCTGCGGGCGAACTCGGGCAGGCTGGAGTTCACGAACTGCGGTGCCGCGGGCGGCGAACCCGCGGGCCCGCCCTCCAGCGGCAGCGCCACGATGTGCGCGGTGCCGTACTGCACGCACAGCTGGCGCCCGAAGTCGTTGCCCATCACCAGATACGAACCCGCGTCCGCGGCCGGCTGCACCCCGCGGGAGGCGGCCAGTTCGGCCAGCGTCGGCACCGGCTGGCCGGGCTGGGCCTGCGCCCAGAAGAACGGCCCGAAGTCCACCGGCAACCCGGCCCACATCAGGGTCTGCGCCACGATGTCGGGCACCCCCTGCCGGGAGACGGCCCGCTGGTCGAAGCGGAAGATCCCGGGCGGCCCGAAGGCGCCCGCCAGCTCCTGCCCGATCACGTCGAGCCCGACCGGCGGCACCCGCAGTACGGTGTGCGGGTCGGGCATCGGCACCCGCTGCGGCTGCGGGCGGGCGGGAGCGCCCGCCACCTGGTGCAGTTCGCCCTGGTGCGTCAGCAGGTGCTGCACGCCCTGCCGGCGGCTCGCGTGGTCCCGCCCGTAGGGCGCGGTGTGGCTGATCCGCACCTGCGGCCAGGTCTCCCTGATCATCCGGGTGCAGTAACCGCCGGGCAGGTCGCAGGACTCCAGTTCGGTGTGCAGTTCGAGCACCTGCTCAGGGCGCACCCCGGCCGACCGCAGCTCGTGCAGGATCTGCCACTCCGGATGGGGGGTGCCGGGCGCGGAGCGCCTGATGATCTGCTGCTCGCTGCCGTCCTGGCCGCGGTAGCGCAGCACCGCCATGTAGCCGGGCCCCACCGTCGGCACGCCGGCCGGCGGCTGCGGATAGCCGTAGCCGGGCGCGGGCGGCGGCGCGGCGGGCCCGCCGGCGTAGGGCGGCGGGGGCGGCGGAGCGCCGCCACCGGGAGCGCCGGCGAAGGGCCCCGGCGGCGGGGGCGGCGGAGCGCCGCCCAGCGCGGGTCCGGCGACGGCGGGTCCGGCGAGCATGGTGGCCGCGTAGTGCGGGTCGTTGCTCGCGGGGGGCGGCGTTGTGCCGGGGGCGCCTCCGTAGGGCGGCGGGGGTGGTGGAGCAGCGGGGCTGCCCCCGTAGGGCGGCGGAGGTGGTGGCGCACCGGCGCTGCCTCCGTACGGCGGCGGGGGTGGCGGGGTGCCGGGGGTACCCGCGTAGGGCGGCGGGGGTGGCGGGGTGCCGGGGGTACCCGCGTACGGCGGCGGGGGTGGCGGTGTGCCAGGAGTCCCGGCGTAGGGCGGCGGGGGCGTGCCGCCGCCGGGAGTTCCGGCGAAAGGGATGTGGGGCGGGTTGCCGCCGCCTCCGGCGAGCATGGTGGCCGCGTAGTGGGGGTCGTTGCTCGCGGGGGACGGCGGTGTGCCGGGGGTCCCTCCGTACGCCGGCAGCGGCGGTGTGCCGGGAGTCCCGGCGTAGGGCGGCGGGGGAGTACCGCCCTGCCGGGACGGGGGAGCCGGCGGCACGTTGCCGCGGACCGCCTTGGCCGTCTCAAGGCCCGCGATGTCCGCGGTACTTCCGGGTCCGCTGCCTGGGCCTGCGCCCTGACCGCCCGCGGACGGCGGGGGAAGGGGGACGCCGGGGCCGCTCGGCGGCGGGTAGGCGGAGCCGCCCACGGTGTGCGGCACCCCGCCGCGCGCCGGCGGAGGCGCCTGCTCGGGCGTGCCGCTGCCGCCGGGCAGCAGGTCGGTCCGCTCCTCGGCGGCGTCGGGCCGCGGCGCCTGCGGCGGCAGGTCCGCGCCGACCGGCGGTGCGAAGACGGTGGCCGGGACCGGCACCGACTGCCCCCCGCTGGAGCCGCTGACCGTCTTGCCCGCCCAACTGTCGCCTTCCTGCGGCCCGTTGTGCTCGGGGACGGCGGCGGGCCGCCGGACGTAGTCGACGCCCCCCGATCCCTCGGACGCGGCGGCAGGCCGCTGCCGGTCGGGCTCCTGGGGCGTGCTCTCCGCGGCGGCCGGCCGCCGGTAGCCGATCCGGCCCGCGGATTCCCCCCCGCCGGACGGCGTACTCGTGCCGCCGGACGGCGTGCTCGTGCCGGAGCCGGCATCGGCATCACTGCCGGCGCGGGCGGTCGCGGCGGCGCTGTCCTGCCTGCGGTCCGGGATGCCCATCCGGTCCGCCGCGTCCTGCAGCCACTGCGGCGGGCTCAGCAGGAAGGACGTCGCCTCCAGGTCGATGCGCTGCGGCGGTTCCGGCGCCGCGTCGTTAGGCACAGCGCCGTACTCCTCCTCGTAGCGGCGGATCAACTCGCCGATGGGCAGGGCGGGCCACAAGGTGGCCTCCCCGCTGTCGCGGGCGATGACCACCCGTATGTCGCCGCCGTCGTCCGCCGAGGGGCCGCCCTCGCGCGGCTCCGACCAGATGACGAAGCCGAGGTCGAACTCGCGCACCCGGATCTCGCGGTGCTCGTAGGGCGGCACGCCGCCGTTGATCCAGTGCTCCGCGCGCTCCTGCGCCTGAGCGAAAGTCACCATGTCCGGCTCACCCCTCCACCGCTGCCGCGGCGGCGAAACCGCCGTCGACCATCAGGTTCGCGACCGTCTCCAGCTCCGGCGGATTGCCCGCGAGCCGCAGCAGGAAGGCGTCGACCGAGTCGCCGCACGGCAGCAGCAGTTCGGCCACCCGGTCGGCCGGGCTGTCCCAGCGGTCGCCGTCACGCGCGTCGTCGTAGGCGCAGAACCACACCGAGCCGGCGCCCTCGCCCTTGACCTTCACCGCGAGCAGCCCGCCCTGGATGTAGGCGATCGCCAGGTAGTCCTTGGTGAGGTGGTCGCGCAGGCACTTGTTCACGTAGACCAGGTCGTTGGCCGCCGCGGTGTCGCGGACGGTGAAGAACGGCTGGTCGATGAGCAGTCCCAGCTCCGGGTCCAGCGCCACCCCGCGGGGCGCGCAGCCGCCCGCCGCCTTCAGGAAGGCCCGGTAGGACCCCGGCAGCCGGTAGCCCAGCTCCTCCTCGACGTCCCGCACCTGCGTCTCGCTGACCGCCACCGGGTCCTTCGGCAGCGCGAAATGCACCGGCCGGGTCTCCTGCAGCGGCCGGGTGCCGCGCTTGTCGTGGTCGGCGACGGACTCCGCGAGCCCGCCGTGGTGCCGCAGCAGCGCCTTGACCTCGGTGGGGACCAGTTCCAGCCGCCGCGAACCCGGCACGTGGTGCCAGGTCCAGCCGTGCGGGGTGGCCACCGGGGGCAGGCTGCCCCACAGCTCGTGGCCCGAGGCGTGCAGCGCGGCGTTCGCCGAGACGTAGTCGGTCAGCCGCAGTTCGTCGATGCCGAAACCCTGGGGCGGCTCGGCTATCTCGGCCGCCGCGCGGGCGTAGGGCGAGAAGTCGGGGTGGCCCTCGTCGTCGATCCACACCCCCTGCGGGTGGCGGCCGGCCCGTAGCGGGTCGGGGAAGTGCACGACCTGCCCGGCGTAGGCCGCGTTCGGCGGCGCGGTCCGACCCCCCGCTCCGGGGTCGGGAGGCGCTGCCCCCAGCCCTTGCCGACCTGTCGTCATGACTGCTGCCCCCTGGTACGTACGGGTGATGACGACAGCCTAGGGCCTGTTGTCCTGGCCTGTCGCAGGTGCGCTGACCGGCCCTTTGCTCAGCTCGCGGGCGGGTGCCGCCCGGTGGCCGCCGCGGCTGCCGCCGGGGTCAGCCGCCCTTGGCCGCGGTGCGCAGTTTGTCGACCTGTTTGACCGGGATCGTGCGGCGCAGCGTCGCCGGCGTGTGGTCGGCGCGCACCGTCTCGAAAGCCGCGGTGGTGTCGCCTGCCCTGACCACCGTGACCAGCACCTGGCCCGCGATGCCCTTGGCCGTGTCGCCGATCGTGTAGGAGACCTGCTGGTCGCCCAGCCCCGGCGTGGTGGGCGCGGGTTTCACCGCGAAGTGGGTGGTCACGCCGCTGCGCACCAGGGCGTAGTCGTGACAGGCCGTCACCGCGGCGGTCAGCTCGTCCAGGACGGTCCTGGCCACCCCCACCTTGTAGGACGCGATGACGGTCAGTGAGATCGCCTTGGCGCCCTTGTCCTTGTCCGTGGTGTCGGTGACCATCGCGCCGGTGTAGACCTGCCGCGGGTGCGCGGGCTGGCTGCTCCACTGGTCGACCACCGGCTGGCACGCCGCCACGTCCGCCTTCTGCGCGGGGCCGAGCAGCTGGTCCTTGCTGGCGGCCGGCAGCACCTGGACGTGCGGCAGGTCGGAGGAGGTCAGCAGGGCGGAGGTCAGCTTGGCGATGGGCACCGCGCCCGACGCCTTCACCGGCCCCGGCTCGTCCTTGCCGCCGCCGTCGCCATCACCGCCGCAGCCGGCCGTGAGCACGAGAGCGGGCAGCAGCGCGGCGGCGGCCACGGCCCGCCTACCGGTCAGTAGGCGATGGTCTGCGCGTATCGGCATCGATGCGATCCCCTGTGTCGTGTCCGTCCCGGCGTCCCACGGGCGACGGCGATCCCACGGGCGGCGGCCCGTTGCCGCGCGACTTTACGGCAACCGGGCCGCCCCTTCCGCTGTGGGGCTGCTCACAGCAGGCCCGCCTGTCCGACGGGCTGCGGCGCCGCCGCGGGCTACTTCCTGGCCGCGAGCGCCGCCTTGAGCTTCTCGCTCTGCTTGCGCGCCACGTCGATGGGCAGCGGGCCCGCGCCGCCGCTGGACTTCACCGACAGATACGCGGTCACGGTGTCGCCGGTCTGCACGACGGCCACCAGCGCGGCACCGGTCTTCTTGTCCGCCGTGTCGGTCATCAGATAGGACACCGACGCGTCGCCGGTCGGCACCGCCGGCCCCTTGCTGATGGTGAAGGGCGTCTTCGTCCCCGTGCTGTCGGTGGCGGTGAAGCTCGTGCAGCCGGCCAGCGCGGTCCGCACCGAGTCGATCACCTTCTTCGCGTCGCCCGGCGCGTGGCTGGCGACCAGCATCTGGTTGATCACGTCGGGGGTGGCACTGGTGGTCGCGGTGGTCTTGGCGAAGGCCGCGCCGATGAACGCCATCCGGTGGATCGTCGGATTGCTGCTGGTGATGTCGGCCAGCGGCTGGCAGGCCGGCTTGTCCGCGGTCAGCGTCGAGGTGTCGGAGGAGTCGGCGGTCTGCGACGGCTGGATGGTCCAGCCGGGCACGTCGGAGTCGGTGACCAGGGCCTTGCTGAGTTGCGCGGTGGTCAGCGGCGCCTTGCCGCTGAGCACGGTCGCGGTGCCGTCCGGGGCCTTGGTGGAGTCCGGCGCATCGGAGGAGGACGAGCAGGCGGCGGCGAGCAGCAGTGCGGGGAGCGCTGCCGCGGCCAGACGGAGCCGGGTCTTGTGCATCGAGGTCACATTCCCTGGTTCGGCGGTGTGGGGGGACCCGCGGGCGCGGGCCGACTGTCGATCCTCCCCGCCCCGATGCCCCGCGTCCATGCCGGGCCGGACGCTGTGTCCCGGCTGTGCGGACCGCCGGGCTGCCGGGTGCGGCGGCGTGTACGCGGGGTAGCCGCTCGCGAGGGGGCCCGGACCCCCGTCCTGGCGGTTTCATGCGCTCCGGACTGGGAGTTCATGTGTTCGGCGTGTACGCGCTGTGCCTGCTGTGTCGGCGTTCGGTCACCCGACGGTGACATGGCCCACACACAATGGGCGCGGGGACGCGTTCGGCTTTCCCATCGCGTGGCGCGTTTGGCAGTCTGATCAACATACGGGGGATCGCCGCCCGGCGGGCGGACGGAGGGATGCACGGAAAACATGACAACTCACTTTCCGCCGGCCGGGGCCACCGACCCCAGGCTGAACTGGAGCGAGCCCCGGCACCGGGAGGGACCCCCGCCGCTGCTGCACCGCAGGGACGGCATCCTGCCCGCGGTGGCCGCCGCGCTGTCCATCCGCGACGAGGTGCTGACCTGCACCGGTGCCAAGGGCGACCAGCCGCCCGTCCTGCATCCGATCGTGCAGGAGTTCCTCGACGCGCTGCCTGCCGTCCAGCGCGAGCGCTTCACCGGCCGGTGCGCGGAACCGGTGCTCATCTCGCGGCACCTGGCCGAGGTCGAGGCCCATCGCGGCAAGCGCGCCTCGCGCCGCCCGCTGACCCAGAGCGAGGCGCGCAAGGCGCTGCGCGGGGCGAAACTGACGGCCCGCCGGATACGCGAGGACGGCGACCCGGCGCACGGCGCCTACGCCCCGCCGTGCCGCTCCTGCGGGCCGCTGCTCGCGCACTTCGGGGTCCGGGCGGTCGACCCCGCGGCAGAAGAGGGGGAATGAACGCCCCGTGACCGTCAGTGTGCGTTTCCCGGTCGGCGTCGACACCGCGCTGCGGGCCGGCGGCTGGGAGCCCGGCCGGTGGGACATCAAGCAGGCCGAGGACTGGGCCGATCTGCTGCGCGGGCACGTCTCGCCCGCCGGGCACCGGCACGCCGTCTTCCCGGCCGCCGTCGAGGCGTGGGCCGAATTCGGCGGCCTCGCGTATCCGGCCGCCTCGGGGCCGGGACGGCTGGTCGCGCCCAGCGCGGTCACCGTCGACCCGCTGCTCGGCCTGCACATGGCGCGAACCTTCGCCGACCTCGGCCGGGCGCTGGAGACCGAGGTCAGCCCGCTCGGCGAGGAGCCGGGCTCCGGCGCCCTGCTGGCCATCGACGCCGAGGGCCGGGTCTACGCCATCGACCACGCGGGGGACTGGTACGTCGGCCCCGACATCGACCTGGCCCTGGCCGCCCTGATCGGCGGCGGCCGCACCGTACGGCTCACGCTCGCCGCGCACTGAGCCGGCCGCGACCCGCGCGACCGGGACCGTTTCCCGGCCGCGGCCTGCGCGACGGCGACCGGTTCCGGGCCCTCCGGAACCGGTGCGCGGTCACTGTCCCTTACCCCGGTATGACGCGCGCACGGCCGTCCCCTAAGGGGAGGCACCTACTTTGGGGGCGGCCAGGTTCGTACCGGCGGATGACGTTCTGGCCTTACGCGTTCCATACGGTCATAGGGCGGGGTGGGGATACCCCCACCAGCAAGACGGAGACCTTCCCCATCGTGCCGCACGGCGGACTCCAGCAGGCTGATGTACACCACAGCAGCCCGATCCACGACGACACAGGAGACACAGTGACAACGGCAGTGACGATTCCCAAGGCCGGGGGCAACGGAGGACGTTCGGCTGTTGCCGCTGCGGGGCGCTCGGTGACGAAGTCGTACGGTGCGGGCGAGACCCGGGTCGTCGCGCTGGACGCGGTCGACGTGGACATCGTCCGCGGCCGCTTCACCGCGATCATGGGCCCCTCCGGTTCCGGCAAGTCCACCCTCATGCACTGCCTCGCCGGGCTCGACACGGTCACCGACGGCCGTATCTGGATCGGCGACAGCGAGATCACCGGCATGAAGGACAAGAAGCTCACCCAGCTGCGCCGGGACAAGATCGGCTTCATCTTCCAGTCCTTCAACCTGCTCCCCACCCTCAACGCGGCGGAGAACATCACGCTGCCGATGGACATCGCGGGCCGCAAGGTCGACAGCGAGTGGTTCGACCGGGTCGTGGAGACCGTCGGCCTGGCCGGCCGGCTCAAGCACCGCCCGACCCAGCTCTCCGGCGGCCAGCAGCAGCGGGTGGCCGTCGCCCGCGCCCTGGCCGCCCGGCCGGAGATCATCTTCGGCGACGAGCCGACCGGCAACCTCGACTCGCGGGCCGGCGCGGAAGTCCTCGGCTTCCTGCGCCGCTCGGTCGACGAGCTCGGCCAGACCATCGTGATGGTCACCCACGACCCGGTCGCCGCCTCCTACGCCGACCGCGTCCTCTACCTGGCCGACGGCCGGATCGTGGACGAGATGGCCAACCCCACCGCCGAGTCCGTCCTTGAGCGGATGAAGTCCTTCGACGGGCGCGGGAGGACCTCATGACCGTCCTCAAGACCTCGGTGCGCAACTTCTTCGCGCACAAGGGCAGGATGGCGCTCTCCGCGATCGCCGTCCTGCTGTCGGTGGCCTTCGTCTGCGGGACGCTGGTCTTCACCGACACCATGACCGCCACCTTCGACAAGCTCTTCGGCTCCACCGCCTCCGACGTCACCATCAGCGCCAAGAAGGTGGACGACGCCCAGGCCACCGGGATGCCGGACCCGGTGCCCGCCTCGCTCCAGCAGAAGCTGCTGCACGTGCCCGGCGTCGCCAAGTCCGACCCCGACGTCACCAGCCAGGACGTCACCGTCGCCGACGCGAAGAACGACAAGATCAGCCCGTCGTCCGGCGCCCCGACCATCGTCAGCAACTGGGACCCGACCGAGACCAAGGCGGTGGAGATCTCCTCCGGCCACCTCCCGCAGGGCTCCGGCCAGGCGGTGCTGGACGCCGACACCGCCAAGAAGCACCACCTGAAGATCGGTGACACGCTGCGGGTCATCGCGGCCCCCGGCGACTTCAAGGTCGCCATCTCCGGCATCGCGACCTTCAAGACCACCAACCCCGGCGCGGCCGTCGTCTACATCGACACCGCCACCGCCCAGGCCAAGCTGCTCGGCAACCCGACGCAGTACACCGGCTTCGGCCTCACCGCCGCCGCCGGCACCACCGACGACCAGCTCAAGCAGAACGTCAGGGCGGCCATCGGCAGCGGCTACACCATCGACACCGCGGCCGAGACCAAGAAGAAGGACCAGGACGACCTCGGCGGCTTCCTGAACTTCATGAAGTACGCGATGCTCGGCTTCGCCGGGATCGCCGTGCTGGTCGGCATCTTCCTGATCGTCAACACCTTCTCCATGCTGGTCGCCCAGCGCACCCGGGAGATCGGGCTCATGCGGGCCCTTGGCTCCAGCCGCGGGCAGGTCAACAGATCGGTGCTGATCGAGGCGGTGCTGCTCGGCGTCACCGGCTCGGTGCTCGGCGTCGGCGGCGGCATCGGACTGGCCATCGGGCTGATGAACCTGATGGGCAAGGTCGGCATGAAGCTCGACACCTCCGAGCTGACCATCAAGGCCACCACGCCCATCATCGGTCTGGCCATCGGCGTCGTCGTCACCGTGGTCTCCGCCTACATCCCGGCCCGCAGGGCGGGCAAGATCTCCCCGATGGCCGCGCTGCGGGACGCCGGCACCCCGGCCGACGGCAGGGCCGGACGGATCCGCGCCGCGATCGGCGTCCTGGTCTGCGCGGCCGGCGCCCTGGCCCTGGTCGGCGCGGGACAGGCCGACAAGGCCTCCTCCGGCGGCAGCCTGCTGGGCCTGGGCGTGCTGCTCACCCTGGTCGGCTTCGTCATCGTCGGCCCGCTGCTCGCCGGTGTGATCGTCCGCGCGGTGAGCGCGGTCGTGCTGCGCTTCTTCGGCCCGATGGGACGCCTCGCCGAGCGCAACGCGCTGCGCAACCCCCGGCGTACCGGCGCCACCGCCTCCGCGCTGATGATCGGCCTGGCCCTGGTGGCCGGCATGTCGGTGGTCGGCTCGTCCATGGTGGCCTCCGCCAACGACCAGCTGGACAAGTCGGTGGGCGCGGACTTCATCATCCAGGTCGGCAACAACGGCGACCAGACGCTGACGCCCGCCGCCGAGAAGGCGCTGAGCGCGACGAGGGACATCCAGCACTTCACCCACTACACCATCGTCAACGCCAAGCTCACGCTGCCGTCCGGCGCCACCGTCAAGACCGACCTGAGCGCGGCGGACCCGACCTACCCGCAGGACCTGGAGCTCAAGACCGTCCAGGGCAAGCTCGCCGACGCCTACGGCAAGGACGCGATGTCGCTGCCCGAGGGCTTCGCAAAGGACAACGGCGTCAAGCTCGGCGACGAGCTGACCGTCCTGATGACCGGCGGCCGGCCCGCACACCTCAAGGTCGCCGCGATCACCAGCGACGACACCACCATCGAGCACGGGACGAAGTTCACCAACATCGCCACCGCCCGCAGCTACCTGCCCGCGGACAAGATGCCCGGCGACTTCATGATGTTCGGCAAGGCGGTGGACGGCAAGGAGAAGCAGGCCTACGCCTCGCTCAAGGCCTCGGTGAAGGCCTACCCGCAGATCGACGTCCGCGACCAGGCCGACTACAAGGACCTGATCCAGAGCCAGGTCAACCAGCTGCTCTACATGATCTACGCGCTGCTCGGCCTCGCGATCATCGTCGCCATCCTGGGCGTGGTGAACACCCTGGCCCTGTCGGTGGTCGAACGCACCCGGGAGATCGGCCTCATGCGGGCGATCGGCACGTCGCGGCGCCAGCTGCGCCGGATGATCCGGCTGGAGTCGGTGGTCATCGCCCTCTTCGGGGCGCTGGTCGGCCTCGGGCTCGGCCTGGGCTGGGGCGCCACCGGGCAGAAGGTGCTGGCGTCGCAGGGGCTGGGAATCCTGCAGATCCCCTGGGTGACGATCGTCACCGTCTTCATCGGATCCGCCGTGGTCGGCCTGCTGGCCGCCCTGCTCCCCGCCTTCCGGGCGGGCCGGATGAACGTCCTGAACGCCATCGCCACCGACTAGCCCCGCGGCGGCGGAACCTCGCCCCGGCCCCGGCACGCCCTCCCGGCGTCGCCGGGGCCGCTCCCTTCCCCGGGGGAGGCGTACCGGGAGTGCGGGCGGGCCGGAGGCCGTACGCTGGAAGGACCCCCCGGCCCGTGACACGTGTCGGGCGGTTGGCGTTGCCCGCGCGGCGGCGCCCCCTCACGCACCCCCCGGGACGGAATCTGTATGAGTCTGAACGGTCTGGTCGACGCCGCCGTCGCCGACAGCGCCCTCGCTGAGGCGGTCCAGGCCGCGGTCTCCGGATCGCGGCCGCATGTGGACCTGGTCGGTCCGCCGGCCGCCCGCCCGCTGGCCGTCGCGGCGCTGGCCGCGAAGGCGCACCGCACGGTGCTCGCCGTCACCGCCACCGGGCGGGAGACCGAGGACCTGGCGGCGGCGCTGCGCACGATGCTGCCGCCGGACGCCGTGGTGGAGTTCCCGGCGTGGGAGACGCTGCCACACGAGCGGCTGTCCCCGCGCAGCGACACCGTGGGCCGGCGGCTCGCGGTGCTGCGCCGGCTGGCGCACCCGCGGGCCGACGACCCGTCGGCCGGCCCGGTGCAGGTGGTGGTCGCCCCGATCCGCTCCGTGCTGCAGCCGCAGGTCAGGGGCCTCGGCGACCTGGAACCTGTGGCGCTGCGCAGCGGCACCACCGCCGACCTCGGCGCGATCGTCGACGGCCTGGCCGCGGCCGCCTACGCGCGGGTGGAGCTGGTCGAGAAGCGCGGCGAGTTCGCCGTGCGCGGCGGCATCCTCGACGTCTTCCCGCCCACCGAGGAACACCCGCTGCGGGTGGAGTTCTGGGGCGACGAGGTCGAGGAGATCCGCTACTTCAAGGTCGCCGACCAGCGCTCGCTTGAGGTCGCAGAACACGGCCTGTGGGCGCCGCCGTGCCGCGAGCTGCTGCTCACCGACGACGTCAGGGCGCGGGCGGCCGAGCTGGCCCTCGCGCACCCGGAGCTGGGCGAGCTGCTGGACAAGATCGCCGAGGGCATCGCGGTCGAGGGCATGGAGTCGCTGGCCCCGGTGCTGGTGGACTCCATGGAGCTGCTGCTCGACGTGCTGCCCGCCGGGTCGATGACGGTGGTGTGCGACCCGGAACGGGTACGCACCAGGGCCGCCGACCTGGTGGCCACCTCGCAGGAGTTCCTGGAGGCGTCCTGGGCGGCCTCGGCCGGCGGCGGCGAGGCGCCGATCGACCTGGGCGCCGCCTCGCTGTGGCCGATCGCCGACGTCCGCGAGCGGGCCCGCGAGCTGGGCGTGCCGTGGTGGTCGGTGAGTCCCTTCGCCGCCGACGAGGCAGGCGACCTGGACGGCGACACCCTCCAGCTGGGGATGCGCGCCCCCGAGCTCTACCGCGGTGACACCGCACGGGCGCTGGCCGACACCAAGGGCTGGATCGCCGACGGCTGGCGGACGGTCTACGTCACCGAGGGCCACGGCCCGGCCGCCCGGGTCGCGGAGGTGCTGGCCGGCGAGGGCATCGCCGCCCGGCTCGACGTGGAGCTGACCGAACTCGTCGCCTCCGTGGTGCATGTCGCGACCGGGTCGATCGAGCACGGCTTCATCGACCCGGCACTGCGGCTCGCCGTGCTGACCGAGACCGACCTGTCGGGACAGCGGTCCTCCACCAAGGACATGGGGCGGATGCCGTCCCGGCGCCGCAAGACCATCGACCCGCTCACCCTGACCGGTGGCGACTACATCGTGCACGAGCAGCACGGCGTCGGCCGCTACGTGGAGATGGTGCAGCGCACCGTCCAGGGCGCCACCCGCGAGTATCTGGTCGTCGAATACGCCCCGGCCAAGCGCGGCCAGCCCGGCGACCGGCTGTTCGTGCCCACCGACCAGCTGGAGCAGATCACCAAGTACGTCGGTGGCGAGGCCCCGACGCTGCACCGGCTGGGTGGCGCGGACTGGACGAAGACCAAGGCGCGGGCGAAGAAGGCCGTCAAGGAGATCGCCGCCGACCTCATCAGGCTCTACTCCGCCCGGATGGCCGCCCCCGGCTACACCTTCGGCCCCGACACCCCCTGGCAGCGCGAGCTGGAGGACGCCTTCCCCTACGCGGAGACCCCCGACCAGCTCACCACCATCGCCGAGGTCAAGGAGGACATGGAGAAGTCCGTGCCGATGGACCGGCTGATCTGCGGCGATGTCGGCTACGGCAAGACCGAGATCGCGGTGCGAGCGGCCTTCAAGGCGGTGCAGGACGGCAAGCAGGTGGCGGTGCTGGTGCCGACGACGCTGCTGGTGCAGCAGCACTTCGGCACCTTCTCCGAGCGGTACGCGCAGTTCCCGGTCAACGTGCGGGCGCTGTCCCGCTTCCAGAGCGACTCCGAGGCCAAGGCGGTGCTCGAAGGGCTGCTCGACGGGTCGGTGGACATCGTCATCGGCACCCACCGGCTGTTCTCCTCCGAGACCCGCTTCAAGGACCTCGGCCTGGTCGTCGTGGACGAGGAGCAGCGCTTCGGCGTGGAGCACAAGGAGCAGCTGAAGAAGCTGCGGGCCAACGTCGACGTGCTGACCATGTCCGCCACCCCCATCCCCCGCACCCTGGAGATGGCGGTCACCGGCATCCGGGAGATGTCCACCATCACCACCCCGCCCGAGGAGCGGCACCCGGTGCTGACCTTCGTCGGGCCGTACGAGGAGAAGCAGATCGGCGCCGCCATCCGGCGTGAACTGCTGCGCGAGGGCCAGGTCTTCTACATCCACAACCGGGTCGAGTCCATCGACCGGGCGGCCGCCCGACTGCGGGAGATCGTGCCGGAGGCGCGGATCGCCACCGCCCACGGGCAGATGGGGGAGGCGGCCCTGGAGTCGGTCGTGGTCGACTTCTGGGAGAAGCGCTTCGACGTGCTGGTATCGACCACGATCGTGGAGTCCGGGATCGACATCCCCAACGCCAACACGCTGATCGTGGAGCGCGGCGACACCTTCGGCCTGTCCCAGCTGCACCAGCTGCGCGGCCGGGTCGGCCGTTCCCGGGAACGCGGCTACGCCTACTTCCTCTACCCGCCGGAGAAGCCGCTCACCGAGACCGCGCACGAGCGGCTGGCCACCATCGCCCAGCACACCGAGATGGGCGCGGGCATGTACGTCGCCATGAAGGACCTGGAGATCCGCGGCGCGGGCAACCTCCTCGGCGGTGAGCAGTCCGGCCATATCGCGGGGGTCGGCTTCGACCTCTACGTGCGGATGGTGGGCGAGGCCGTCGCCGACTACCGCTCGGCCCTGGAGTCGGGCGGTGAGCCGGAGGAGACGCTGCTTGAGGTCAAGATCGAGCTGCCGGTCGACGCCCACGTCCCGCACGACTACGCCCCCGGCGAGCGGCTGCGGCTGCAGGCCTACCGCGCCATCGCCGCCGCCAACTCCGCCGAGGACGTCACCGCGGTCCGCGAGGAACTGGTCGACCGCTACGGCCCGCTGCCTGAGCCGGTGGAGAACCTGCTGCTGGTGGCCGGCCTGCGGATGCTGGCCCGCAAGGTCGGTGTCGCCGACATCACCCTGCAGGGCGGCAACGTCCGCTTCGGGCCGGTCGACCTGCGCGAGTCGCAGGAACTGCGGCTGTCCCGGCTCCACCCCCGCGCCGTCCTCAAGCCGGCCACCCACCAGGTCCTGGTGCCCCGCCCGGCCACCGCCCGCGTCGGCGGCAAGCCGGTGGTGGGGCGCGAACTGCTCCAGTGGACCGCGGACTTCCTGACCACCATCCTCGACACGTAACCCCCGCACGTCCCTCTCCCCCCTATTCCATCCCTTGCCGTCCCTGCCCCTCCTCGCCCCCGGCCGGCGACCGTCACCTCCCCCGCGGTTACAGTGCGGGCGTGACGATCACCGGTGCGGGGACGAACGTACGGCCGCTGGCCGCCGGGCAGCGCGCCCGGCTGCTGGTCGGCGACATCGAGGGCGGCGAGCCGCGGCTGGTCCACGAGACCGCGGACAGCGCCCTGGAAGCGCCGAACTGGTCCCCGGACGGCCGCTGGCTGGTCGTCAACCAGGACGGGCTGCTGCTGCGGATCCCCGCCGACGCCTCCCACGGCGACGGCGTGCTGCCCGAGGTCATCGACACCGGCGGCATCACCGACGCCAACAACGACCACGTGCTCTCACCGGACGGCGCCACCCTCTACCTGTCGGCAGGCGACGGGCACATCCACGCGGTGCCCTTCACCGGCGGCCCCGCCCGCCGGGTCACCAACGACCGCGCCCCCGGCCCCTTCCGGCACTTCCTGCACGGCGTCTCACCGGACGGTCTGACCCTGTCCTACGTCGGCGTCGAGCCCCACGGCGGCGACGAGTGGGGCTACCGCAACATCTTCACCCTCCCGGCCGCAGGCGGTCCCGACACCCGGCTGACCGACAGCCCGGCTCCCGCCGACGGCCCGGAATTCACCCCGGACGGCGACTGGATCCTCTTCAACTCCGAGCACGGCGCCACCACCCCGGGCCACGCCCAGCTCTTCCGGATGCGCCCCGACGGCTCCGAGTTGACCCGGCTGACCTGTGACGAACGCGTCAACTGGTTCCCCCATCCCTCCCCCGACGGACGGCACATCCTCTACATCAGCTTCCCGCCGGGCACCGAGGGCCACCCCGCCGACCGCGACGTCGTGCTGCGCCTGCTGGACCCCGCCGGCGGCGCCCCGCGCGACCTGGTCGCCTTCTTCGGCGGCCAGGGCAGCCTCAACGTCAACAGCTGGTCCCCCGACAGCCGCCACTTCGCCTACGTCGACTACCCGGTGGACTCCGCGGCCGACTCCCGGACGGGCGCCGCCTAGTTCCGCCGCAGGATCACGTAGCCGTCCTGGTTGGCTATCTCCGTGTACGTCGAGCCCGGATGCAGCTGCGTGCCGTAGGTCAACGGGTCCGGCACCCAGCCGCTGGAGTTGTCCAGCGCGATGTACTGCGGCACCACTCCGGTCGCGCCGCCCACCCAGTAGACGGTGGTGCGGTGCACCAGCCGGCTTATCGGCCCGACGTTCGCCTCCACGGTGGCGCCGTCGGGTATCAGGTCAAGCACCTTCTCCACCGCCTTGGTGCGCGCGTCGACCTTGTAGGTGTCGCTGTGGCTCAGCGACGCCAGCGGCAGTGACAAGGTCAGCACCATCGCCGCTCCCACCGCCGCGGCCGGCACCCCGGACGCGTACGACCGCAGCCAGGGCAGCGGGCTCCGCTTGAAGCGGTCCGCCGCGTCCACCAGGGCCAGGAAGATCACCGGCATCAGCACCGCGCTGTAGTGCCAGGCCGTGCCCCAGTTCTCCGGGTAGTGCGACAGGAACCGCCATCCGATGGTCGGCAGCGCCGCCACGATCAGCGGCGACCGCAGCGCCAGCAGCCCGCTGGTCGGCAGCAGCATCCACAGCAGCGTGCGCACCGCGGTGCCGAACGGGATGCGCCCCGTCATCGTGCCGTCGCCGTTGATGTGGTTGAACGCGTCGTAGCCGGGGCCGTGGAAGGCGGGGATCAGCACCCCGAGTGCCAGCGCGGACGCCGCCACTCCGAAGCCCATCAGCCCGATCGCCCAAGGCCCGTAACGCTGTGCGTCGCTCAGCGGCGCCTCCACCTGGTCACCTCCTCCCGATGTCCCGTCCTGCTCCGTGATGTCCGGTCCGGCACGGTCGCCCGCGACCGTGCCGGCCGGCTGCCGCTCACCCGCCGCCTGCGCCGGGACGGACGTCTCCGGCTCCGCCGGCTCCCGGGTGCGCCACCAGACGATCGCGCCGATCACCGCGGCCGTGACGCCCATGTCCTCCTTGACCAGCACCAGTGGCAGCGCCCACCACATCGCCGCGGCCCAGCGCCTGCGGAGCACCGCCTCCAGCGAGAAGGCCAGCAGCGGCATGGCGAACGCGACCTCGTGGAAGTCGAAGTCGACCGCCCGCTGCACCCCCCACGACAGCCCGTACGCGACCCCCACGGCCAGCCCGCGGCCCCGCCCGAGCAGCAGCCCGGCGCCCCGGGTGACCGGGATCACCGACAGCGCGAACAGCAGCGCCTGGGCCACCAGCAGGGTCGCCGGGGTCGGGAAGACCCGGTAGAAGGGGGCGATCAGCGCCGTGATCGGGCTGAAGTGGTCGCCGAGCGCGTTGAACCCCGGGCCCTTCAACGCAGTGGTCGGCGCCTGCAGATGCGCGTAGCCGCGGACCGCCTGCTCGAAGATGCCCAGATCCCAGGACATCGTCAGCATCCGCCGATACCGGGTCAGCGACAGCAGGACGTAGGCGACGAAGAAGACGGCACCCAGCAGGTAGGGATCCGGCCGCGTCCCCGCGATCCGCTCCCGCAGCCCGGAAAGGGCGGTCAACCCTGGTGCGGCGGTGCGTGGCACGGCCTCGCCGCTCTTCTGCGGTATGACGGCCTCGGCCCTGTCCATCGTCGTCCTCCCGAGGAAGCGGGGTCGGGGTCTGCCGGAAAAGATACGGGACGGGACTGTGCTCGCGGGACCCGTGGGGAGGCCCGGGCATCCCGCGGCCTCTTTGGACCGCCACCCGTGCCCGCCCGGCCCTCCTCGCCCGGCCGGTCAGCCGCCGGCCGGGCGCGGCGCCGGCGTCAGTCGGTCTTCGTCCACTTGCCGCAGCCCGAGGTCTTGAAGTAGGCGTCGCGGCTGCCGATGGTGACCACGCCCTTCCCGGTGACGTTGTCGTTCGCCGCTATCGAGTCCACATCGTGCAGCGCGTCCTTGGTGCGCTCCCAGTAGCAGGCGTCCCCGCCGCTGGTCTTGTAGGTGCCGGCGGCTATGTCGGTGCCCACCTTGAACATGCCGTCGCCGGGCATCGACGTCTTCGGCGCACCGCTCTTCTCGGCGCCGGCCGCGAACCAGTCCTTGCAGTCGGTCGTCTTGAAGATCTTGTCCGTCTTCTTGATCGTCACGTAGCTGCTGCCGGTGACGTTGTCGTTGGCCAGGATCGAGTCCGTCCCGCCCTTGGCGTCCTTGGCGCGCTCCCAGTAGCACATGCCGTCGTCGTTCCCGCTGGTCCTGTAGGTGCCGGGCTGGATGTCGGTGCCGACCTGGAAGGTGCCGTCGCCCTTGAAGGCCGGCTTGACCGCCGGCTTGCCCTCTTTCTTCTTGGCTGCCGCCGACGCGGGCGCGGACGAGGCGGTGCCGCCCGCCTTGCCGCCGGTCGAGCCGGCGGAGGCGGCCGAGGAGGCGGAGTCGTCCGCGGGACCGCAGGCGGCCGCGCCGACAGCGAGGACGCCGGCGACGGTGCCTGCGGCGGCGAGCCGGACGAGAGACGTCTTGGACATGGGATTTCCCCCCAGTGTTCGGCGGGCCTCGATGGCCCTGTGAACCGTTGTCACCATGAGAGCATTCGACTGTTAACCGAGTCAACGGGAAATCTCGAACGAGTGATGTTCACGCCGTGAAGGGGTTCGCCCACGATCGCTGGGTATGCTCGCTCACACGAACACGTCGAACGCGGACGAACCGGGGGAAGGAGAAAACCGTGCCCGAGCACGCGAGTGAGGTGACAGCGGCGGGAATCGCCAGGCTGGCGGGTGTCGGAAGGGCCGCCGTCAGCAACTGGCGCCGACGCCACGACGACTTCCCCCGGCCCGTCGGTGGCTCAGACACCAGTCCCACCTACGAGCTGACGGCCGTCGAGCGCTGGCTCCACGAGCAGGGCAAGCTCCCCTCCGTGCCGCCGCACGAGCGGCTCTGGCAGCGGGCCGACAGCCACCCCGACGGCGTGCCGGCCGCGTTGCGCATCGCCGGATCCCTGCTGATGGTCATGCAGGGGGACCCCGCGCTCTCCGTCAGCTACACCGCCGCGACCGACGACGAGCTCGCCGCCCGCCTGCCGGCCGAGATGGAGACGGCGCTGGCCGCCCGATTCGGCCCCGAGCACCCGGTGCACCTGCCGGACAGCCTCGACGACGCCGTGCCGCTGCTCCGCACCACCGCGAAGTTCGCCCAGGACACCGGCCCTGCCCAGACCTACGAGTTCCTGTTCGGCCGCTATCTGGACGCCAACCCGCGGCAGTTCACCCTCACCCCGCAGGGCCCGGCCGAGCTGATGGCCGCGCTCGCCGGCGACCGTCCCGGCCGCGTGCTCGACCCCGCAAGCGGCAGCGGTGCGCTGCTGCGCGCCTCCTCGGCCACCGAGTCCGTGTACGGGCAGGAGATCGACCCCGAGCTCGCCTCGCTCACCGCGCTGCGGCTCGCCATGGCCACCGACCCGGCCGTCAGCATCCGGATGAGCTCGGGCGACAGCCTGCGCGAGGACGCCCACCGCGAGCTGACCGTCGACACCGTGCTCTGCCACCCGCCCTTCAACGACCGCAACTGGGGCCACGACGAGCTGGGTTACGACCCGCGCTGGGAGTACGGCTTCCCGGCCCGTACCGAGTCCGAGCTGGCCTGGCTGCAGCACTCGCTCGCCCATGTCCGCGACGGCGGCACCGTCGTGATGCTCATGCCGCCGGCCGCCGCGTCCCGCCGGTCCGGCCGCCGGGTCCGCGCCGACCTGCTGCGCAGGGGTGCGCTGCGCGCGGTCGTGGCGCTGCCCGCGGGAGCGGCCCCGCCGCACGGCCTGCCGCTGCATCTGTGGGTGCTGCGCAAACCGGACCCCGACCGGCGTCCCCCCGGGGAGCTGCTGGTCTTCGACGCCGCCGGAATACCGGAACACGGCGCGGAGAAGGCGCCCTGGTACGCCGTCAGCGCCGCGGTTCTCGACACGTGGGCGGGCTTCGACCTGCACGGCTCGGTGCCTGACCGCCCCGGGGTCAACCGGACGCTGCCGGTGATCGAGCTGCTCGACGACGACGTGGACGTGACCCCGGCCCGGCATCTGCCACCGCCCACCGCCGAAGGGGGCGCGGCCGCGCTGGAGTCGGTGCGTGACCGGCTGGCGCAGACCCTGCGCCGCACCGCGGAGATAGCCCCCGCACCTCCGGCGGTCGGCGAGCCCGCCCGCTGGCCGACCACCACCGTCGGCGAACTCGCGCGGGCCGGCGCCCTGCTGATGCGGGCTGGCGGCGGAGGCACCGCCCCGGCGGACGGTTCGGCCGCGGGCCACGCCGTGCTGACCGAGCACGACGTGGTCGTCGGCGGCGAACCGACGGGGCTGCTCCCGCCGGGCCGGCCGGACGGCACCGTCGAGGAGCCGGCGCTCGTCGAGGAGGGCGACGTGGTGGTGCCGGTCCTCGGCGGCGGCGCGGTGGCCCGGGTGGTGGACGGCGCCGCGGCCGGCGCCGCGCTGGGGCGCAACGTGTATCTGCTGCGCCCGGACACCACCGCCCTCGACCCGTGGTTCCTCGCCGGGTTCCTGCGCGGCACCGCCAACAACCGTCAGGCCAGCAGCTTCGCCTCGACCTCCACCAGGCTCGACGTGCGTCGGCTCCAGGTGCCGCGGCTGCCGCTGGCCGACCAGCGGCGGTACGGGGAGCGCTTCCGCACGCTGGCGGCGTTCGAGGAGACGCTGCGTCAGGCCACGCAGCTCGGCGACCAGCTCGTCCGGGGCCTCTACGACGGACTGACCGACGGGACGGTGCGTCCCGGATAGTTGTCCACAGGTCGTGGAGGAAGCGTCGCGGCGTGTCCGTTGCGGCCGATACGCTCTCGATCAGGCAACCGCTTCGACGACCAGGAGCATCAGATGTACGGCCCCGGCATCGCCCCGCCGCAACCCCGCCCCGCCGGGCGTGCGACCGTGCTCTGGCTGCGCGTGCTCTTCACCGCTCTGCCGGTGCTGTCACTCGGCTTCCTCGCGTGGGGCTCGCTGCTGCGGCTTGCCCTGGTGCGCAAGAACCCGCTGGACTGGGCGCTGATGGTGATCGACATCGTCGCGATCGTCGTCGGCTACACGCTGGTCGGGCTGGCCCACGACAACACCGACACCTGGCAGTCCAACGCGGGAACGTTGACGGTGCTGGTGTGCATGTTCGGCACCCCCGCCTACTTCCTCGTGATGGACATCAGGGGCAAGGGGCCCCGGCCGGCCGGCTACACGACGCCGACCGGATACCCGCCGAATCCGTACGCGACCGGGTACGGCCCGGTGCCCGCGCCGATGGGCGCGGGTCGGGAGCAGGGCGGGATACCCCGGTCCGCGCCGATGCAGAGCCAGGCGCCGACCCCGACCCCGACGCCCACCCCGATGCCGCCCCACACGCCGATGCCCGCCCGGCCGCCCGTGTCCGGGCAGTCCCCGGCGCCGCGGATCGACCAGGTGCGGGCCGAGCTGGACGAGTTGAGCGACTACCTCCTCAAGGAGGAGGGCCGGTGATCGGTCGGCTCATCGCCGGCCGGTACGAACTGTCCACCGTCATCGGCCAGGGCGGCATGGGCCAGGTGTGGACGGCGTACGACCGGCGGCTCGACCGTCGGGTCGCGGTGAAGCTGTTGCGGCCCGACAAGGTCGCCGGCGGTGACGACGCCGACGACCTGCGCCGGCGGTTCGACCGGGAGTGCCGGGTCACCGCCCAGGTCGACCACCCGGGCCTGGTGACCGTCCATGACGCGGGGGCGGACGGCGACGAGCTGTATCTGGTGATGCAGTACGTGGAGGGGGCCGATCTCGGCGACCATCTCGCAGAGCACGAGCCGTATCCGTGGCCGTGGGCGGTGGCGGTGGCGGCGCAGTTGTGCGCCGTGCTGTCGGCGGTGCACGCGGTGCCGATAGTCCACCGCGACCTCAAGCCGCGCAATGTGATGGTCCGTCCGGACGGCACGATCACGGTGCTCGACCTGGGGGTGGCGTCGGTGATGGACACCGACACCACCCGGCTGACCCACACCGGTTCGCCGATCGGCAGCCCGGCGTACATGGCGCCGGAGCAGGCGATGGGCGGCGCGGTCGGCCCGCGCACCGACCTGTACGCGCTCGGCGTGCTGCTGCACGAACTGCTCAGCGGCAATGTGCCGTTCGCCGGCACCACGGCGCTCGGCGTGCTGCACCGGCACCTGTACGAGGCGCCCGTGCCGCTGCGGCAGTTCCGGCCGGAGGTGCCCGAGCCGCTGGAGTCCCTGGTGCTGCGGCTGCTCGGCAAGGACCCGGAGCACCGGCCCGCCGGCGCGCTGGACGTCTACCGCGAGCTGGCCGCGCTGCTTCCGCCGCCGCATTCGGCGCACCGGGCGCCGGGGCCGCTCGACCCGACGCGGCCCTTCCTGCGGCCCCAGGCGCCCTGGCCCGAGCACGCCGCGGCACCCGCTCCCGCCGTGGCCGCACCGGTGCCGCCCCCGCTGCCGGCGCAGGCGCCGCGGCGCGCCGACCTGGCGGCGGCCGTCGACGAGGTCAAGCGGTTGCTTGACGCCGGCCGGATCACCCAGGCCGTCGACCTGCTCGGCGGCATCATCCCGGCCGCCGCGGAGAAGCACGGCGAGCACTCGCCGGTCCTGCGCGCGCTGCGCAAGCAGTACGCGGCGACGTTGATGGAGGACGGGCAGTATCGCCGGGCGCTGCCCGAACTGCGGCTGCTGTCAGAGGAGTTCGCCGCGCAGTACGGCGGCGCCGACCGCCAGGCGCTGCAGTTCCGCTACGAGGCGGCCCAGTGCCTGGAGCAGCTCGGCGACCCCAGGGCCGCGCTGTCCGAATACCGCGTGCTGCTGCCGTACTTCGAGCAGTACGCCGCCACCAGCCCCGGCACCCCGCTGGACATCCGCCGCAGGACGGCCCATCTGCTGCTGTCCGTCGGCGACCCGGCGGCCGCCCGCGACGTCCTCACCCGGCTCCTCTACGACGCCGACCGCGTGCACGGCCCGCACCACCCCTTCCCCGCCGAGATCCGCAGGACCCTGGCCTGGCTCGGCCAGGTCCAGGCGTGAGGGCGGCGGGAACACGGCCGCGGCCTGCTCAGTCGCGCCGCAGCACCACGTAGCCGCCGGCGTCGGCGATCAGTGAGTAGCGGGCCTGCGGGTGCAGTTGCAGGGCGTAGCCGACGGGGTCCTGGAGCCAGTCGGAGCGGTTCTCGAACGCCAGGTAATCCGGCGCCCGGTCGCCGGTCTGCCCGACCCAGTAGACGGTGGTGCGCCGCACCAGGCGGCTGAGCGGCCCGACGTTCGCCTCCACCGTGGCACCGTCGGGGATCGCGGCGAGGGCCCGCTTGGCGGCCCTGGTCGGGGCGTCGACCTGATAGGCGACCCGGTGCGTCAGCCCGGCCAGCGGCAGTTGGGTGCTCAGGGCGAGTGCGGCGCCCAGCATGACGGGCGGCACCGCCCGGACGAAGGAGCGCAGCCACTCCGGCGCCCAGCGCCGGCCCGGGGCACCGAGCAGCGCCGCGCGGTCCACCGCGGCGAGGAAGACCACCGGCATGAGCACGGCGTTGTAGTGCCAGGCGGTGCCCCAGTTCTCCGGGTAGTGGGACAGGAAGCGCCAGCCGAGCGTCGGCACCACGACCAGCAGCAGCGGCGAACCGAGCGCGAGCAGCCCGCCGGCCGGCAGCAGGATCCACAGCACCGTGCGCAGCGCGGTGACCACCGGGACGTGGGCGGTGATGGACCCGTCGCCGTTGATGTGGTTCAGGGCGTCGTAGCCGGGGCCGTGGAAGGCCGGGATGAGCCAGCTGACCTCCCAGGCCGAGGCGACGGCGCCGAAGACCGCCAGGCCGAGCGCCCAACTGCGGACGAAGGAGCCGCCTTTGGCGCCGCGCACGGTGTCGTGGCCGGCCCGCAGCCACACCACCGCGCCGATCATCGCGACCGCGGCGCCCATGTCCTCCTTGACCAGCACCAGCGGCACCGCCCACCCCATCGCGGTCCGCCAGCGCCGCCGCAGCACCGCGGCGAGGGAGAAGGCCAGCAGCGGCACGGCGAAGGCGATCTCGTGGAAGTCGAAGTCGACCGCCCGCTGCACCCCCCAGGACAGCCCGTAGGCGGCGCCCAGGGCCAGCCCGCGGCCGCGGTCGAGCAGGTGCGCCGCGGCGCGCGTCACGGGCACCACCGAGAGTGCGAACAGCAGCGCCTGGGCGACCAGCAGGGTCGCCGGGGTGGGGAAGACCCGGTAGAAGGGCGCGATCAGGGCGGTGATCGGGCTGAAGTGGTCGCCGAGCACGTCGAAGCCCGGCCCCTTGAGGTCGGCGACGGGTGCGTGCAGATGGGCGTAACCGCGCACCGCCTGCTCGAAGATGCCCAGGTCCCAGGACATCGTCTCCATGCGGCGGTAGCGCGAGAGCGACAGCGCCGCGTAGAGGGCCAGGAAGCCGGTGGCCAGCAGCCACGGGTCGAGGCGGGCCGGCAGCCGCCACCGCCGCACCGCCGCGGGCGCGGCCGCCGGCCCGGTGGCCGTCCGCCGTGCGGGCACGGTCGCGGCGATGTCCCGCAGCCCGGACTCCTGGGCCGGCAGTACGGCCTCCGCACTGTCCCTGTCGCCGTCCATGCGCGGGTCCTCCCTTCGCGTCGGCGGCCCCGCCATGCTCCACGGCTCGCCCGATCCGCCCCGGTTCGGGGTGTCACCAGCTTGACCACGGTGAGGGCCGGTCCCGATCGCGGCACGCCGACATTGATCCGGTCGCCGCAGTCGGCGGCAGTGGCGGTGTCCGGGGAGCCGTAGTCTCCGCCGCTGGGGGAAGGCAGTTGACAATATGTTCTTCCGTTCTTCGCATCGCCCGCCGCACCCGGCCGGGCGACCCGCCACCACCTGACCCGGCCCCGGGACTCCCGGACGACCTTTGAGAGGCGCAGATGGCGCACACAGCGCACACGAACACCAGGGCCGCACGCACCCTGGTCTGCACGGCGGCCCTCGCCGTCGCCCTGGGCGGCACCCTGGCGGGCTGCAAGGACCCGACGGTCGACGCGGGCACCGGCAGTTCCTCGTCCTCCGGCGCGAGCGCCCCGAGCGGCCACGCGGGCAAGGGCAGCGCCCTGGCCGCGGTCGGCGACCTGACCGTGAAGGGCCGGGCGCCGAAGACCGGTTACTCGCGGGACCGCTTCGGTCCCGCATGGGCGGACACCGACCACAACCACTGCGACACACGCGACGACATACTCAAACGCGACCTGCGCCAGACGTCGTTCCGGGACGGCGCGAAGAAGTGCATCGTGACGTCGGGGACGCTCGCCGACCCCTACACCGGCAAGAAGATCACCTACACGCGCGGTGCGAGCAAGGTCGACATCGACCATGCCGTGGCCCTGTCCGACGCCTGGCAGAAGGGCGCCGCACAGTGGAAGGACGACAAGCGGGAGGACTTCGCCAACGACCCGCTCAACCTGCTGGCCGTCGACTCGTCGACCAACCGGCGCAAGAGCGACGGCGACACCGCCACCTGGCTGCCGCCGAACGCCGCCTACCGCTGCGACTACGTGGCGCGGCAGGTCGCGGTGAAGAAGAAGTACGGCCTGTGGGTGACCTCAGCCGAGCGCGACGCCATGCGCAAGGTGCTGGGCGGCTGCTCCGACGAGAAGCTGCCGACCGGCTGATCCGCCGCCCGCCGGCCCGCGGACGGCGGGCCGGCGCGGGACGTGCCGCGGCGGCTGTGCGGATCCTGTTGGCCGGAGTGCTGGCTATCGGCACCCCAGGATCAATATCCTCGTGCTCGATCATCACATCAGCATCGTGAGGCTTGTTCCCTGCCGGGAGGCACCCATGGTCCGCCGCCGCACCGCCGTCTCGATCGCCGCAGCCGCCCTGCTGCTGGCGTCCCCCGCTCTCACCGCGTGCGGGTCGGGACCGGCGCAGCCCGGCGCCGCGGCCGTGGTCGGCCGGCAGCGGATCACCGTGTCCACCCTGCAGGACAAGGTCAACGAGGTGCGGGCGGCGCAGGCCGCCTCCCCGCAGGCCGCCCAGCTGGTCGCGGCGGGCGGCAAGCTGTCGACCCAGACGCTGAGCATGCTGGTGCAGAACACCGTCATCGAGCGGGCCGCCGCCGACGCCGGGGTGACGGTCAGCGACGACGAGGTGCAGCAGCAGCACGCGGCCGCGCTGCAGCAGTTCGGCGGCAGCGAGCAGGCACTCGACGCGGCGCTGCTGCAGCAGTACGACATCGTCCCGGCCGGCGCCGACAGCTTCTTCCGAACGAACGCGCTGGTCGGCAAGCTGATCGTGAACCTGGGCTTCCAGCCGGGCAGCGACGGCGGGCAGGCCGCGATCGTGAACGCCATCGCCAAGACCGCGACCGGCCTGGGCGTGAAGATCAACCCGCGCTACGGCGCCTGGGACGCCAAGAAGGCGATCATCGGTGACGCCAGCGACCCGTGGGTGGTCACCAGGACCCCGGGCTCGGCCGCGCCGGCGGCGTGACGCCGTTGTCCGACCCGCGAGGTACGTTCAAGGGGTGAACGACCTCGACGACACCGCAGGCGCCCCCGGCCGGCTGATCCTGCTCACCACCAGCCATCGGGTGGCGCCCGGCCAGCTGTCCTGGCCCGCGTGGCAGACGCTGCGCGGCGCCGACCGGGTGCTGTGCGCGGACCCCGACCACCCGCAGTTGCCGTTCCTGCGGGAGGCGGGCGTGGCTGTCGAGGTGGCGGCGCCCACCGGCCGCGAGCTGGCCGAGGCGACGGCCGGCGGCCGCACGGTCGTCTATCTGCCCGCGGGCGGCGGAGAGGGCGACCGGGCCGTCACCGACGAGCTGGCCAGGCTCGGCGGCTCGGGCCGGGTCGCGATGCCCGACCTGGAGCTGCTGCCCGGTTCCTACGATCTGCCGGGCGCGCGGCTGCTCGACCTGGTGCAGGTGATGGACCGGATCAGGGCCGAGTGCCCGTGGAGCAGCCAGCGCACCCACGAGGAGCTGGCGAAGTACGGCATCGAGGAGATGTACGAGCTGGTCGAGGCGATCGAGGAGGGCGACCGGGACGCGGTGCGCGAGGAGCTGGGCGACGTGCTTCTCCAAGTGGTCTTCCACGCGGTGATCGCCGAGGACGACCCGGACGAGCCGTTCGGGATCGACGACGTGGCCGCCGGCCTGGTGGCCAAGCTGGTGCACCGGCACCCGCATGTCTTCGGCGACGAGATCGCCGAGACGCCCGAGCAGGTGCGGGCCAACTGGATACGGCTCAAGGGCGTCGAGAAGTCCCGCGAGTCGGTCACCGACGGCGTCCCGCCGGCGTCCCCCGCGCTGGCGCTCGCGGCCAAGCTCGCCGGCCGTGCCCGAGAGGCGGGCCTGCCGCTGCCGGCCACCCCGCCGGTCCCGCTCGACGGCGACGAGACCGCGCTCGGCGACCATCTGCTGGCCGAGGCCGCCGCGGCCCAGGCGGAGGGTATCGACCCGGAAGCGGCGCTGCGGCACGCCGCACGCCGCTACCGCGCGGCCATCCGCGCCGCGGAGGCCGAAGCGAGGGGCACGACGGCGGCCGGGGGCGGGACCGGGGCGGCCGGGCAGCACCCTCAGGAGCAGTAGCGCCGGTCACGTACGGTCGGGGGATGACCGAGCCCGCCGCGATGCCCGAGCTGTTCACCTGGGAGTTCGCCACCGACCCCTACCCGGCGTACGCCTGGCTGCGCGAGCACGCCCCGGTGCACCGCACGACGCTGCCCAGTGGCGTCGAGGCCTGGCTGGTGACCCGGTACGCCGACGCCCGGGAGGCGCTGGCGGACCCGCGGCTGAGCAAGAATCCGGTGCATCACGCGGAGTCGCCCGGCGCGCGCGGCAAGACCGGCATCCCGGGGGAGCGCAGCGCGGACCTGATGACGCATCTGCTCAACATCGATCCGCCCGACCACACCAGGCTGCGCCGCCTGGTGTCCAAGGCGTTCACCCCGCGCCGGGTGGCCGGCTTCGGCCCGCGGGTGCAGCAGCTGACGGACCGTTTCGTGGACGGCTTCGCGGCGCGTGGCGAGGCCGACCTGATCCACGACTTCGCCTTCCCGCTGCCCATTTACGCGATCTGCGACCTGCTCGGGGTGCCGGCCGAGGACCAGGACGACTTCAGGGACTGGGCCGGGATGATGATCCGGCACGGTGGCGGCCCGCGCGGCGGTGTGGCTCGTTCGGTCAAGCGGATGCGCGCGTATCTGGTCGAGCTGATCCACCGTAAGCGCGCGGAGCTGGCCGCCGGAGCGGGCGCGGGCGCGGACGGCGGCCCGCCCGACGACCTGATCTCCGGTCTGATCAGGGCCGGCGACCACGGCGAGCACCTGACGGAGAACGAGGCCGCCGCGATGGCCTTCATCCTGCTCTTCGCCGGGTTCGAGACGACGGTCAACCTCATCGGCAACGGCATGCACACCCTGCTGACGCACCCGGGCCCGCGCGCCGAGCTGCAGGCGTCCCTCGCCCGCGGCGAGAGCGCGCTGCTGGAGAGCGCGGTGGAGGAACTGCTGCGCCACGACGGCCCGGTGGAGCTGGCGACATGGCGTTACGCGACCACCGCGCTGACCCTCGGCGGCCGGCCGGTCGCGGCCGGCGACCCGGTCCTCGTGGTGCTTGCGGCCGCCGACCGCGATCCGGCGCGCTTCGCCGCGCCGGACACGGTCGACCTCGCGCGGGCCGACAACCCGCATCTGGGGTACGGCCACGGCATCCACTACTGCCTGGGCGCCCCGCTGGCCCGGCTGGAGGCCAGGACCGCACTGGCGACGCTGCTCACCCGGCTGCCGGACCTGCGGCTCGCCGCCGAGCCCGCCGACCTGCGCTGGCGCGGCGGCCTGATCATGCGTGGGCTGCGGGCGCTGCCGGTGGCCTTCACGCCCGAGGCGGCACAGCGGAACTGACCGCACGTCAGGGCCGTGACCCCGACGTGACGAGCGCTACATCGACTTGTGATCCCCGGGCCAACAACGCTACGTTCTGCGGTCAACGCGAGGCACGCACGGCTCGCGGGACGCGCCGGTCCTTACGGTGCGTGGCAGTTGCCGGTGACGGCGGGCCGCGCGGGCGCGTAAAGGCTGTGAGGAAAGGCGACCGCATGCTCTCGTCAGGGAACGGCAGGCACCGACGTCCCCGCCAGGCCCCAGCGGCCATGGTGACGGTCGCGGCGACCGGCGCAGGACTGGCGCTGCCCCTGCTGGGCGCGGGCGCGGGTGCCGCGCACGCCGCGGACGCGAGCACCTGGGACAAGGTCGCGGTCTGCGAGACCGGCGGCCTGTGGAGCGCCGACACGCACAACGGCTTCTACGGCGGCCTCGCCATCACCCAGGACACCTGGAGCCAGTACGGCGGCACGGCCTACGCCCCGCGGCCCGACCTGGCCTCCCGGTCGCAGCAGATAGCCGTGGCCGAGAAGATCCTGGCCGACCTCGGCCCCGACGCCTGGCCGGGCTGCGAGAAGGGCACAGGACTGCTCAAGGACACCGGCACGCCGGACGTGGACCCGGGCAGCACCGCCACCGCGACCCCGGCGCCGACCACCCCCGCCGACCCGGCCGACCCGGGAACCCCCGCGGACTCCGGCACGCCCACGACCACCCCCGCCGATCCGTCGGCGCCGGCCACGCCGGCCGATCCGGCTACGCCGACCACCACCGCGCCGCCGTCGGCAAGTACGCCCGCCCACCCCGGTACGGGCTCGGTGCCGCCCAGCGCGGTCGCCCACCCCGGAACGGCGCACGGCACCCCTCCGGCCGCTCCCGCCGACCCCGCGGCCCCCAGCGCGCCCACGGACGGGAGCGGGCGTCACGCCCGCCCGTACAGCCCCTCCGACGAGGCGCTGGCAGCGACCGACCGGGCGACCCGTACCGAATCCTCCGCGGTCACCGCGAACGTCGCGGATGCCAACGACACGGTCACCACCGGCAATACGGACACCGGCGCCGATACGGACCCGGGTACGTACAAGGTCGGCGCAGGCGACTCGCTGTCCGGGATCGCGTCCGGCCATGATGTGGCGGGCGGCTGGCACCGGCTCTACGACGTCAACCACCAGCTGATCGGCGACAATCCAAACCTCATCAAACCCGGACAGATTCTCAGCCTGGGGTGAACGCCGGCTGCCGGGAGGCCGAACAGCCGTGCCGGGCAAGCCCGGTGACAAAACGGACGTACGGTATTTCCGTGCCCTGCGGCGATGTGACAAGCCTCTCTCCGGAGCTGTGACCGGCTGCTCGCTCGCTGCTGAGCTCCGGCCGTCCGACCTGCGGGTTCTTCCACTCCCCGAATCCCGGACGGCAGTTGGCGCCCGAAACGCGAGTGTTTGTTCAACCGGGCCCCCTGTGCTTAACGTCTAAACGCTCGCCACAGCGGGCCCCGCCGGAGCGGAACGCCGAGTCCTGCCGCCGCCCCCACGGGAACAGTCGACGCGAAAGCGCCGCAGGCAGGAGCGGGGGACCCACGGTCTTCCGCCGGACCAGAGGCAGTACGCCGCGCAGCGCGGACAGCACGTCGCCGCTGCGTGAACGCCACCGGTCCGGCTCGGGGTGAAGCCGGGCATCCGCGTCCAACACCGCGGTGCCGGCCGGGCAACTCACGTCCGAACCCGACAGCTGACCTCGTAGGCGTCGGTGAGGAACACACACATGGGTAAGCACCGTCGCGCCTCGAAGATGGTCCGTTTCGCCACGTTCGCCGGAGTCGCCGGCACCGCCATCGCCATACCGCTGATCGGCGCCACGTCCTCGTCCGCCGCCTCGGTGGCCACCTGGGACGCCGTCGCCCAGTGCGAGTCCGGTGGCAACTGGTCGATCAACACCGGCAACGGCTACTACGGCGGCCTGCAGTTCTCGCAGTCCAGCTGGGAGGCGGCCGGCGGCCTGCAGTACGCGGCCCGCGCCGACCTGGCCACCAAGGACCAGCAGATCGCGGCCGCCGAGAAGCTGCTCGCCATCCAGGGCCCCGGCGCCTGGTCCTGCGCGTCGGCCGGCGGCCTGACCGCGGGCGGCCCGTCGCCCGACATCAACACCGGCGGCTCGTCGTCCTCGGCAAGCACCTCCACGCCTGCCAAGGCCACCACCCCGGCGAAGAAGGCCACCCCGGCGAAGAAGGCCACCCCGGCCAAGCACACCGCCACGGACTGGAAGCGGCACACCGCCCGCAAGGGCGACTACACCGTCGTCTCCGGCGACACCCTGTCGCGCATCGCCGCCAGCCACCACGTGGCGGGCGGCTGGCACAAGCTCTTCGAGCTCAACAAGGACAGCGTCAAGGACGCCGACCTGATCTACCCGGGCCAGCAGCTGTACCTCGGCTGACCGCCCGGCGGGAACCTCACCGACCGGCCGGTCACGCGGCCCGCCCTCGGGGGCGCCGCGTGCCCGGCCGGTTTTCCGTCTCAGGGGCCGGGCCGGGAACCGGCACGGGCACCCGGGGCGGTTAGGCTCGTCCCGGAAAAGACGAGAAGACATCATCTGAAGGAGACAACGTGCCGTCCATCGACGTCGTCGTAGCCCGGGAAATCCTCGACTCGCGAGGCAACCCCACCGTCGAGGTCGAGGTCGGCCTCGATGACGGCAGCACGGGCCGCGCCGCGGTGCCGTCCGGCGCATCCACCGGCGCATTCGAGGCCCTCGAACTCCGCGACGGCGACAAGAACCGCTACCAGGGCAAGGGCGTCGAGAAGGCCGTCCTCGCCGTGATCGAGCAGATCGGCCCGGAGCTGGTCGGCTACGACGCCACCGAGCAGCGGCTGATCGACCAGGCGATGTTCGACCTGGACGCCACTCCCGACAAGTCCTCGCTCGGCGCCAACGCCATCCTCGGCGTGTCGCTGGCGGTCGCGCACGCCGCCTCCGAGGCCTCCGACCTGCCGCTGTTCCGCTACCTCGGCGGCCCGAACGCCCATGTGCTGCCGGTCCCGATGATGAACATCCTCAACGGCGGGTCGCACGCGGACTCCAACGTCGACATCCAGGAGTTCATGATCGCGCCGATCGGCGCGGAGTCCTTCTCCGAGGCGCTGCGCTGGGGCGCCGAGGTCTACCACACCCTCAAGGGCGTGCTCAAGACCCGCGGCCTGTCCACGGGTCTGGGCGACGAGGGCGGTTTCGCGCCGAACCTCGGCTCCAACCGCGACGCCCTCGACCTGATCATCGAAGCGATCAAGCAGGCCGGCTACACCCCCGGCCAGGACATCGCGCTCGCCCTGGACGTGGCCGCCTCCGAGTTCTACAAGGACGGCACCTACGCGTTCGAGGGCAAGCAGCGCTCAGCCGCCGAGATGACCGAGTACTACGAGGAGCTGGTCGCCGCCTACCCGCTGGTCTCCATCGAGGACCCGCTGTTCGAGGACGACTGGGCCGGCTGGAAGGTGCTGACCGACCGCCTCGGCGCCAAGGTGCAGATCGTCGGCGACGACCTGTTCGTCACCAACCCGGAGCGCCTGCAGAAGGGCATCGACAACGCCACGGCCAACGCGCTGCTGGTGAAGGTCAACCAGATCGGCTCGCTGACCGAGACGCTGGACGCCGTCGAGCTGGCCCAGCGCAGCGGCTACAAGTGCATGATGTCGCACCGCTCCGGCGAGACCGAGGACGTCACGATCGCCGACCTGGCCGTCGCCACCAACTGCGGCCAGATCAAGACCGGCGCCCCGGCCCGCTCCGAGCGCGTCGCGAAGTACAACCAGCTGCTGCGTATCGAGGAGATCCTCGACGACGCCGCGGTCTACGCCGGCCGCAGCGCCTTCCCGCGCTTCAAGGACTGACACCGCACGGCCGTACGCGGTACGGCCGGCGCCGCACGGCAGGGCCGAGGCGGCCGGGGGAGCGCCCCCGCGCCGGTGCGTCCCCGCCCCCGGTTCCTCACCGCGGGCGGGGACGTACCGGCGTACGGACGGACGGGGCAGTATGTTCGGTCCCGCAGGACGTGCGTGCGTCCTGCCGGACGTACGAGGGGAGCGACGGCGTGGGGTCCGACCGGTTCTCCACCGCGGCCCGGCTCAAGGCCATCGGGCAGGAGGCGCACGCGCGGGTCTATCGTGCCGCCGCGGCCCGGCGCCCGGCCCGCCGCAACAAGCTCACCGGACGCGCGGCGCTGCTCGCGCTGGTGCTGTGCGCCCTGGTGATCGCCCTCGCCTATCCGATGCGGCAGTACATCGCGCAGCGTTCGGACATCGCCGACCAGCGCCGCGAGGCGCAGCAGGCGCACCAGAAGGTGGAGCAGCTGCGCGAGCAGAAGGCACGCTGGCAGGACCCGGAGTACGTCCGCACCCAGGCCCGCAAGCAGCTGCACTATGTGATGCCGGGTGAGAACGGCTACTCCGTGGCCAGTCCAGCGCCCACCGGCGACACGCAGGGCGCGGCGGGGGCGAAGCGCAAGAGCGCCGGCAGCCCCGGCGACGACGGCGGCCAGGCGGCCGCGGCCGCGCACCGGCCCTGGTACGCGAACCTGTGGGACGGCGTGGACCACGCCGACGCGGCGGCACCGCCACGGCAGTGAGCGACGGGCGGACGGAGCGCGCCGCACCGCCCCGCCGCCCGTGACCACCGCCCTGCCGACCGGGCACAGATCCAGAGACGGCCACCAGACACAGAACGGCACATGAACACCTCCCAGCAGAATCCCACCCCCGTCAGCCCGGCGGACGCCGCCGCCGTCCAGGCGCAGCTCGGCCGCCCGCCGCGGGGGCTGCGCGCGGTCGCGCACCGCTGCCCGTGCGGCAATCCCGACGTGGTCGAGACGCAGCCCCGGCTGGAGGACGGCACGCCCTTCCCGACGCTGTACTACCTGACGTGCCCGCGCGCCGCCTCGGCGATCGGCACGCTGGAGGCGGAGGGCGTGATGAAGACGATGACCGCGCGCCTGGCCGAGGACGCGGAGCTCGCGACCGCCTACCGGGCCGCCCACGAGGACTACATCGCGCGCCGGGACGCCGTCGAGGTGCTCGACGGCTTCCCCAGCGCGGGCGGCATGCCCGACCGGGTCAAGTGCCTGCACGTGCTGGTCGGCCACGCCCTGGCGGCGGGCCCCGGCGTCAACCCGCTGGGCGACGAGGCGCTGGCGATGCTGCCGGACTGGTGGGCCAAGGGGCCGTGCGTCCCGTTGCGGCAGGACGCAGAAGCAGCCGACGCAGCAGAAGCAGCCGAACCAGCCGGCGCCGCGGCCCCCCGGGACACCCGAAGCACCGGCAGCACCGGCACCGGCACCACCGGCACCGGATCGACCGAGGAGACCTCATGACGACCCGCGTCGCCGCCGTCGACTGCGGCACCAACTCGATCCGGCTGCTGGTCGCCGACGTGGACCCGGCGACCGGCACGCTGAAGGACCTGGACCGGCGGATGCGGATCGTCCGGCTCGGCCAGGGCGTGGACCGCACCGGACGGCTGGCGCCCGAGGCGCTGGAGCGCACCTTCGCCGCCTGCCGCGAATACGCCGAGGTGATCAGGGAGCACGGCGTCCCGGCGTCCCGCGTCCGCTTCGTCGCCACCTCCGCGTCGCGGGACGCGGAGAACCGTCACGACTTCGTGCGGGGCGTGGTGGACCTGCTGGGCGTGGAGCCCGAGGTGATCACGGGCGACCAGGAGGCGGCGCTGTCCTTCGCCGGGGCCACCCGTGAACTGGCCGGGCGCCAGGACCTGCTGACGCCGTATCTGGTGGTCGACATCGGCGGCGGGTCGACGGAGTTCGTGCTCGGCGCCGACGCGGTGACGGCGGCACGGTCGGTGGACATCGGCTGCGTCAGGTTGACGGAGCGTCACATCGTGCGGGACGGCGGGCCGGTCGACCCGCCGACGCCGGCGACCGTCGCCGCGATGACCGCCGACATCGACGCGGCGCTCGCCGAGGCGTCCCGCACCGTCCCCATGGACCGTGCCCGTACGCTCGTCGGCCTGGCCGGCTCGGTCACCACGGTCGCCGCGGTCGCGCTGGCACTGCCCGCCTACGACCCCGTGGCGATCCACCACGCCAGGATCAGCCTCGCCCAGGTCAGGACGGTCACCGGGCGGCTGCTCGCGGCCACCCACGCCGAGCGCGCGGCCATCCCGGTGATGCACGAGGGGCGGGTCGACGTGATCGGCGCGGGCGCCCTGGTGCTGCTGCGGATCATGGAGCACACCGGGGCCGACGAGGTCGTGGTGAGCGAGCACGACATCCTCGACGGCATCGCCTTCGCGGCCGCCGACGGGCCCGCGGAAAAAGCTTTGTGAAACTCTTCACATGAAGTTCCCGCCCAGCGGCCCAATTTTCCCAGGCGTGGGCCCGCCCAGCCCGCTGAATCCCTGGCGGCGGCGTGTTTCGGGGGTGTGACAGCTGTCCGCCCGGCCGCCGAACACCGCATGATCCGCGCTGATCAGCGCCCAGGACGGGGGTGCCGGGCGGGTCGCGGCGGTCACGGACCGCGTCGTGCCTGGTCGCGAAACCGGGCAGGGTAGCACAGGGTGTCCACATCCTTGTGAAGGGGCTCACGAGGTACCCCCCTGCAGGTGCTGGATACTCGATGCCATGAGCACCACGGAGCGTCCACGGATCCTCGTAGTAGGCGGCGGTTACGTCGGCCTGTACGCGGCGCGTCGCATCATGAAGAAGATGCGGTACGGCGAGGCGACCGTCACGGTCGTCGACCCGCGCTCGTACATGACGTACCAGCCCTTCCTTCCCGAGACGGCAGCAGGCAGCATCTCCCCGCGTCACGTCGTCGTCCCGCTGCGGCGCGTGCTGCCCGGGGCCGAGGTGCTGACCGGGCGGGTCGCCGACATCGACCAGGACCGCAAGGTCGCCACGGTCGAGCCGCTGGTCGGCGAGTCCTACCAGCTTCCCTTCGACTACCTGGTGATCGCGCTCGGCGCGGTCTCCCGGACCTTCCCGATCCCCGGCCTGGCCGAGAACGGCATCGGCATGAAGGGTGTCGAGGAGGCGATCGGCCTGCGCAACCACGTGCTGGAGCAGCTGGACAAGGCCGACTCCACGACCGACGAGGACGTCCGCCGCAAGGCGCTGACCTTCGTCTTCATCGGCGGCGGCTTCGCGGGCGCGGAGACCATCGGCGAGGTCGAGGACATGGCGCGCGACGCGGCCGCGTACTACCCGAACGTGAAGCGCGAGGACATGCGCTTCATCCTGGTCGACGCCGCCGACAAGATCCTTCCCGAGGTCGGTCCGCAGCTGGGCAAGTGGGGTCTTGAGCACCTGCAGGAGCGCGGCATCGAGGTCTACCTCAGCACCTCGATGACCTCCTGCGTGGACAAGCACGTGATCCTGGCCAACGGCCTGGAGGTCGACGCCTCCACCATCGTGTGGACGGCCGGCGTCAAGCCGAACCCGGCGCTGGCCAAGTTCGGCCTGCCGCTCGGCCCGCGCGGCCACGTGGACACCGTCCCGACGCTCCAGGTGCGCGGCACCGACTACATCTGGGCCGCCGGCGACAACGCCCAGGTGCCGGACCTCGCCGCGGGCGAGGGCGCCTGGTGCCCGCCGAACGCCCAGCACGCGCTGCGCCAGGCCAAGGTGCTCGGCGACAACGTGATCTCCGGGCTGCGCGGCTTCCCGCAGCAGGAGTACAAGCACGCCAACAAGGGTGCCGTCGCCGGGCTCGGCCTGCACAAGGGCGTGGCGATGATCGTGGTCGGCAAGGCCAGGATCAAGGTCAAGGGCCGCCTCGCGTGGTACATGCACCGCGGCTACCACGGCATGGCGGTGCCGACCTGGAACCGCAAGATCCGGGTGTTCGCCGACTGGACCCTCGGGATGTTCCTCAAGCGCGAGGTCGTCTCCCTCGGCGCCATCGAGAACCCCCGCGAGGAGTTCTACGAGGCGGCCCGCCCCGCCCCGGCTCCGGTCGTGGCCCAGCAGCCCAAGGCCGCCGAGACCGAGAAGGCCGGCGCCGCCTGACGCCGCGGCCCGCGCCGCACCCCGTACAACGCCGTGAGGGCGCCCGCCATCCGTGGTGCGGGCGCCCTTACGGCGTCCCCGGACCCTTCGGCAACCGCCGTCCGGGCGAAGTGCGTGTATCCGCAACGTAGATTTACGGGTCAACGGCGGTTTTCAGTCGTAGGCTCGGATGCATGGCTGACGCGGCTCATCGCATCTTCGAACTCGCCGAACACGCCCTCTCCAGACCGCTCCCGCTGCGCGTGCGCGCCTGGGACGGCAGTGAGGCCGGGCCGGCCGGCGCACCCGTCCTGGTCCTGCGCCGGCGCCGCGCCCTGCGCCGGCTGCTGTGGCGACCGGGGGAGCTGGGCCTGACCCGTGCCTGGGTGGCCGGCGACCTCACGGTGGAGGGCGACCTCTACGAGGCGCTCGACCGGCTCTCCGGGCTGCTGTGGGAGCGGGGCGAGCCGGATCCGGCGCCCGGCGGCGGCACGGTAGGGGCCGCCCGCCGCCTCGCCGAAGTGCTGCGCGACCCCGGAAGCTACCGCCTCGCCCGCGAGGCCCTGGCGCTCGCGGGACCCGGCCTGCCCCCCTCGCCGCCGCCCGAGGAGGTCCGCCGGCGCGCCGGTATCGCCCACAGCAGGCGCCGGGACAAGGCGGCCATCGCCCACCACTACGACGTGGGCAACGACTTCTACGGGCTGGTGCTCGGCCCGAGCATGGTCTACTCCTGCGCCGTGTGGCCGGAGAAGGACACCACGTTGGAGGAGGCGCAGCGCGCCAAGCTCGACCTGGTCTGCCGCAAGCTGAGCCTGCGGGAGGGACAGCGGCTGCTGGACGTCGGCTGCGGCTGGGGCTCGATGGTGATGCACGCGGCAGAGCACTACGGGGTGCGGGCCACCGGCATCACCCTGTCCGTGGAGCAGGCGGCCTTCGCCCGCAAGCGTGTCGCCGAGGCCGGCCTGGCGGGCCGGATCGAGATCCGGGTGCAGGACTACCGCGACGTCGCCGACGGACCGTACGACGCGATCTCGTCCATCGGGATGGCCGAGCACGTCGGCACCGAGCGCTATCTGGAGTACGCCCGCACGCTCTACGACCTGCTGCTCCCCGGCGGCCGGCTGCTCAACCACCAGATCGCCCGGCGGCCGCTGCGCGACGAGAGGGCCTACCGCATCGACGAGTTCATCGACCGCTACGTCTTCCCCGACGGCGAGCTGTCCCCGGTCGGCGCGACCGTGGCGCGGCTGGAAGACGCCGGCTTCGAGGTGCGGGACGTGGAGGCGCTGCGCGAGCACTACGGGCGCACGCTGCGGGCCTGGGTGGCGAATCTGGAGGCGCACTGGGACGAGGCCGCCCGCGCGACCACCGTCGGCCGGGCCAGGGTCTGGCGGCTGTACATGGCGGCGTCCGCGCTGTCGTTCGAGCGCAACCGGATCGGCGTCAACCAGGTGCTCGCGGTCCGCACCGACCCGGACGGCACCTCCGGCATGCCGCCGACCCGCGGCGGGTGGCTGTCGTAGGGCCGTGTCTGAGGAATCCCGCCTGGCCCGCGTCGGGTGGCCGTCCCAGGGCCGGTTGTTCGACCGGCTCCGGGGGTGTGGCCTGGACGCGCCACCGGAAGGGCCGTGTTGGCGCGTTTGTCGCGGTTGGGGGAGCGATTTCACGTCACTTGTGCGGGGCAACTGTGGACGCGGGGTTGACGGCCTGGGCAGCCTGGCTTGCACTGCAGGACCGCTGATGGGCCGTCAGTAACCCCTAAAATAAGACAACATGACAAGTGGGACGCCCTGTTCGGATCCGCCGTCCCCGATACGCTTTTCTCTGCGCCCCGCCGGCCCGGATGGTGGAACGCAGACACGGCGAGCTTAAACCTCGCTGCCCCGTCGTGGGCGTGCCGGTTCAAGTCCGGCTCCGGGCACTCACCCCCAGGGTGGCTGGTCCGTGAGAAGGGCGGGAAGGGCGCGCAGCGCCCGCGAACGCCGGGTGACGCGGGCACACCGTGGGAGCACCGGCTTTGCCGCACCACACGCACCACACCGTACGGCGTCCTGTCACGCGCCGTCATCCGCCGTGCTGCGGCCCGCCGTTCGCGGCCGGCCGCCCGGCTCACCCGCAGGTCCCGGCCCCCTGTAGTGGGCGCCGGGCGGAGGTTCCCCTTACCTCGGTGACATGTGCCGAGCGATCACGCGTAACGCGGCGCTGCGAAAGTCCCCTGCGCCAGCAGCGAAAGGGGACATGACAGATGACCCAGCTCAATCGACGTGCCTTTCTGCGCGCCGTCGGCGCGACGGGCGGGGCGGGCGCGATGCTCGCCACCATGGGGGCGCTCGGCCTCACCCCCACCGCCGAGGCGGCGTCCCGCGAGGCGGCCTTCCGGGCCCCGCGCCCGGGGGACTTCAGCCTCACCGGGAGGGCCGCGGCCAAGGTGGTCGTGCTCGGCGGCGGCATAGCCGGCCTGACCACCGCCTACGAGCTCGGCAAGGCGGGCTACGACTGCACGATCCTGGAAGCCCGCGACCGGCCGGGCGGCCGCAACTTCACGGTCAGAGGCGGTGACAGGACCACCGACCTGTACGGCAACAAGCAGACCGCGCGCTTCTCCGACGGCCAGTACATGAACGCCGGCCCCGCGCGGATCGCCCAGTGGATGGTCACCCTCGACTACTGCCGTGAACTCGGCGTGCCCATCGAGGTCTTCACCAACGTCAACGCCGACACCTACCTCTACAACGAGTCGGCCGGCATGACCGCGCCGATGCGCTACCGCGCCGCCAAGGCCGACGTCTTCGGCTACGTGACCGAGCTGCTGGCCAAGGCCTCCGACCAGGGAGCCCTTGACCAGGCGCTGACGGCCGCCGACCGGGAACGCCTGATGGAGTTCCTCAAGGACTACGGCGACCTGGGAAACACGCTGGATTACACCGGAAGTTCGCGCCGCGGCTATTCCGTCTGGCCGGCCGCCGCCGGTACTCCCGGTGTGGTGAACGCCGATGTGCCCAGCGCCTCGGAGATCTTCGCCACCGGGGTCGGCCGCTATTTCGCCTTCGAGTTCGAATTCGACCAGGCCATGCTGATGTTCCAGCCGGTCGGCGGCATGGACCGTATCCCGCACGCGCTGGCCCGGGCGATCGGCACCCACAAGGTCCGCACCGGCTGCGCGGTCACCCAGGTCACCGACAAGGCGCACGGCGTCAGCGTGACCTACACCCAGAGCGGCCGCACCAGGGTCATCGACGCCGACTACTGCGTGGCCGCGATGCCGCCGAACATCCTCGCGAAGGTCCCGCACAACCTCGGCGCGGACGTGCAGACCGCGCTGCAGGCCATCACTCCCTCCTCGGCGGGCAAGATCGGCCTGGAATACCGTTCCCGCTGGTGGGAGACCGACCACCGGATCTACGGCGGCATCACCGAGACCGACCTCGACGTCACCCACATCTGGCACCCGTCCTACGGCTTCCACGGCGAGCGCGGTGTGATGATCGGCTACTACAACACCGGCTCCCACGCGGACTCCTACGCGCTGCTCAGCCCCAAGGACCGCGAGGCCCGTGCCGTGGCGGCGGGCGTGAAGATCTACGGGGAGAAGTACCGCAGCGAGCTGGCCACGTCCTTCTCCCACCACTGGCGGCAGTTCCCCTACCAGGAGGCGGCCTGGCACAGCACCCCCGGCGGCCCCGACCACGCCCGGTACAAGCCGCTCAACGAGCCCACCGGGCACGTCTACTTCGCCGGCGACTGGCTCAGCTACATGGACGCCTGGCAGCACGGGGCGTTCAGCTCGGCCCGCAAGGCGGTCACCGCGCTGCACCAGCGCGTCCTCGCCTGACCGTGTCCGCCGGCCGCCGCCGACCGCTCCCGCGGCGGCCCGATGAGAGCCGGCCGTCCCGCATCATCCGTGCGGGGCGGCCCTGAGCCGTCCGGCCGACGCCACGGTGGCGGCGGCCTCCCGCTCGGTCAGACCGGTGTGCACCGCGGCCGTCACCAGGGCCGGCGCCAGGACGTCGCCGAGGCCGGCGTCGTAGGCACGGCAGGCGGCCCAGAACAGCCGCCCGTTGCGCTCGCCTTCGTGCGAATCCAGCACGAACCGCACCAGGGCCGCGGCCCGCTTCTCGGCGGGGTGCCGCGGCCCTGCCGCGTGCCGGGCCTGCCGCTCGTAGGGCGCGGGCGGGGGGACGGCGAGCCGCAGCAGCACGGCCGGCGCGGCGGCCAGCGGGCGGTCCGCGCCGCCGGGGGCCAGCAGGTAGCGGCCCGCCACCGTGCGCGAACCCGGGCCGACCACGTAGCCGCCCTCGCCGCGCACGTCGATGCCGGGGGCGAGCCTGCCCGCCGAGTTGGGGACCGGACCCGGCGCCGTCAGCCACAGGTGGCGGCCGCCGCTCGGGGTGAGCACGGTGACGGTGTCGGGCACCGTGAAGCCGTGGGTCCCGGCCAGCACGCGCAGCGCGCCGATCCCGTCGGCCCCGTGCTTGACGTCGAGGTCGAGGCCGATCAGATGGTGCGGCCCGCGCCCGCAGGCCACGCCGTAGCCGGTGGCCCAGGGCGCCACCGCGAACAGCGCGCGTATACGCGCCGGGTCGGTGGTCGCGTCGTGCACGCCGTGCCCGGGCCTGCCGCACTCGCCGCGGCACATGACCGCCGAGCGCGGCTCGTCGCGGTGCGGGGACCGGACGGCGGGCAGCTTCGTCCGGGACAGCGGGATGACGGGCAGACCGCGGGCCGCGGTCAGCAGCGCCGCGTGCAGGGCGCGGGTGTGGTCGGGGCGTGGCATGGCCTGCTCCCTGGTGTTCGAACGCATGTTCGTCTGCACTCTTCAGTGATACCGCGCCGGAGCGCCACCGTCCACCATGAATCGCGCCGGACGTGGCGCCGCTCCTCGCGCATGCGGGCGGCGTCCGGGTGCCGGCCGCGTGCGATTCGGCAACCGGGGAAGATCACTGCCGTGGGGAAGGCCGATTTTTTGCCAGGCCATTACTCTTGACGAAGAGCTGCAGGACGCGGCCATGGAGGAGCGAAATGAGGAGCAGCAACCCGGTCCTCTCCCGGCGGGGTTTCACCCACGGGAACGACTACGCCGGCTTCGAGTCGCAGGGCGCCCGCGGCGCCCAGGGTGTGCCCGGCGGTGTCCGGCAGGGCGGCAACCCGTACGCGCAGGCCCCGCGCAATCCCTACGACCAGGGGCAGCCGCTGACCGCCGTAGGCTTCGAGCAGGCGTACGCCGCGCCCGCCGCCGTCGCCGCGCCGGCCGGCACGATGACGATCGAGGACGTCGTCAGGCGTACGGGCATGACGCTCGGCACCGTCGCGGTCGGCGCGGTGCTCGGCTGGGTCGCGCTGCCCGACAACTACGGCCTGGCGGTGGGCGCGGCCCTGATCGCGTTCGTGCTGGCCATGGTGCAGGCGTTCAAGCGCACGCCCGTACCCGCCCTGATCCTCGGCTACGCCCTCTTCGAGGGGGTCTTCCTCGGGGCAATCAGCCGGATCTACAACGAGGCGTGGCAAGGTGCCCCGGTCCAGGCGGTGCTCGGCACCATGGCGGTCTTCGCCGGCATGCTCGTCGCCTACCGGGCGCGGATCATCCGCGTCACCGCCCGCTACCAGCGGATCGGACTGGCCGTCGCCGTCGGCTTCGTGCTGGCGATGCTGGTGAACCTGCTCTTCGCCGCCTTCGGCAACGCCGACGGGCTGGGGCTGCGCACCGGCGCGCTCGGCATCGTCTTCTGCCTGCTCGGCATCGCACTGGGCGCGTTCTTCCTGTCGCTGGACTTCAAGCAGGTCGAGGACGGCATCCGGGGCGGGGCCCCGCGCCAGGAGAGCTGGCTGGCCGCCTTCGGGCTGACGCTGTCACTGGTGTGGATCTACCTGGAGCTGCTGCGGCTGATCGCGATCCTCCGCGACTGACCGTCCACAAGCCGCGACCGCTCAACGGGCGGCCGGGAAGCGACGCTTCCCGGCCGCCCGTCGGCGTCGTGTGGGGGTGGGGCGGGGTCAGAGCAGATTGCGCGCGGCCCGCCGCAGGTCGTACTCGTGGACGATGGCCTTGGCGTGTCCGTAGGAGAGGTCGTGCTCCGAGCGGAGCCAGCTGACCTTGTCGTCGAAGCGGAAGAACGACGGGCCGTCGTCGAGGGCGGACAGCCAGTCGCTCACCTCGCGGCCGGTGCAGTGCGGGATGCGGTCGAGCAGATTCCGGTGGGTTTCCTCGGAGAAGTGCGTTTGGGACATCGGCGCCTCCGGTATGTGGTCCGGTCACCCCACCGTGCCCGAGAGGCCGGTCGTTGGCAACCATCGCGGACGTGCGGATATGGGTGCGAGGGTGACTCCCGTACCCCGGTAGGGTCACGTCATGCCGGAGCGCACCGATCCCGACCAGGATCCGCACACCGATCTCACCGCCGCCGTCGAGCGCCTCGCGGGGCGCCTGCGGGCGCTTCCGCAGCGCAGGCTCCAGGAGGGCGCCGCGGCCGCCGGCCTGGAGCTGGCGCGCTGGCTCGACCGCGAGGCGCAGCTGCTGGAGTTCCCCGGTCGCGAGCCGTACGTGATGCCCGACGACGGCGTCTTCGTGGTGGGCGACCAACTCGTGCTGGCCGGGCGGGAGCTCGTCGCGGTGACGCGGCTGCCGGAGCACCGGGAGCTGTTGGCCCAGGCGCGCGAGCGGGTGGCGCGGGCGGCCAGGGCCGTCGACCAGCGCCGGGCGTAGGGCCGCTCAGAGCGAGGCGACCACCCGGTCGGCGAGCACGTAGACGCTCTCCTCGCCGAAGGCGAAGGTCAGCGCGTAGGCGCCGGCTATCGCGGAACCGCCGCGCAGCACCGGGACGTCGCCGCGGTCCAGGGCGTCGCACAGCCGCAGCGCGGTCTCCCGGTGACCCGGCGTCATGCACAGCGTGGTGCCGTCGGCGAAGACGTAGACGTCGAGCGTGCCGAGCGGGCCGGGGCGGACGTCGGAGAGCGGCACGCGGGCGTCGGCGAGGTCGGCCAGCCGGTCGGCGGTCTGGTCCTGCGAGGCGACGACAGGGGACGGCGCGAAGTCCGGGCCCGACGGGTGCGGGATCGCGCCCGGCGCGGGCAGCGTGGCCTCGGGCGCCTCCGCGGTGTCGGCTTCGAGTCCGGCGTCGTAGCCCGCGTCGAGCCCGGCGAAGTCGGCCTGCCGGGGCAGGAAGGGCAGGACCGGGGGCACCTCGTAGTCGTTGCCGGGCAGCACGCCGTCGGTGCCGCCGCCGGTCAGGCCGCCGCGGAAGAGGGTGGTCTCGCCGGCGCTCTCGCGGGCCTCCTGCTCGGCCCAGAAGGCGCGGGCCTCGGCGAGTTCGCGCTCCCGCTCGTCGGCGAGGGCGTCGGCCACCGCGGTCCTGATCTCGCCGGCCGCCGCGCGCTGCTCGGGCAGGCGCAGGCCGGCCAGGTCCTGGCGCAGTGCGGACAGCTCGCGGCGTACGCCACGGGCGGTGAGCAGAGCGGCGGAGCCTGCCGCCACGGCGAGACCCGCGGCGACCAGCAGGACGGTGAAGTTGGCACTCACTGACGTTCTCCCGACTGACGCGACCCGAGCAATGCCCACCTGAACGGCGGACGAAACTCCCCCTCACCTCACTGTGCCGCTAAACCCGTGGCCTTTGCAGTGCGGAAAGTCATGGCTTGGGCGGGTCTGGGAGACTGTCCGGTTTTTGTATGTGGCGTCTGACCTGCACCAATGCACCGCCCCCAGGGAAAATCACATCCCGGGGGCGATTTGGTTGCGACTTGCGTCACAATCCCGCGTTACGGAGTCGGCTGTTGGCGGAGGGTCACGAAAGCCGCTCGATCACCATCGCCATGCCCTGGCCGCCGCCGACGCACATGGTCTCCAGGCCGAACTGCTTGTCGTGGAACTGCAGGCTGTTGATGAGGGTCCCGGTGATGCGCGCGCCGGTCATGCCGAACGGGTGGCCGACCGCGATGGCGCCGCCGTTGACGTTCAGCCGGTCGAGGTCGATGCCCAGGTCGCGGTAGGACGGGATGACCTGCGCGGCGAAGGCCTCGTTGATCTCGACCAGGTCGATGTCGCCGATCGACATCCCGGCCCGCCGCAGCGCCTGCTGCGAGGCCGCCACCGGGCCGTAGCCCATGATCTCCGGGGAGAGCCCGGACACGCCGGTGGAGACCACCCGGGCCAGCGGGGTGACGCCCAACTCCCGCGCCTTGGTGTCCGACATGACGACCAGTGCGGCGGCGCCGTCGTTGAGCGGGCAGCAGTTGCCCGCGGTCACGGTGCCGTCGGGCCTGAAGACCGGCTTGAGGCCCTGGACGCCCTCCAGGGTCACCCCTGCCCGCGGGCCGTCGTCCGTGGCCACCACGGTGCCGTCAGGCAGCGTCACCGGGGTGATCTCGCGCTCCCAGAAGCCGTTCTGCAGCGCTTTCTCGGCCAGATTCTGCGACCGCACGCCGAACTCGTCCTGGTCCTGCCGCGTGATGCCCTTGAGCGCCGCCAGATTCTCCGCGGTCTGCCCCATCGCGATGTACGCGTCCGGCAGCAGGCCGTCCTCGCGCGGGTCGTGCCAGTCGGCGCCGCTCTGCTCGGCGCGCGCCGCCGTACGCGCGAAGGCCTCGCCGAACACCGGGTTCATCGTGTCGGGCAGGCTGTCGGAGTTGCCCTTGGTGAAGCGCGACACCATCTCGACACCCGCCGAGATGAAGACGTCGCCCTCGCCGGCCCTGATGGCGTGCAGTGCCATCCGGGTCGTCTGCAGCGACGAGGAGCAGTACCGGGTGACGGTGCAGCCCGGCAGGTGGTCCATGCCCATCTGCACCGCGACGATCCGGCCCAGGTTGAAGCCCTGCTCGCCGCCCGGCAGGCCGCAGCCCAGCATCAGGTCGTCGATGTCGTGCGGATCGAGCTGCGGCACCTTGGCGAGCGCGGTGCTGATGATCGTGGCGGCCAGGTCGTCGGGGCGCAGCTCCTGGAGCGACCCCTTGAAGGCGCGACCGATGGGCGAACGGGCGGCTGAGACGATGACGGCTTCTGGCATCGCGACACTCCTCGGCTAGCTGCGGGCGGGCGTGGTGCGTGGGTCGTGGTGCGTGGGTCGTGGTGCGGCGGTTCCGTGACCGGGCGTCCCCCGCGGGTTCGGCGCCCTGGCCATCAGGACGCCGGACCCGCGGCCACGGACCCGCTGGAAAGTCACCCGCAGGTATCGCGGCGGGTCACCAGCGGACCGCTGTGACGCGGGCTACTTTCTGAGCGCTTGCTTACCCGACGATGCTACGCCCGTACCCCGCACCGCGGCAGCTACGCCGACCGGTGCGCGGCCCGCTCCTCGGCCGCGGTGTCCGCGGCGTCCTGCTCCGGGTGCTCCTCGGCCAGCAGCCGCCGCCTGCGCCGCTTGATGAGCGCCCAGCGCCCGCGCGGACCCGACTCGGCGTCCCGCGCCGCGGTGACCTCGGTGCCGCCCTCGGCGGCCGCCTCCGCCGCGGCCTGCGCGACCGGCAGGAAGCCCTCGCCGCGCCGCACGTCCGGCCGCTCGTCGGTCTGCGGCCACACGCCGAGCGCGGCGCACAGCGTCGGCAGCACGGCCATGGCGGCGGTCGCGTACCCCTCGGCGGAGGGATGGAAGTTGTCCGGGCCGAACAGCTCGCGCGGCCTGGCCTCGAACTCCGGCCCCAGCAGGTCGCCGAGCGAGACCGTACGGCCGCCCACGCCGACCACCGCGATGGTCTGCGCAGCGGCCAGCTGCCGGCTCATCCGGCGGGCCAGCCAGCGCAGCGGCTGGTAGACCGGCTCGACGGAGCCGAGGTCCGGGCAGGTGCCGACGATCACCTCCACGCCGGCCGCGCGCAGCCTGCGCACCGCGTCGGACAGCAGCCGCACCGAGGCGGCGGGCGGCATGCGGTGGGTGACGTCGTTGGCGCCGATCATGATCACCGCCACGTCGGGCGGCGGCGCCTCGTCGAGGACCAGCGCCACCTGGCGGGGCAGGTCGTCGGACTGCGCGCCCGGCTGCGCCACGTTCACCAGCTTCACCGGCCGTTCCGCGACCGCCGCCAGACCCGAGGCGAGCAGCGCGCCGGGGGTCTCCCTGGCCCGGTGCACGCCCTGCCCCGCGGCCGTGGAGTCACCGAGGAAGACCAGCCGCAGCGGCGGCCCGCCGCCGGGGCGCGCAAACGCGGACCCGTACCGGCCGTCGGCCCGCGGGGGGACGTCCTCCGAACCGCCCACCACCCGCTTGGCCATCCGGACCTCCGCAAGCACCAGACCGACCGCGGCCCCGCCCAGCAGGCTGATCCCGCCGCTGCCGAACGCCGCCGCGGTCGCAATCCGCCGTGCCACCCTCACCCTCGACATCGAGTCCGCTCACCTCCTGTGTACGAGCCGGTACAACACCTTGTTGCCCCGAACGACCTCCCTGACAACGTCAACGGTGTCCGCAACGTCCGCGTTTCGCTGCGGTCCGCGGGCAGCACCTAGGCTGACCCCACCATCACGGAGAACCCGGAGACACTACGGTGCAGTTTCACGACTCGATGATCAGCCTCGTCGGCAACACCCCGCTGGTGAAGCTCAACAGTGTGACCGAGGGCATCCAGGCGACGGTCCTGGCCAAGGTCGAATACTTCAATCCCGGCGGTTCTGTGAAGGACCGCATCGCGCTGCGCATGATCGAGGCCGCGGAACGCAGCGGCGAGCTCAAGCCCGGCGGCACCATCGTCGAGCCGACCTCCGGCAACACCGGCGTGGGCCTGGCCCTGGTCGCGCAGCGCAAGGGGTACCACTGCATCTTCGTGTGCCCAGACAAGGTCTCCACGGACAAAATCAACGTCCTGCGGGCCTACGGTGCCGAGGTCGTCGTCTGCCCGACGGCCGTCGACCCCGGGCACCCGGACTCGTACTACAACGTCTCCGACCGCCTGGTGGAGGAGACCCCGAACGCCTGGAAGCCCGACCAGTACAGCAACCCGAACAACCCGCTGTCGCACTACGAGTCCACCGGGCCGGAGCTGTGGCAGCAGACCGAGGGCCGGATCACCCACTTCGTGGCGGGCGTCGGCACCGGCGGCACCATCTCGGGCACCGGCCGCTACCTCAAGGACGTCAGCGAGGGCCGGGTGCAGGTCGTCGGCGCCGACCCGGAGGGCTCGGTCTACAGCGGCGGCTCGGGGCGGCCGTATCTGGTCGAGGGCGTCGGCGAGGACTTCTGGCCGACCGCCTACGACCGGGAGGTCGCCGACGAGATCGTGGCCGTCTCCGACAAGGACTCCTTCCAGATGACCCGGCGGCTGGCCCGCGAGGAGGGCCTGCTGGTCGGCGGCTCCTGCGGGATGGCGGTGGTGGCGGCGCTGAAGGTCGCCGAGCGGCTCGGCCCCGACGACGTGGTCGTCGTCCTGCTGCCGGACAGCGGCCGCGGCTACCTGTCGAAGATCTTCAGCGACGTCTGGATGAGCTCGCACGGCTTCCTGGACGAGGGCGAGGGCGAGCCGCGGGTCTCCGACGTCCTCGCGCACAAGGACGGCGACATGCCGCAGCTGGTCCACATGCACCCCGACGAGACGGTCGGGCAGGCGATCGACGTGCTGCGCGAATACGGCGTCTCCCAGATGCCGGTGGTCAAGCCGGGCGCCGGCCACCCCGACGTGATGGCCGCCGAGGTGATCGGCTCGATCGTGGAGCGTGACCTGCTGCACGCGCTGTTCAGCAAGCGCGCGACCCTGGACGACCCGCTGGACAAGCACCTGTGCCCGCCGCTGCCGCAGGTCGGCTCCGGCGAGCCGGTCGCCGGTCTGATGGCCGTGCTGGAGGGCGCGGACGCGGCGATCGTGCTGGTCGAGGGCAAGCCGACCGGTGTGGTCAGCCGCCAGGACCTGCTGGCCTTCCTGGCCGGGCACAACGGCGCCTGAGCCGGACCACGGCCGGGCCGGGCCCGCGGCGTGGGGGGATTCACCCGGCCGGGGCCCGCGCGCCGCGGCGGCGGGGATTCGCGGAACTGGTACACCCGCGACACGTACGCGCAGCACGGGCTTAACAAGCGTCCGGCACATTGGGTGATGTCGAAAGGGCGGGCGATCAGCCGGCCCGGACGGCACACCAACGGCGCCAAGGACTTCCGGAGCGGCTCCCGGACTCCCTGGTGACCCGGACGCGCAAGCCCGGTCCTGACCCGGCCCGCGTCCCTCGCGGGGACCGCCGTCGTCCCGCCCTCCGGACTCGCTCCGGGGGTGCGGCGGTCCCCGCGATCAACCTGTGCGCGGACCTTTGCGCGTCCGCGGCCCCGGCGATCCGCCGCCGGGGCGCCCCGGCCGCCTGACCGCCCGTCAGTCGTCGTCGTGGCGGGATCTCGACCAGGCGCTGCTCAGCCCCTGCGCGAGATTCACCCCCACGATGCCGGCCCAGGTGATGAACAGCCCAGGCGTGTGGGCGTTCACCGCGCCGATGGCCGACAGCGGGATCGCCAGGACCAGGGTGACGCCGGCGAATCCGTAGCGGGCGAAACGGGCACTGGCCTGCGGCGGGCCGATCGGCCGGCGGTCGGCGCGGGCGGACGACGTCTGCTGCTGCGCGAGTTCGCGGCGCACGCGCTGCTCCACACGACTGTCGACGCGCTCTGTCACCTTCTCCAGGAACGAGTCGACGAGTTCAGACTCGTACTCCGCTCCGAGGTCCTTGCGGGCCTGCAAGGTGGCGGAGAGTTCTTTGCTGAGTTCCGGGTCGCGGGCGTCCATGGGCCCACGGTAGAGAGGCCGGACCGTGGGTGACACTGGGGTTAGCCCCCGATTCCGCCCGGGGGCCAGCCGTTCCCAGGAGGTCCAGCCATGGCCGACGTACCGCTGCTGACCGCCCTTCAGGGGGGCGCCGACCGGGCGGACGCGCTGACAGTCGACGGGCGGAAGTGCTCGTACGAGGACCTGCTGGGGGCGGCAGGCGCGGTCGCCCGGCGGGTGGCGGGGGCGCAGGCCTTCGCGGTCAGTGCCACCGCGTCCCTGGAGACGGTCGCCGCGGTGGTCGGCGGGCTGCTCGCCGGCGTGCCCGTGGTGCCGCTGGCGCCGGACGCCGGCCCCGCCGAGAGCGAGCACATCCTGCGCGATTCCGGCGCCGAGGTGCTGGCGGTGGACTTCGCGGAACGCGCCCACGTCCCCGCGCCGGGCACGGACGCGGCGCGGGGGCGTACGGACCGGGCGCCGTTCAAGGGCGCCGCCCTGGTGCTCTACACCTCCGGCACGACCGGGCCGCCCAAGGGCGTGCTGATCTCGCGGGCGGCGATCGCGGCCGACCTCGACGCAGTGGCGCAGGCGTGGCAATGGACGGCGGACGACACCCTGGTCCACGGACTGCCGCTGTTCCACGTGCACGGCCTGGTGCTCGGCGTGCTGGGCGCCCTGCGCACCGGCAGTCGGCTGGTGCACACCGGCAGGCCCACCCCGCAGGCCTACGCGGCGGCCGGTGGCAGCCTCTACTTCGGGGTGCCCACCGTCTGGCACCGGGTGGCGCGCGACGAGGCCGCCGCCAGGGCGCTGGCCGGGGCCAGGCTGCTGGTGTCGGGCAGCGCGCCGCTGCCCGCCCCGGTCTTCCGCGACCTGCGGGCGCTGACCGGCCACGAGCCGGTGGAGCGATACGGCATGACGGAGACACTGATCACCGTCAGCGCCCGGGCGGCGGGCGCGCGCAGGCCGGGCGCGGTCGGCACCGCGCTGCCCGGGATCGCCACCCGGATCGCCGACCCCGCCGACGGCGTCGGTGAACTCCAGGTGAAAGGCCCCACCCTCTTCGACGGCTATCTGGGGCGGCCGGAGGCGACGGCGGCGGCGTACACCGCGGACGGCTGGTTCCGTACCGGCGACATCGCGGCGATCGAGGCGGACGGCACCCACCGGATTGTCGGGCGGGCCTCGACCGACCTGATCAAGTCCGGCGGGTACCGGATCGGGGCGGGCGAGGTGGAGAACGCCCTGCTCGACCATCCGGCGGTACGGGAGGCGGCCGTCGTCGGGGCGCCGCATCCGGATCTGGGGCAGGAGATCGTCGCCTACGTGGTGGCCGACGGGGTGAGCGCCGCGGAGCTGACCGACTTCGTGGCCGCCCGGCTGTCGGTCCACAAGCGGCCGCGCAGGGTCCGCTTCCTGGCCGAACTGCCGCGCAACGCCATGGGCAAGCCGCAAAAGCGGTTGCTGCCCCCGGCCTGACCGGGATAGGGGTAGGGGCGCGGACCTGGTGGTCCGGCGGTCCGCCGCGGACCGCCGGCCGCCGGACCCCGGACTTGCTCCTAGCCGGGCGGCAAGTAAGCTGTTGCCTCAGACAACGATGCCCGTACCCACCGGGCGGTCCACCCCGACCGCCCGGGTCGCCAATACCCCGGTCCCGCTCCGAAGGGTGGCGGTGATACGTCCTGCCATGGAGGCAGCACCGCATGTTCCACCGCATTGGACGCACAGTCGTCCGCCATCCCGTATGGACCATCGTCGCGTGGCTGATCGCGGCGGTCGCGATCATCGCGACGGCGCCCAGCCTGCCGTCCAACAGCGACGAGAGCAGCTTCCTGCCCAGCAGTTACGAATCCATCAAGGCCATGGACCTGCAGGAGAAGGCCTTCCCCTCGGCCTTCACCCCGTCCGCGATCGTGCTCTACCAGCGCGCCGACCAGGGCAGGCTGACGGCGGCCGACAAGGCCGACATCGCCAAGATCACCACCGGACTCGGTCAGAAGAAGATCGACCAGGTCCAGAAGGTGACCGACGGCACCCCGTCCAAGGACGGCAGGTTCCAGACCGCGCTGGTGCAGATGGACAAGGAGTCGCAGGGCCAGCCCAAGCAGGCCGACGCGGCCAAGGCGCTGCGTGACGACTCCACGGCGCTGGCCAAGGGCACCGGACTGAAGGTGCAGGTCGGCGGTCAGGCGGCGCAGAACCTCGACCAGCAGGACGCGGGCAAGACCTCCGACGCGGTGGCGCTGTTCGGCTCCCTGCTGATCATCATCGTCACGCTGCTGATCATCTTCCGCTCGCCACTGGTGGCGATCATGCCCCTTGTGCTGCTGCTCGGCGTGGTCTTCACCGTCGCCAACGCGCTCATCGCCGACGCGACCAAGGTCTTCGGACTCCAGGCCAACAGCTCGATCTCCGCGCTGCTGATCGTGGTGGTCCTCGGCGTCGGCACCGACTACTTCCTCTTCCTGATGTTCCGCTACCGGGAACGGCTGCGGGCGGGTGACGAACCCAAGGAAGCGATGATCAACAGCGTCACCCGGGTCGGCGAGGCCATCGCCTCGGCGGCCGGCGCGGTGATCATCGCCTTCTGCGCCCTGGCGCTGTCCACCCTGGGCTTCCTCACCCAGCTCGGCCCGGCGCTGGCCATCCTGGTCGCCGTGACGCTGGTGGCCGGCCTGACACTCTTCCCGGCGATCTGCTCGCTGATCCCGCCGCGGGCACTGTTCTGGCCGGGCAAGAAGTGGCACCAGGAGCCCACCGGCACCCGCTTCGCCGCCATCGGCAGGCTGGTCGGCCGCAGGTCCGGGATGGTGGCGATCGTCTCCGGCCTGGTGATGGTGCTGCTCGCACTCGGCACCCTGGGCTACAAGGCGTCCTACGACCTGGCGTCCGGCTCGATCCCGAAGACCAAGGAGTCGATGGTCGTCCAGGACACCCTGTCCAAGGGCTACTCCGCGGGCGCGGCCGAGCCGACCAACGTCTACCTCACCAGCACCGGCGACAAGCCGCTGAAGGCCGACTTCGGCGCGTACGCCGACAAGCTGCGCGGGGCCGACGGCGTCGCGGAGGTCACCTTCAACCAGAAGACCGACCTGAACAAGGCCGGCACCACGGCCAACTTCACCGTCACGCTCAAGTACGAGTCCGCCAGCGACCGGGCGATCAAGGCGGTCGGCGACGTCAGGACGGTCGCGCACGACAACGCGCCGCCCGGGAGCGAGGCCTTCGTCGGCGGCTCATCGTCGATCTTCAAGGACATCAACGCGGCGGTGAACCACGACTACCGCACGGTCTTCCCGGTCGCCGCGGTGCTCATCATGCTGATCCTGGGGCTGCTGCTGCGCAGCGTGGTCGCGCCCTGGTACCTGATCGCGTCGGTCGGCCTCGGCTTCGGCGCGACGCTCGGCACGACGGTGCTGATCTTCGGCCGCGGCGACGGGCTGATCTTCCTGCTGCCGATCATCATGTATCTGTTCGTGGTAGCCATCGGCACGGACTACAACATCCTGATGATCGCCCGGCTCAGAGAAGAGGCCAAGGAGGGCCGCGACCCGCGGGAGGCGGCGAGCATGGCGCTGCGGCACGCCGGTCCGACGATCGGCGCGGCCGGCCTGATCCTGGCGGCGACCTTCGGCACGCTGATGCTCTCGGGGAACGCCTTCCTCACGCAGATGGGCTTCGCGGTCGCCTTCGGCATCGTGATGGCCGCCTTCGTGATGGCGATGTTCTTCACGCCGAGCCTCACCGCGCTGATCGGCCACGCCGCCTGGTGGCCCGGACACGCCGACCGGGCCACCGAGCCGCCCGCGGCCGCTCCCGAGGTCACGGCCGGTGTCGGCGGACCGTACGGCCCCGGCGGACCGCGTGACCCGGAGCTGGATCCGTCCCAGCAGCGCTGAGCCGCGGGTTCCCGGCCGCGGCCGGGACGTCCACAGGGCCGGACAGGTGTCGATCACCTGTCCGGCCCTGCCGGTTGTCACGGGCATGGTCGCGGCTCTTGCCCGAATTGCATACCGTCATGCAGAGTCTTGGGCGAGTGAATAAGTGCCGGTGGACGGGGTCAGGGAGGGGACGGCGATGAGCAACGGGGCCGGGGGCGAGAACGGGACCGCGGGCGGCGGCGCCGCGGGCCGGCTGCTGAAGCTCTTCGAGGCGCACCGGCTGACCCCCACCCAGCGCAGGATCGCGCACAGCCTGGTGCGCAGGGCCGCCGACGCCCCGTTCCTGTCCAGCGTGGAGGTGGCCGAACTCGCGGGCGTCAGCCAGCCGTCGGTGACCCGGTTCGCGGTGGCGCTCGGCTTCGACGGCTACCCGGCGCTGCGCCGGCATCTGCGCGAGGTGGCGCCCGCCTCCGCCGCACCGGAGACCGCGGCCTGCAACGAGTACCAGCAGGCGGTGCACGCCGAGATCGAGAATCTGCGGCATCTGGCCGCGCTGCTCGCCGACCCGGCGCCGGTCGCCCGCGCCGGTGCGCTGCTCGCCGGCTCTGTGCCGCTGCCGGTGCTCGGGCTGCGCGCGGCCGGGGCGCAGGCGCGCGGCTTCGCCTACTTCGCGGCCAAGGTCCACCCGGACGTGCGGCTGCTGGACGAGGGCGGCACGATGCTCGCCGACCGGATCGACGCGGTGGTGCGGGCCGGGGCGGGCGCGCTGCTGTGCTTCGCGCTGCCCCGGCACCCCCGGGAGGTGATCGACGCGCTGGCCCACGCGCGGGGGGCGGGGCTGACCGTGGTCACCGTCGCCGACAGCGCGTTCGCGCCGGTCGCCGCGCACAGCGACCTGCTGCTGCCGGCCGCCGTCGGGACCGGGCTGGCGTTCGACACCGCGTGCGCGCCGATGCTGCTCGGCCGGGCGCTGCTGGAGTCGATGTGCGACGCGCTGCCGGAGGCGCAGGCGCGGCTCGAGGAGTTCGACGCGCAGGCCGCGGCCCGCGGGATCTTCGTGGAGTGACCGGGCGCCTGACGGTGGGGTGGCCACGCGCCTGACGGTTGAGTGACCGGGTGCCGGTCCGTGGAGCGGCCGGGTCCTGACCGTGCGGTGACCACGCGCCGGCCCGTTGCGGTGACCGGGCGCCGGTCCGTGCGGTGGCCGGATGGCGACCGGAATCCGTACGTCTTAACGAAAATCTGAGAATTCCGAAGTAGCCTCCCCAGCACTTGTCAGGCGATGCCGTGCCCTGGGCACGGCGGAGGAGGAGGCGCGACGTGGTGCGCGGGGCCTACACATTGGCGCGGGTGGCGGTGACGGTACGGACGGCGGGGACCTGGCTGTGGTGGCTGGGAGTCGTCGCGGCCGTACCCGGGACGGCGGTGACGTTCAGTCCGACCGGGCGGCGGATCGGCGTGCTGGCCGGTGCGGCGCTCTTCGTCATCGCGGCGGTGGCCGCGTTCCTGATACGCGGCGGCCGGCACACCGCCCGCGCCCGGGCAGCGACCAAGGCGGCGAAGTCGGTCTTCCTGCAGGACCGCAAGGTGACCGCGCGCACCTGGCTGCGCCGCCGCCGGTGGTGGCTGGCGGCCGCCTTCGTCGTCGCGGCCGCCTCCTCGCTGCTGCTGCCCTGCGCGGGCGGCATGCTCCTCGGCGGTGTCGGTGCCGGGCTGTTCGCCAGGTCGCTGCGGCTGGCCAGGATCGAACGGGGCAAGGACGCGCTGCTGTGGATCCGCCCCGACGGCGACCCGGCCGCCTACCAGCTCACCGGCATAGCCGCGGGCGACGCCGCCCCCGGCGGCGCCCGCCGCAGGTCAGGGCGCCCGGCCCGGGCCTGACACCGGCTCAGGGGACCAGCGGCGGCAGTCCCGCGCCGCTCTCCGCGAGGAGGTCGGCGAGGGTCTGCGGCGGCCGGACCGCGGCGAAGGGGGGCGCCGCGCCGCGGGCCGCGGTGTAGGCCCAGACGGCAGGCCGGGGCAGCGAGTTGTAGGCGAAGTGCGTCGAGAAGTAGTAGGCGCCGGTGTCCAGCAGCGCGACATGGTCGCCGGCGTCCAGCCGGGGCAGCGCCCGGCCGCGGGCGACGAGGTCGCCGGCGAAGCAGCAGGGTCCCGCCACGTCCTGGACCACCGGGTCGCCGCTCTTGCGGCGGCCCGCCGGGTCCAGGGCGAGGACCCGCAGCGGCCAGGCGTCCGGCGCGAAGACGGTGCGGGTGGCGACCTGCGCACCGGCGTGGCTGACCGCGATCGGCCGGCCGCCGGCGGACTTGGCGTACTCGACCCGGGCGAGGACGGTGCCGTGCTTGGCGAGCAGCGCGCGGCCGAATTCGGTCACGATGCCGTAGCGCCCGTCGAAGAGCCCGGGGACGGTGGCGCGCAGCAGGCCGGCGTAGTCGCCGAAGCCGGGTGTGATGGCGTCGGAGCCGAAGTTGACCGGCAGGCCCCCGCCGATGTCCAGCACGGTGACCTGCCGGCGGCCGACGGCGGCGTTGATCCGCTCCGCCAGGTCGTAGGCGGCCCTGACCCCGGCGGCCATCAGCGGCAGCGGCACGCCCTGGGACCCGGTGTGGGTGTGCAGGCGGTTCAGCCAGGGCCGCTCGGCGTAGGTGCGCAGCACCCAGTCCTCGGCGCCCGGGTCGCGGAGCGCCACGCCGAATTTGGAGGTGGTGGTCGCGGTGCTCATCGCGTCGATGCTGCCGCCGCCGACCTGCGGGTTGACCCGCAGCCCGATGGGCGAGGCGGAGGGCGCGGCCGCCAGCAGCGCGTCGATCCTGGCGATCTCCTGCGGGTTGTCGGCGTTGACGGCGATACCCAGCGCCAGCGCCTCGCGCAGTTCCGCGGTGGTCTTGGCGGGCGAGTCCAGCACGGTGCGTTCCGGCGGGATGCCGGCGGCGCGGGCCAGCGCCAGCTCGCCGGGGCTGGCCACCTCCGCGCCGAGGCCGTACTGCCCGAGCAGCGCCAGCACCGGCACCAGGGCCGCGGCCTTGACCGCGAAGGTGTGCTGGACGGCCACCCCGGGGGTGGCGAAGGCCGCGTGCAGGGAGGTCGCCGCCCGCCGGATGCCGGCGATGTCCAGCAGCCCGACGACCGGTTCTGCCTCGCTGACCAGGCCGATCTCCACCGCCCTGCGCAGCGCGTCGTCCCTGCGTACCGCCGCCTCGTCCGTCATGCAGGCCATCCCACCATCCCGGCCGGGCGGGCCGCCACCGCGACCGCGCCGCCCCGGCCCGCGAGGCGCGGCCTTGTTGACTAGGGCTATTCAGCTGGCCAGGATGTGAATATCCAATGCCATGACGAGGAGGCCGCACCGATGACGGGACCGAGGCCGGTACGCGCGCCGCGCGGTACGGAACTGAGCGCCCTGGGCTGGCAGCAGGAAGCCGCGCTGCGCATGCTGCAGAACAACCTCGACCCCGAGGTGGCCGAGCACCCCGACAAGCTCGTCGTCTACGGCGGCACCGGCAAGGCCGCCCGCGACTGGAACTCCTTCGACGCGATGGTCCGCACCCTGCGCGGCCTGAAGCAGGACGAGACGATGCTCGTCCAGTCCGGCCGCCCGGTCGGCGTCATGCAGACCCACGAGTGGGCGCCCCGCGTGCTGATCGCCAACTCCAACCTGGTCGGCGACTGGGCCACCTGGGAGGAGTTCCGCCGCCTCGAAGCGCTTGGCCTGACGATGTACGGCCAGATGACCGCGGGCTCGTGGATCTACATCGGCACCCAGGGCATCCTGCAGGGCACCTACGAGACCTTCGCCGCGGTCGCCGCCAAGCGCTTCGACGGCTCGCTGGCCGGCACGATCACCCTGACCGCCGGGCTCGGCGGCATGGGCGGCGCCCAGCCGCTCGCCGTCACCATGAACGGCGGCGTGGCCCTCTGCGTCGACGTCGACCCGCGGGCCATCGAACGCCGGATCGAGCACCGCTACCTCGACGTGCGCGCCGACTCCCTCGACCACGCGCTGCGGCTGGCCACCGAGGCCCGCGACGCCCGCCGCCCGCTGTCCATCGGCGTCCTGGGCAACGCGGCCGAGCTGGTGCCGCAGCTGCTCGCCATGGGGGCGCCCATCGACATCGTCACCGACCAGACGTCGGCCCACGACCCGCTGGCCTACCTCCCGCTCGGCGTCGAGCACGCCGACATGGCCGAATACGCCGCCGCCAAGCCCGCTGAATTCACCCAGCGCGCCCGCGAGTCGATGGCCCGGCACGTGGAGGCGATGGTCGGCTTCCAGGACGCCGGCGCCGAGGTCTTCGACTACGGCAACTCCATCCGCGGCGAGGCGCAGCTCGCCGGCTACGAGCGGGCCTTCGCCTTCCCCGGCTTCGTCCCGGCCTACATCCGCCCGCTGTTCAGCGAGGGCAAGGGCCCCTTCCGCTGGGCGGCGCTGTCCGGCGACCCCGCCGACATCCACCACACCGACCGCGCCATCCTCGACCTCTTCCCGGAGAACGAGTCGCTGGCCCGCTGGATCAAGCTGGCCGGCGAGCGCGTCCAGTTCCAGGGCCTGCCCGCCCGGATCTGCTGGCTCGGCTACGGCGAACGCGACCGGGCGGGCGAGCGGTTCAACGAGATGGTCGCCGACGGCACGCTGAAGGCGCCGATCGTGATCGGCCGCGACCACCTCGACGCCGGGTCCGTCGCCTCCCCCTACCGGGAGACCGAGGCGATGCTCGACGGCTCCGACGCCATCGCCGACTGGCCGCTGCTCAACGCCATGGTCAACGTCGCCTCCGGTGCCTCCTGGGTCTCGATCCACCATGGCGGCGGCGTCGGCATCGGCCGCAGCATCCACGCCGGCCAGGTCACCGTCGCCGACGGCACCGCGCTGGCAGGGGAGAAGATCCGCCGGGTGCTCACCAACGACCCCGGTATGGGCGTCATCCGCCATGTCGACGCCGGCTACGACCGGGCCGCCGAGGTCGCCGCCGAGCGGGACGTCCGGATCCCGATGCGGGAATCCTCGTGACCGACACCGCTGCGGGGGCCGGCTTCGCCGCGATGTGGCGGGAGCTGGCCCCGATCGGCCGGCACGCCGGGTCCGGCGGCTACCGCCGCTACGCCTGGACGCCGGCCGACGCGGACTGCCGGGAGTGGTTCCGCGCGCAGGCCGAGGACCGCGGCCTGGCCTACGAGACGGACCGCAACGGCAACCAGTGGGCCTGGCTCGGCGATCCCGCGGCGGGCGACGCCGTCGTCACCGGCTCCCACCTGGACTCCGTCCCCGACGGGGGCGCCTTCGACGGGCCGCTCGGCGTGGTCTCGTCCTTCGCCGCCCTCGACGAGCTGCGCGACCGCGGCGCCCGCCCGGCGCGGCCGCTGGGAGTCGTCAACTTCGTGGACGAGGAGGGCGCCCGCTTCGGCCTGGCCTGCGTCGGCTCCCGGCTGACCGCGGGCGGCCTGACCCCGCGGGACGCCAGGGAGCTGCTCGACGCCGACGGTGTCAGCCTCGCCCGGGCGATGGAGAAGGCCGGGCAGGACCCGGACGCGATCGGCCCCGACCCCGAACGGCTGGCCCGCGTCGGCGCCTTCGTCGAGCTGCATGTCGAGCAGGGCCGGGCCCTGGACCTGCTCGGCCGGCCGGTCGGTGTCGCCTCGGCGATCTGGCCGCACGGCCGCTGGCGCTTCGACTTCCGCGGCGAGGCCAACCACGCGGGCACCACCCGGCTCCAGGACCGCCACGACCCGATGCTCACCTACGCCATCACGGTGCTCGCCGCCAGGAAGAAGGCCCGGCTGGCGGGCGCGCTGGCGACCTTCGGCAAGGTCGCGGTGGAGCCCAACGGCGTCAACGCCATCGCCTCGCTGGTCCGCGGCTGGCTGGATTCGCGGGCCGCGGACGAGGACACGCTGGCCGGGCTGGTGGCCTCGATCGAGCTGGCGGCCAGGGAGCGCGGCGCCCGCGACGGGGTCGATGTGCGGGTCGTCCGCGAGTCGTTCACCCCGGTGGTGGAATTCGCCCATGACCTGCGCGATCGGATTGCCGCCCTGCTCGGAGCGGGTGCGCCTGCACCCGTCCTGCCGACGGGCGCGGGACACGACGCCGGAATCCTCTCCGCGGCCGTTCCGACCGCCATGCTGTTCGTACGCAACCCCACCGGCGTCTCGCACTCCCCGGCAGAAAGCGCGGCCGAGGACGACTGTCTCGCCGGAGTGTCCGCGCTCGCCGACGTATTGGAAGGTCTCGCGTGCAGGTGACGTACTGGCTGGAACACGCCTGGCTCGGCACACACGCCGAACCGGGCATCGTCCTGACCGTGGCCGACGACCGGATCGCCGAGGTCCGCGCTGGAGTAGAACACCCGCCCGCCGACGCCGTGGTGCTGCGCGGCCTGACCCTGCCCGGCCTGGCCAACGCCCACAGCCACGCCTTCCACCGGGCACTCCGTGGCAGCGCGCAGATCGGCTCGGACCCGGGAGCCGTCGCGCGCCCCGGCGCCGGGCGGGCCGCAGGCGCGCTGTCGGCGCCGACGTCCTTCTGGAGCTGGCGCGACGTCATGTACGACGTCGCGACGGCCCTCGACCCGGACAGCTACTTCACCCTCGCCCGCGCCGTCTACGCCGAGATGGCGCTGGCCGGCATCACCGGCGTCGGCGAATTCCACTACCTGCACCACCAGCTCGACGGCACGCCCTACGACAACCCCAACGCGATGGGCGAGGCGCTGATCGCGGCCGCCGGCGAGGCCGGTATCCGGATCACGCTGCTGGACACCGCCTACCTGCACGGCGGTTTCACCCGCACCGGCCACCGCCCGCTGGAAGGGCCGCAGCTGCGCTTCGGCGACGGCACCGCCGACCGCTGGTACGACCGCTGGTCGCAGCTCAAGGGCGAGGGACACGCCAAGGTCGGCGCGGCCGTGCACTCGGTGCGGGCCTTCTCCGACCGCGACGGCTACCGGGTCTTCGCCGAGCGCACCGCCGAGGTGCCCGCCCACGTCCACCTGTCGGAGCAGACCGCGGAGAACGACGCCTGCCTCGCGCTGCACGGCCGGAGCCCGACCCGGCTGCTGTCCGACTCGGGCTTCTGGCGGCGCAACACGACCGCCGTGCACGCCACCCACCTGACCGCCGGCGACATCGCGCTGCTCGGCGGCGCGGGCAGCACCGTCTGCATGTGCCCCACCACCGAGCGGGACCTGGCCGACGGCATCGGCCCGGCGCCGCAACTGCGCCGCGCCGGCTGCCGGATGAGCCTGGGCAGCGACAGCCACGCCGTCATCGACCTCTTCGAGGAGGCGCGGGCGGTGGAGCTCAACGAGCGGCTGCGGGCCAGGACCCGCGGCCACTGGACCGCGGCCCAGCTGCTGCGGGCGGCCACCGAGGACGGCCACGCGAGCCTCGGCTGGCCCGACGCGGGCCGGCTGGAGGCGGGCGCGCTCGCCGACTTCACCACGGTCGCGCTGGACTCCGTACGCACCGCGGGGCCGCCGGCCCGGCTGGCCGGCGAGACCGCGGTATTCGCGGCGACGGCGGCCGACGTACGCCACACCGTGGTGGGCGGCCGGCAGATCGTCCGGGACGGGCAGCACCAGCTGGTCCAGGACGTGCCCGCGGCGCTGGCCGCCGCGATCGGCGCCCTGCGCCCCTGACCCCCACCCCTGACCCGGCGCCGGGGCCGGGCGCGTCCCCCCGTCCGCGCCCCGGCCCCGGTCCGGCCCCCCGACACCGGCCAGCGAAGGCGCGAACGATGACGACGACCGGCAAGACGACCAGCACGGTCATCACCCACATCGGCAGCCTGGTCACCAACGATCCCTCCCTCTCCGCAGCCGGCAGTGCCCCCCTCGGGCTGATCCAGGGCCCCGCGGCCGTCGTCATCGACGGCGACCGCGTCGCCTGGATCGGTGAGTCCAGCGAAGCACCCCCCACTGACAACCGGGTCGACGCGGGCGGCCGCACGCTGCTGCCCGGCTTCGTCGACTCCCACTCCCACCTGCTCTTCGCCGGCGACCGCAGCGCCGAATTCGCCGCCCGGATGTCCGGCCGCCCCTACAGCGCCGGCGGCATCCGCACCACGGTCGAGGCCACCCGCGCGGCCACCGACGCGGAGATCGACGCCACCCTCACCCGCCTCCTGGCCGAGGCGCTCAGGCAGGGCACCACCACCCAGGAGACCAAGTCGGGTTACGGCCTGACCACTTACGACGAGGCCCGCGCCCTGGAGATCGCCGCCCGGCACACCGACGAGGTCACCTATCTCGGCGCGCACGTCGTCGCCCCGGAGTTCGCCGACGACCCGGCCGGATACGTCGCCCTGGTCACCGGCGCGATGCTGGACGCCTGCGCCCCGCACGCCCGCTGGGTCGACGTCTTCTGCGAGCGCGGCGCCTTCGACGGCGACCAGGCGCGCGCGGTGCTCACCGCGGGGATGTCCCGCGGCCTGATCGCCCGGGTGCACGCCAACCAGCTCGGCCCCGGCCCCGGTGTGCAGCTCGCCGTCGAGCTGGGCGCGGCCTCCGCCGACCACTGCACCCACCTGACCGGCTCCGACGTCGACGCGCTGGCGAGCGCCGCGGACACCACCGTGGCGACGCTGCTGCCGGGCGCCGAGTTCTCCACCCGGGCCCGCTATCCCGACGCCCGCCGGCTGCTCGACGCCGGCGCGACGGTGGCGCTGTCCACCGACTGCAACCCCGGATCGTCCTTCACCACGTCCATGCCGTTCTGCGTCGCCGTGGCGGTCCGCGACATGGGGATGACCCCCGACGAGGCGGTGCACGCCGCCACCTACGGCGGCGCGCAGGCGCTGCGCCGCAGGGACATCGGCCGGATCACCCCGGGTGCCCGCGCCGACCTGCTGCTGCTCGACGCGCCGAGCCACGTGCACCTGGCCTACCGCCCGGGGGTGCCCCTGGCGGCGGCGGTGTGGAAGGACGGTGTGCTGCGCGAGTTCCGCGGCACCAGCGAACTACTCCTCGACGAGCAGGCCGCGGCGCAGCCGTGACAGCGTCCGGGTGAGCAGCCGCGACACGTGCATCTGCGAGATGCCCAGCTCGTCGCCGATCTCGGCCTGTGTGAGATTGCCGACGAAGCGCAGCGAGAGGATGGCCCGGTCGCGCTGCGGCAGCCCGGCGATCAGCGGCTTGAGCGACTCGACGTACTCGACGCCTTCCAGGTCGTGGTCCTCGTAGCCGATCCGGTCGGCGAGCGCGCCCTCCGGGTCGTCCTCGGCGGGCTGGGCGTCCAGCGAGCTGGCCGTGTAGGCGTTGCTCGCGGCCATGCCCTCGATGACCTCGTCCTCCGGCAGGTCGAGCCGGGCGGCCAGCTCGCGGACGGTCGGCGTGCGGTCCAGCTGCTGGGCCAGCTCGTCGCCGGCCTTCGCCAGGTCGAGCCGCAGCTCCTGCAGCCGCCGCGGAACGCGTACCGACCAGCTGGTGTCGCGGAAGAACCGCTTGACCTCGCCGACGATCGTCGGCATCGCGAAGGTCGGGAACTCGACCCCGCGGCTCAGCTCGAACCGGTCGATCGCCTTGATCAGGCCGATCGTGCCGACCTGGATGATGTCCTCCATCGGCTCGCTGCGGGTGCGGAACCGGGAGGCGGCGAACTTCACCAGGGCGAGGTTGAGCTCGACCAGCGTGTTGCGGACGTAGGCGTACTCCTCGGTACCCTCCTCCAGGCCGTGCAGGCGGGCGAAGAGGGTCTTGGACAGGGCACGCGCGTCGACCGGCCCGATCTCGTCGTAGGGGGGAATCTCCGGGAGCCCCTCAAGCCCCTCGAACTGCTCCAGCGCATGGTGGTGGTGCTCCAGGCCGAGCCGGGGTGCCATATGGTCCTCCCTTTCGAGCGGCGGTTGGCTGTGCCAATGCCGTACCTCCACCCCTACGCCTGTTGCCGGGGGCGTCGCAAGTTCTGGGGGCGCCATGGGCGTTTTACCCCATTTCCTCGTTCACATGACGTATCCGACATGTGATCGTGAGTGAGAACGGCCGCCGGCTGCGCTTCGTGACCGCACGGCTACGGCATCATGACGACTACCCTCGTACCTGCGAAACGCGTAATGTCTGGAACCGCGTCGGCACGAAGGGCTAAGGAGTGCGAATGGACCGCGAAGCGGTCGACACAGCCGGTCTCGGCCGGTTGCACGTCGAGGTCGCGCAGCATGGCCACACCGCGGTCTTCACGCCGGCGGGTGAACTCGACCATCACACGGCGGACCTGTTGAGCGGACCGCTCGACGCCGCCCTCGACGGTGGTGCGAACCGGCTGGTGGTCGACTGCTCGCAGTTGGAGTTCTGCGACTCGACAGGGCTCAACGTCCTGCTCAGCGCGCGGCTGCGGGCCGAGGCCGGCGGCGGCGGAGTGCACCTGGCCGCAATGCGGCCGACCGTCGCCCGGGTGCTGGAGATCACCGGCGCGGACGCGGTCTTCACCCTGCACGACACCCTTGACCAGGCACTCCGGGAGTAGCCGGATGGTGACGGGGGCGGGAGGCGTGAAGGGTGCCGCGCGGCACCCGAGGTTTCGTGGTCGCCCGGACGTGTTCCGGGAGATCCTTCGGGCAGAAGAAGGTCGGACCCAGTCGTACATCCGTGAGGTGAGGCCTAGATGAGCACCACCCGGCCCTTCGCCGCGGATGACCGTGGCCCGGAATCGGGCGAGCCCGCCGCCAACGGCGAGACCGAGTCGGTCGAACCGGAGTCGGCACGACGGCTCCAGCTCACCGGCGAGAGCGGCATCGTGCCGCGCGCGAGGGACTTCACCCGGCAGGCACTCCGTGACTGGGGCTGGCTGCCCGCCGCCACGGCCGACCGCAAGGCCGCGGCCGAGGACGTGCTGCTCGTGGTGTCCGAACTGGTCACCAACGCCTGCCTGCACGCCGGCGGCCCCGAGGAACTGCGGCTGCGCCGCAGCCCCAAGTCCCTTCGCCTCGAAGTGGTCGACAGCGGCGCCGGTGAACCCGCACCCCGTACCCCGCACCGGGCCGGCCGCCCGGGCGGCCACGGCATGTTCATAGTCCAGCGCCTGTGCCTCGACTGGGGCGTCATCCGCCACGGCGACCAGCCGGGCAAGACGGTCTGGGCGGAACTCGCCGCACCGTCCTGAGGCTCAGCCCTCGCGCCAGCGGCCCCGCGCCGCGCCCTCGCCCGTACGCCATCAGGTCCGCGTGCGGGCGCCGGTCTGTTCGCAGGCCGGCGGTGCCGGGTCAGGCCCGCAGTACCCGGGTGAGCGCGGCGAGGGCCGCGGGGTAACCCCCCTCGCCGGGTGTGGCGTAGCCGACGATCAGGCCCTGCGGGCGGCCGGCCGCGCCGTCCGGGGTGTGCCAGTGCCCGCCCAGCGCGCCGACGGCGAGCCCTTCGGCCGCCGCCAGCCGCAGTGCCGCCGCCTCGTCGGGACCCTCCGCCGGCAGGCTCACCAGCGCCTGGAGGCCGGCCGCGATCCCGCGCACCTCGACCCCCGGGCGCCCCGCGGGGCCGGCCAGCCGCTCGACCAGCAGGTCGCGGCGGCGCCGGTAGCGCAGCCGGGCAGCCCGGACGTGCCGGTCGTAGCCGTGCTCGGCGATCAGCTCGGCCAGCGTCAACTGGCCCACAGCGCCCGTGTGGTAGTCGCTGTAGAGCTTCGCCTCCGCGACCGGCCGCACCAGGCGCGGCGGCAGCACCATCCAGCCGAGCCGCAGCGCGGGCCCCAGCGTCTTGGACGCGGTGCCGAGGTAGACCACCTGGTCGGGAGCGGTGCCCTGCAAGGCGCCCACCGGCTGCCTGTCGTAACGGAATTCGCCGTCGTAGTCGTCCTCGACCAGGATGCCGCCGCTCGCCCGCGCCCACGCGGTGAGCGCGTGGCGGCGGGCGGGGTGCAGCGGGACCCCGGTCGGGTACTGGTGTGCCGGGGTGAGCACCACCGCGTCCAGCTCCGGCAGATCCGCGCCCGCGCCCCGCTCGTCCACCGGCACCGGCACCACCGTGCCGCCCGCCCGCCGCACCACCTCGCGGTGGAAGGGCAGCCCGGGGTCCTCCATGCCGACCACCGGCCCGCTACCCCGTGCCTCGCCCAGCACCCGGGTCAGCAGCGCGAGGCCCTGCACGTAACCGGAGACGACGACGATCCGGTCCGGCTCCGCGACCACCCCGCGGGTTCTGCCGAGGTATTCCGCCAGCGCGGTCCGCAGCTGGAGCGTGCCGCGCGGGTCGCCGTAGTCGAAGGCCGCGGACGGGACCGCCGCCAGCGCGCGGCGGGCGGCACGCAGCCAGCCGGAGGCCGGGAAGAAGGTGACGTCCGGGCTGCCGGGGCGCAGGTCGTGGCGCGGCGGGCGGGCGGCCGCGGAACGGCCGGGCGCCGGGGGCGACGCCCCTTGCGGGCGGTCGGCCACCACCGTGCCGGAGCCCTGGCGGGCCGTCAGATAGCCCTCGGCGGTGAGCTGGTCGTAAGCGGCCTTGACCGTGCCGCGGGACAGCCCGGTCTCGGCGGCCAGCCGGCGGCTGGACGGCAGCCGGCTGCCCGGGGCGAGCCGCCCGCGGCGCACGGCGTCGCGCAGCGCCCGCTCCAGGGCCGCCCGGCGGCCGTGCGAGGTGCCGGGCGGCAGGTCGAGGTGCAGGTCGACACCGGTCTCCCGGTGTTCCTCCGCGGCCGCCGCGGGCGAAGTGGGCCAGGAATCGTCCATGAAAGTGGACCTTACCCACGATCCACTCGCTGCATAGCCTCGCAGTCATGAGCACTGAGACCACCGCTGTCGCGACCCCCGCAGCCGCCACCGACCAGGACCTCGTCGTCCCCGCCGTCCGCCTCGCCGTGGACAAGCTCGTCCCGCACGTCAACCGCGCCATGAACGCGCTGGACGCCGCCGCCCGTGACGTCAGCCTGGAAGCGCCGCTGCTGGAACTGGTCCGCGCCCGCGCCTCCCAGCTGAACGGCTGCGCCTACTGCGTGGACACCCACACGCGGGACGCCCGGGAGGGCGGCGAGAGCGAACGCCGCCTCCACGCGCTGCCGGTGTGGCGCGAGACCCCGTTCTTCACCGCACGCGAGCGGGCCGGCCTGGAGCTGACCGAGGCCGTGACCCGGCTCGCCGACGGGCAGGTCGGGGACGACGTCTTCGCCCGCGCCGCCGCGCAGTTCGACGACAAGGAGCTGGCCGAACTCATCTGGGCGATCACCGTCATCAACGCCTGGAACAGGCTGGGCGCGACCGCCCGTCCCTGGCCGCTGTCCTGACCGCGGGGGGCCGCCGGAGCGGCGGCGCGTGACGGCCCGGGGGGCGTGGACCGACAGTGGCGTACCACCACCTCGCACCCCGGGGGTGCGGACTACCATCAAGCCCATGACCCGCGTACTTCTGGCCGAGGACGACGCATCCATCTCGGAACCCCTCGCGCGCGCACTGCGCCGCGAGGGGTACGAGGTCGAGGTGCGCGAGGACGGACCCACCGCGCTGGAGGCGGCGCTGCTTGGCGCCGTCGACCTGGTGGTGCTGGACCTGGGCCTGCCCGGGATGGACGGCCTCGACGTGTGCCGGCGGATCCGCACCGAGGGCCACACCTTCCCGGTGCTGGTGCTGACCGCCCGCGCCGACGAGGTCGACACCGTCGTCGGCCTGGACGCCGGCGCGGACGACTACGTGACCAAGCCCTTCCGGCTCGCCGAGCTGCTGGCCCGGGTGCGCGCCCTGCTGCGGCGCGGCACCACCGAGCCCGCGCAGCCCTCCACCCACGGGGTGCGGATCGACGTCGAGTCGCACCGGGCCTGGATGGGCGACGACGAACTACAGCTCACCGCGAAGGAGTTCGACCTGCTGCGGGTGCTGGTGCGGGACGCGGGCCGGGTCGTCACCCGCGAGCAGCTGATGCGCGAGGTGTGGGACACCACCTGGTGGTCCTCCACCAAGACGCTGGACATGCACATCTCCTGGCTGCGCAAGAAGCTCGGCGACGACGCGGCCAACCCGCGGTACATCTCCACCGTGCGCGGAGTCGGTTTCCGGTTCGAGAAGAACTGACCCGCCCACGCCGTGCGCCGCCGCCTGATCTCCTCCACGCTCGCCGTGGTGCTCGTCGTCATCGCTGTCTTCGGGCTGTCCCTGATCTTCGTGGAGAGCAGGACCATCGAGAGCAGCGCCCGCGACGGCGTCGAGTCCGAGGCGGTGCGGCTGGTCGGTATCGTGGAAAACCGCATCCTGGCCGGGGAGAGCGTCGACGCCAAGGGCCTGGACCGGCAGATCGCCGCCGACCGCTACGCCGTGGTGCGGGTGCCGGGCCGTGCGCAGGTCACCCTCGGCAGCCGCCCCAAGGGCAAGGCCATCACCTCCACCCAGCGCGGCGACCACGGCGAGTCGGTCACCGTGGAGCAGCCGCGCTCCACCGTCAGCGAGGAGATCGGCCGCAATCTGCTGGTGATCCTGGCCGTCGCGCTGCTCGCCGTGCTGGCCGCGGTGGGCCTGGCCGTACGCCAGGCCAGACGGCTGGCCAGCCCGCTCAGCGACCTCGCCGCGACCGCGGAACGCCTCGGCTCCGGCGACCCGCGCCCCCGCCACCGCCGCTACGGCGTGCCCGAGCTCGACCGGATCGCCGACGTGCTGGACGCCAGCGCGGAACGGATCGGCCGGATGCTCACCGCGGAGCGCCGGCTCGCCTCGGACGCCTCGCACCAGCTGCGGACCCCGCTGACCGCGCTGTCGATGCGGCTGGAGGAGATCGTGGCGACCGACGACCAGGAGACGGTCAAGGAGGAGGCGACGATCGCGCTCGGCCAGGTCGAGCGGCTGACCGACGTGGTGCAGCGGCTGCTGACCAACGCGCGGGACCCGCGGACCGGCTCGGCGGTCTACTTCGACCTCGACGAGGTGATCAAGCAGCAGGTCGAGGAGTGGCGCCCGGCGTATCAGAACGAGGGCCGGGCCATCGTCCGCTCCGGCACCCCCGCGCTGCGGGCGGTCGGCACCCCGGGCGCGGTCGCGCAGGTGCTGGCCACGCTGATCGAGAACGCGCTGATGCACGGCTCGGGCACGGTGGGCCTGCGGACCCGGGTGACCGGCAACCAGGCGGTGGTCGAGGTCACCGACGAGGGCCGCGGGGTGCCGCCCGACCTGGGTGCGCGGGTCTTCGAGCGCACGGTCAGCGGCCGCAACTCCACCGGTCTCGGCCTGGCGCTCGCCCGCGACCTGGCCGAGGCCGACGGCGGACGGCTGGAACTGCTCCAGCAGCACCCGCCGGTCTTCGCGCTCTTCCTCGCCCGGGAGATGCAGCCGCCACCGCCACCCCGCGAGGACATCGTGAGCTGATCAGCCGCGCCGCTCGACGCCGGCCCTCTTGGGCTTGCCCTGGTCCTCGGGCGCGCCGCCGTCGGTGGCCAGGAACGCCTCGGCCTGCTCCACCGCGCCCCCCGCCGGGAGCGCCCGGAAGACCCAGGTGCGGTACGACCAGAAGCGGAACAGCGTCGCCACGCCGATGCCGAGGAATTTGAACACGTTGCTCTGCAGCTGGCTGTCCCAGTCGAAGCCGTACGTCGCCACGAACAGCACGCCGTTCTCGATCACCAGGCCGACGCAGCTGAAGACCAGGAAGAGCCCGAGCTCCCTGGTGCGGCCGGCCTTGTCGCGGTCCCGGTAGGTGAAGTAGCGGAACCCGACGTAGTTGAACGCGATGGACACCAGCGTCGCCAGCACGCTGGCGCGTACCGTCTGCAGCCCGGTGTTGTGCCGGACCAGGTTGAACACCCCGATGTTGACCAGGACGCCGACCCCGCCCACCGCCCCGAACTTCGCGATCTCGCGGTACATCAGGGCCAGCTTGGCCCGCAGGGCGTGGATTCCGGTCATGGTGATCGCTGGGGCCCTGTCTGTGGGTGGCGGGGACGATGGCGCAGGTTGCCGGGAAGCGGGTTTTCGGTGTCCCTCATGCTAACCGGCCCCCGGAAGTCGCCGGGGGGCCGCCCGGCGTTACTCCGGCCGTCCGGCCGATACCCTGGTAGAGCCATCACCGGGGGACCGGCCCCCGTGTACCACCGGCAGGAAAAAACGTGACATTCCCCGTAGTCGGCATGGTCGGCGGCGGCCAGCTCGCCCGTATGACCCACCAGGCGGGCATCCCGCTCGGCATCAGGTTCAGGATTCTCAGTGACACCGCGCAGGACTCGGCGGCGCAGGTCGTCGCCGACGTCACCGTCGGCGACTACCGCGACCTCGACACCCTGCGGGCCTTCGCCCGGGGCTGCGACGTGATCACCTTCGACCACGAGCACGTGCCGACCGAGCACCTGCGCGCCCTGGAGGCGGAGGGCATCGCGGTACGCCCGGGGCCGGACGCCCTGGTGCACGCCCAGGACAAGGGCGTGATGCGGGCCAGGCTGGCCGAGATCGGCGTGCCCTGCCCGCGCAACCGGATCGTCGCCGACCCGGCGGACGTCTCCCGCTTCGCCGCGGAGACCGGGGGATACCCGCTGGTCCTCAAGACCGTGCGCGGCGGCTACGACGGCAAGGGCGTGTGGTTCGTGCGCGCCGAGGCGGACGCGGCCGACGCCTTCCGCGCCGGTGTGGCGGTGCTCGCCGAGGAGAAGGTCGACTTCGTGCGCGAGCTGGCCGCGAACGTGGTGCGCTCGCCGCACGGCCAGGCGGTGGCGTATCCGGTGGTGGAGTCGGTGCAGGTCGACGGCGTGTGCGACACGGTGATCGCGCCCGCGCCCGGCCTGTCAGAGGCGCTCTCCGCGAAGGCGCAGCGCCTGGCGCTGACGGTGGCCCGCGAGCTGGGCGTCGTCGGCCACCTGGCGGTCGAGCTGTTCGAGACCGCCGACGGCCGCATCCTGGTCAACGAGCTGGCCATGCGCCCGCACAACAGCGGCCACTGGACCATCGACGGCGCCGCCACCTCGCAGTTCGCCAACCACCTGCGGGCGGTGCTCGACCTGCCGCTGGGCGACCCGCGGCCGCGGGCCCCCTGGACGGTGATGGCCAACGTGCTCGGCGGCGACTACCCCGACATGTACGCCGGCTATCTGCACTGCATGGCCCGCGACCCCGGGCTGAAGATCCACATGTACGGCAAGGACGTGAAGCCCGGCCGCAAGGTCGGCCATGTCACCACCTACGGCGACGACCTGCCCGGCGTGCGCGAGCGCGCCCGTCACGCGGCCGACTACCTGCGAGGGACGATCGATGAGTGACGCGCGCGAGGCGGCGGCCGCACCCGCGGTCGGCATCGTCATGGGGTCGGACTCCGACTGGCCGGTGATGGAGGCCGCGGCCGACGCGCTGCAGGAGTTCGACGTCACCTTCGAGGTCGACGTCGTCTCCGCGCACCGGATGCCGCACGAGATGATCGCCTACGGCGAGCAGGCCGCGGACCGCGGGCTCAAGGCGGTCATCGCGGGCGCCGGCGGCGCCGCCCACCTGCCGGGCATGCTCGCGTCCGTCACCCCGCTGCCGGTCATCGGGGTGCCGGTGCCGCTGAAGTACCTCGACGGCATGGACTCGCTGCTGTCCATCGTGCAGATGCCGGCCGGTGTGCCGGTCGCCACCGTCTCGGTGGCCGGGGCGCGCAACGCCGGTCTGCTGGCGGTCCGCATCCTGGCCGCGCACGATCCGGAGCTGCGGGCGCGGATGCGGGAGTTCCAGGCCTCGCTCAACGAGCAGGCCACCGAGAAGGGCCGGCGGCTGCGCGCCAAGGTCACCGGGGCGGCGGGCTTCGGCTTCGCCAAGTAGTCCGCCCGCACCGCGAAGGCGCCGCCCCGTACGGCGCCTTCGCGAGGGGCACCGCCGCATAGGCTGGCCTGCATGGACCTCCTCGCCCGGGCCCGCGACCTGCTCGCCGCCCATCCCGTCGTCGACGGGCACAACGACCTGCCGTGGGCGCTGCGCAAGCAGGTCGCCTACGACCTGGACCGGCTCGACATCGCGGCCGACCAGAGCGACCGGCTGCACACCGACATCCCGCGGCTGCGGGCCGGCGGCGTCGGGGGCCAGTTCTGGTCGGTCTACGTGTCGGTGGAGCTGACGGGCGCGGACGCGGTCACCGCGACCCTGGAGCAGATCGACGTCGTCCGCCGGCTGACCGAGCGCCACCCGGACGACCTCGCGCTCGCGCTGACCGCCGACGACATGGAGGAAGCCCGCGGCAGAGGCCGTATCGCCTCGCTGATGGGCGCCGAGGGCGGCCACAGCATCGACGGCTCGCTCGCCGTCCTGCGCGCCTTCTACGACCTCGGGGTGCGCTACATGACGCTCACCCACAACGACAACACCCCCTGGGCCGACTCCGCCACCGACCAGCCCGCCGCGGGCGGCCTGACCGCCTTCGGCGAGGAGGTCGTCAGGGAGATGAACCGGCTGGGCATGCTGGTGGACCTCTCGCACGTCTCCGCCGACACCATGCGCGACGCGCTGCGGGTGGCCGAGGCGCCGGTGCTCTTCTCGCACTCCTCGGCCCGCGCGGTCTGCGACCACGTGCGCAACGTCCCCGACGACGTGCTCGCCCGGCTGCCCGCCAACGGGGGCGTGGCCATGGCCACCTTCGTGCCGAAGTTCATCCTGCCCGCCGCCATCGAGTGGACCGGGGCGGCCGACGTCAACATGCGCGCGCACGGCCTGCACCACCTGGACACCACCCCCGAGGGGATGGCCGTCCAGCGGGCGTACGAGGCGGCGCACCCGCGGCCGGTCGCCACCGCGGCGACCGTCGCCGACCACCTGGACCACATGCGCGAGGTGGCCGGCGTCGACCACATCGGGCTGGGCGGCGACTTCGACGGCACGGCCTTCACGCCCGCGGGCCTGGACGACGTGGCCGGCTATCCGAACCTGATCGCCGAGCTGCTGCGCCGCGGCTGGTCCGACGCCGACCTCGCCAAGCTGACCTGGCACAACGCGGTGCGGGTGCTGCGCGACGCGGAGTCGGCGGCCGCCGCGATCCGGCTCAAGAGCGGCCCGTCGGTGATGGTGCTGCCGGCCGGCTGACCCGCCGCCCCTGCCGGCCGGCTGACCCGCCGCCCCTGCCGGCCGGCTGACCCGCCGCCCCTGCTGGGCGGCGGGCCGGCCGCCGCTCAGCAGGCGCAGAGGCAGAAGGGGTGACCGGCCGGGTCGGCGTAGACCCGCCAGTTGCGGGTGCCGTCGAGGTCGCCCTCCAGCAGGGTCGCGCCGAGCGCGAGCACCTGCTTCTCCGCGTCGTCCATCTCGGCGCGCTGCACCGCGATGTCCAGGTGGAACTGCTGCGGGCGCTCCGGGTCGGGCCAGACGGGCGCCCGGTGCGCGGGGGCGAGCTGGAAGGACAGCTTCTGGCCGTCCGCCCGGTCGAGGTCCACCCAGGTCCCGTCGTCGGCCTCGACGGTGCCGCCCACCAGCTCGGCGTAGAACGCGGCGAGGGCGGCGGGGTCGGGACAGTCGAGAACGACGGCGCTCAGCCGGCCGATCATGGTAAGTCCTCTCGTCGGGTGGCGTTACCGGCTTGGTGGGGGCTGGCGGTAACCGTTACTTCATCATCCCGGGGCAGCGGTAACGTGGCAAGAGTGGAGCAGCCCGGAGTACGCGATCCCGCGCCCGAACCGCTGCGGCTCGTCCAGGACCTGGTCAACACCGTGGACCTGGAGGGCGGCAGCGACGACCTGCGGACCGCCGCGGAGGCGGCCGGCTGGGCGCGCGGGAAGGGCCTGTCGGGGCGCGGATTCGACCAGGACGCGCTGGCGGACGTCCTGACCCTGCGCGAGGCCCTGCGGGACGCCTGCACCGCCCACGCGGGCCCCGGCGTCCCTGCCGCCGCCGTCGCGGCCCTCGACCGGCTGCTGGCGGCCGCGCCGCTGCGGCTGGCCGTCGACGCCGAGGGCGCCGCCGCCGTACGCCCCGCCGACGGGCTCACCGGCGCGGCCGAACTCACCGCCGCGGTCGCCGCGGCCATCGCCCAGGCGACGGTGGACGGCAGCTGGCAGCGCCTCAAGGCGTGCGCCGCCGACACCTGCCGCTGGGTCTACTACGACCGCAGCCCGGCGGGCCGCAGCCGCTGGTGCACGATGGCGATCTGCGGCAGCCGGGCGAAGATGCGGACCTACCGGAAGAACGGCAGGGCCGGCCTGCCGCAGCCGGGCTGACCCCGGCGCGCCGCGCTAGGCCTGCGGGCGGCCCATCGCGCGGTACGTCCAGCCCGCCTTGCGCCACAGCGCCGGGTCGAGGGCGTTGCGCCCGTCGAGCACCGCGCGGCCGCGGGCGACGTCGGCCAGCACGGCCGGGTCCAGCTCGCGGAACTCGCGCCACTCGGTGAGATGCAGCACTATGTCGGCGCCGCGGACCGCGTCCAGGGCGCTGGGCGCGTAGCCGAGGGTGGGGAAGAGCGAGCGGGCGTTGTCCATGCCCTTGGGGTCGTAGACGGTGACCTGGCCGCCCTGGAGCTGGATCTGGCCGGCCACGTTGAGCGCGGGGGAGTCCCGTACGTCGTCGGAGTCCGGCTTGAAGGTCGCGCCGAGCACGGCGACCCGGCGGCCGAGGAAGCCGCCGCCCAGCGCCTCGCGGGCCATCTCCACCATGTGGGTGCGGCGCCGCATGTTGATCGAGTCGACCTCGCGCAGGAAGGTCAGCGCCTGGTCGGCCCCCAGCTCGCCGGCCCTGGCCATGAAGGCGCGGATGTCCTTGGGCAGGCAGCCGCCGCCGAAGCCGATGCCGGCCCGCAGGAACTTGTGGCCGATCCGGTCGTCGTAGCCGATCGCCTCGGCGAGCTTGGCCACGTCGCCGCCGGCCGCCTCGCTGACCTCGGCCATGGCGTTGACGAAGGAGATCTTGGTGGCAAGGAAGGCGTTCGCCGCGGTCTTGACCAGCTCGGCGGTCGGGTAGTCGGCCACGATGAACGGCGTACCCTGGGCGACGGGCGTGGCGTAGACCTCCCGCAGCAGGGTCTCCGCGCGCTCGCTGGTCACGCCCACCACGATCCGGTCCGGGCGCAGCGTGTCCTGCACCGCGAAGCCCTCGCGCAGGAACTCCGGATTCCACGCCAGCTCCGCCTCCGCGCCCGCCGGCGCCAGCTCGGCCAGCAGCGCCGCCAGCCGGGTCGCGCTGCCCACCGGCACGGTGGACTTGCCGACCACCAGCGCGGGCCGCCGCAGGTGCGGGGCGAGCGCCGTGAAGGCGCGGTCGACGTAACTCATGTCGCAGGCGTATTCGCCCTGCTTCTGCGGGGTGTTGACGCACACGAAGTGCACGTCGCCGAAGTCCGCGACCTCCTCCCAGGACCGGGTGAAGCGCAGCCGACCGGTGGACCCCTCGATCCCCGCCACATGCTTGGCAAGCAGCTCCTCAAGGCCCGGCTCGAACATCGGCACCCGGCCCTGCGACAGCATCTCGATCTTCCGCGGCTCGATGTCGAGCCCGAGTACGTCGAAGCCGAGTTCTGCCATGGCGGCGGCATGGGTGGCGCCGAGGTAGCCGGTGCCGATGACGGTGAGCTTGAGAGGCATGCGGGAGAGCATAGTCGGCGCGGGGCGGCCGCCTCAGGCCGTGCTGTCGGGAACGTCACGTACGCCGGATCATGGGCGCGGCCCTAGGATTGTACGGTTACTTAACGGTAGTTAGCATCGGGAGTGAGACTCTGTGGCCGGATCCTCCGACTTCGACCTTTTCCGGACCTCCGAAGAGCACGACATGCTGCGGGACGCCGTGCGCTCCCTCGCCGAGGCGAAGATCGCCCCCTTCGCCGCCGAGGTGGACGAGCAGGGCCGCTTCCCGCAGGAGGCGCGCGACGCGCTGGAGGCCAACGACCTGCACGCGGTGCACGTCCCCGAGGCCTACGACGGCTCGGGCGCCGACGCGCTGTCCACCGTCATCGTGATCGAGGAGGTCGCCCGGGTCTGCGCGTCCTCCTCGCTGATCCCCGCGGTCAACAAGCTCGGCTCGCTCCCGGTGCAGCTGTCCGGCTCGGAGGCGCTCAAGACGAAGTATCTGGGCGCGCTCGCCCGCAAGGAGGGGATGTTCTCCTACGCGCTGTCCGAGCCGGAGGCGGGCTCGGACGCGGCGGGCATGAAGACCCGGGCGATACGCGACGGCGACTTCTACGTGCTCAACGGCGTCAAGCGCTGGATCACCAACGCGGGGGTCTCCGACTTCTACACCGTCATGGCGGTCACCGACCCCGACAAGCGCTCCAGGGGCATCTCCGCCTTCGTGGTGGAGAAGGGCGACGAGGGCGTGTCCTTCGGCGCCCCGGAGAGGAAGCTCGGCATCAAGGGCTCGCCCACCCGCGAGGTCTACCTCGACGACGTCCGCATCCCCGCCGACCGCATCATCGGCGAGGAGGGCACCGGCTTCGCCACCGCGATGAAGACCCTGGACCACACCCGCGTCACCATCGCCGCCCAGGCCATCGGCATCGCCCAGGGCGCGCTGGACTACGCCAAGGGATACGTCGCCGAGCGCAGGCAGTTCGGCAAGGCCATCGCCGAATTCCAGGGCATCCAGTTCATGCTGGCCGACATGGCCATGAAGCTGGAGGCCGCCCGCCAGCTCACCTACGCCGCCGCGGCCAGGTCGGAGCGCTCCGACGCCGACCTGACCTTCTTCGGCGCCGCCGCCAAGTGCTACGCCTCGGACGTGGCCATGTCGGTCACCACCGACGCGGTCCAACTCCTGGGCGGATACGGGTACACACGCGACTATCCGGTCGAGCGGATGATGCGCGACGCCAAGATCACCCAGATCTACGAGGGCACCAACCAGGTCCAACGGATCGTCATGGCGCGCAACCTGCCCGCGTAGCAACTCTGTAACACCGCCGCGCGAAGAGCACCCGGAGCGGGTGCTCTTTGTGCGTGTGGGGTCGTGTAATGGTCGGTTTGCGATCAATTGACAAGCAGACGCGGGGGCTTGTAGAGGTGTGAGGGTCATCAGCGGGGCGGGGGGCCTTCGCGTCCGCTGACCGGCCCTTTCCGCTTGTGATCCGATCCCGTGAAGGGAAGACGTGTCCATAAACCGCCGTACCGCATTTGCGGTGCGTTCCATCGGCGTTGCCTCCGCCGCAGCCGCTCTTGCGTTGGGCGTTGCAGGCAGCGCGTTCGCGTGCAGCATCGGCGACTTCGCCGCCACCCCCGTCTGTGACCAGGCCACAGGCAAGACCACGATCAGCATCACGGACAAGGACGGCTCGGGTACGCCCGCGACCGTGACGATCCTCGACAACGGTGCCCAGGTCGGCTCCGGCTCGATCGACCACCCGACTGCCGAGGGCGTCACGATCTCCATCGACGTCGCCTGGAAGCCCAGCACGACGTACACCGTGCACGTGACGGCCGGCCAGCCGAACAAGAAGCCGATCGTCGACCAGGACATCAAGGGCGGGGTGACCACGCCGGCCGAGGCGTGCACCGCTCCGACGCCGTCCTCGACGCCGACGACCCCGTCGTCGACGCCCACCACGCCGGAGACGTCGCCCACGACGGCCGCTCCGTCCCCGTCCACCACCAGCCCGGCTGCGGCTGTCGACGACACCAACGCGCCCTCGCCGGCCGGCGGTACGTCCGACCTCGCCGAGACCGGTGGCGGCAGCAACACCGGCATGATCGCCGGTGTCGCGGCAGTGCTCCTGGCCGCCGGCGGCGGCACGGTCTTCATGCTGCGCCGCCGCAACCCCGCCGGACGTCACTGACGTTCACGGCCGAGGGGCGCCACACGCCGGACGGCCCCGGCTCCCACCGCGTGATCGCGGGGGAGCCGGGGCCGTCCGGCGTTGCGCGGCGGGCGCCCGGCACTACTTGGTGACGGTGACCTTGTCGTCGTCCTTGAGCTGACCGAAGAGCGTCTTGGCCTTGGTCATGTCCCACTTCACGGCGTCGCCGTCGTTCGGGGTCTGGTAGTTGGCGCTGGCTATCGGCACGGTGATGGAGTTTCCGCTGCCGCCGGTGACGCCCTTCATGGCCCAGAACATCGACGCGAGGTTCCGCAGGCTCATGTCCTTGTCCACGATGAGCGTGTCGAGGCCCGAGCCGATCACCGGGTAGAGCTTGAACGGGTTGAGCACGGTGGAGGGCGAGGCCGCCTGGTGCGCCAGCGTCGACAGGAACTTCTGCTGGTTGCGCATCCGGCCCAGGTCCTGGTCGGCCTCCTGGTGGCGCTGCCGGACGAAGGCGAGCGACTGCTGGCCGTTCATCTTCGTGCAGCCCGCGGCGAAGTCCGCGCCGGACGCCTTGTCGTGCAGCGGCTTGTCCAGGCACATGTTCACGCCGCCGAGCGCGTTGACCAGGTTCACGAAGCCCGCGAAGCCGATCTCGGCGTAGTGGTCGATGTGGATGCCGGTGTTGTACTCGATGGTCCTGGTCAGCAGCTCGGGGCCGCCGTCGGCGTAGGCACGGTTCAGCTTGTGCGTGGAGGCCGCGTACCGCTTGTGCGACTGCTGCCCGGTGAAGGCCGGGATGGTCACGTAGGAGTCACGCGGCAGGCTCATCATCGTGCTGCCGTTGCTGCCGGTGTGCAGGATCATCATCGAGTCGGTGCGCTGGCCCGCGGCGGCACCGGTGTGCAGGTCCTTCTCGTCCTGCTTGGTCAGCCCCTCACGGCTGTCCGAGCCGACGATCAGGTAGTTGGTGCCCTTGCCGGTCGCCGGGCGGTCCTCGACCTTGCTCAGGTCGACCTCGCGCCGCACCTTGGAGTCGGCCCAGAAGTAGGTCGACACGGACACCACGAGCAGCACCACGACCAGGCCGAGCGCCGTGTAGCCGATCTTCCTGCGGGTGCTCCAGCGCGGGGTGCGCGGTCCGCGACCGCCGGGGCCGCCGGTGACCGGCGGGCCGTAGCCGTCGCCCGATCCGCCGCCGGGCTGCGGGATGGCGCCGGGCGGCAGGCGGTCGCCCGGGGCGGGGCGTCGAGTGGGCTGCGGCGGGACTCCACCCGAGGCAGCGGCCCGGCGCGGCGACAGTTCTGGGGGCAGCGGAGGCTCGGAGAGCCTGCGCTGCTCGGTGTCATCGCTCCAACCGTTCATGTCCGTCAGTGTGCCCGGCCACGGCGTGGGACCTTGAATCCAGGGCGGTTCTGTAGCAGACCCGATGCATTCGGCCACCGGCCGCAGCGGTTTCGTAACGGACATAAAGTGGCTGTCATGATCGAATCATCCGCAGGTTCCGGCACCCCCGGAACGTCCGCCGTGCCAGAGGCCCAGGAAGCCCCGGACATCCCGCAGCTCCCGGTGATCCCGGGCAAGCCGACGTCCGCCGCCCGGATCACCCTCTCGCACATCATGAGCGCCCACGACACCAATCTGCTGGGCACCGTGCACGGCGGCGTCGTGATGAAACTGGTGGACGACGCCGCCGGGGCGGTCGCGGGGCGGCACTGCGAGGGTCCCGCGGTGACCGGCGCCATGGACGAGATGGCCTTCCTCGAACCGGTCAGGGTCGGCGACCTGCTCCAGGTCAAGGCCCAGGTCAACTGGACGGGGAAGACCTCCATGGAGGTCGGCGTCCGGGTGGTCGCCGAGCGCTGGAACGAGGCGGGGCGGCCCGCCAAGCAGGTGGCGAGCGCCTATCTGGTCTTCGTGGCGGTGGACGCCGAGGGCCGCCCGCGCCGGGTGCCGCCCGTCCTGCCGGAGACCGCCCAGGACCGGCGGCGCTGGCAGGAGGCCCAGATCCGCCGCACGCACCGGCTGGCCCGCCGCCGGGCGATCCTGGCGCTGCGCAGGGAGCGGGCAGCCGAGGGCCTGCACGACTGACCGCGCCCGCGTCCGGGGCGCCGTCCCGCCCGGCCCCCCGGAACGGCTCGCGGTCTCAGGGGCAGCCGACCTGGTCGCCGGTGAGCGCGCCCTCCTCCGGCCGCGTCCCCGGGTCCGGCAGCGGCGCTGCGACCGGCTTCACCCGGACGGTGGTGAAGTCCGGGCCGAGCGTGACGCGCATCACCGGGCCCTGCTTGGCCGCCGGCACCAGCTGCGCCCCCGGCAGCGCCACGGCCAGCGCCTTCGCCGAGGTGTCCCAGCGCGGGTCGTAGCGGATGACCGTGTGCGGCACGTGCCGGCGCGCGGTGGTCGGGGTGCCGGTGGTGACGAAGCCAGTGGCGCGCAGCGCCTGCTGGGTGTCCGCGGCGAGCCCGCCGACGGCGGTGCCGTTCTCGACCCGTACCCGGATCCTCGCCGGGTCGACCGCGACGGGCACGCGCGCCGGTGCGGGGCTGCCGGTGGGCGTCGGGCGCGGGGCGGTGAGCGGCTTGTCGGCGCGGATGGTCGCCCACAGCCGGCCGGCCTTCAGCGCGTCCCACTTCACGGTGGAGCCCACCCCGTGGACGTTCACGCTGTTGTCGCTCAGCGGCACCGAGGCGAACTCCGACGAGGCGGGCGAGAAGCCCTTCATGGCGCGGGCCAGGGTGAGCATGTCCTTGCTGTCCAGGCCCTGGTCGGCGCGGACCGAGCCGAGCACGGTGGAGACGGCCCTGCGGAGCCGCAGCGGGTCGCCGAGCATGCCGCCGCTGGTGACCTTGTGGATGACCTGGGCCAGGAAGCGCTGCTGGCGCTGCATCCGCCCCAGGTCGGCGGCCGGGTCCAGATGCCGGGAGCGTACGTACTGCAGCGCCTGGCCGCCGTTCAGGGTCGTGGTGCCGACCGGCAGGTTCAGCCCGCTGTAGGAGTCCTTCAGCGGCCGGGAGGTGCAGACCGGGACGCCGCCGATCACGTCGACGGTCTTCATGAAGCTGGTGAAGTCCACTTCCAGGTAGTGGTCGATGTGGACGCCGGTCAGCTGCTCGACGGTCTGCACGGTGAGCTTGGGGCCGCCCAGCGCGTAGGCCTGGTTGAGCTTGGCGGGCCGGGTCGCGGCGGCGGGCGTCGCCGCGCCCTTCGCGCCGGGCTTCGCGGTGGGCGCGGCGGCGGCCTTCCCCGCGGCCTTGGCGGCCGCGGTCGCGCCGGCCGGCACGGGCCTCGCGGGCAGCAGCACGTACGTGTCGCGCGGGATGCTGACGACGCTGGCCCGCGCGTGGTCCTGCGAGAGATGGACCAGCATGATCGTGTCCGTGCAGTGGCAGGGCGCCCCGCCCAGGTGGTAGAGCTTCTTCTCCGCCGGGGCGAGATCCTCCCGCCCGTCGGTGCCGACCAGCAGGAAATTCGTGCCCTTGCTGCCGTCGGGGCGGCCCTGCATGCCGCCGAAGGCGTCGACCCGGCCGATCGCCCCGTTCACCCCGGTCACCACCGCGTGGCCGATGCCGCTGGCGGTGATCACCAGCAGCGCGACCCCGCCGACGATCCTGGTGCTCAGCCGGATCGGCGGGCGCCGGCCGGGCGCCGGCCGTCGCCCTGGCTGCGGCCGTTGTGGGCTGACGGGACGTCGGCTGGTCAGCGGCACGGGATTCCCTCCGCAGTGGTGCAGGCAGGCAGACCCGTTCAGGCTAGAGACAAATAGGACTGTCAGCCTTGCCCCCACGCGCTGGGGTCCCCCATTGGCGGTAACGTTTCCCGCAATGAACGCCGCCAATGACTCCGCGCTCCCGGCCGTCTCCGTGATCATGCCGGTGCTCAATGAGGAGCGCCACCTGCGTAACTCCGTCCGGCACATCCTGGAACAGGACTATCCGGGCGAGCTGGAAGTCGTCATCGCGCTCGGTCCCTCCAAGGACCGGACCGACGCGATCGCGGCCGAGCTGGTCGCCGAGGACCCCCGGGTCCATACGGTGCCCAACCCCACCGGGCGCACGCCCGCCGCGCTGAACGCCGCGATCAACGCCTCCCGCCATCCGGTGGTGGTGCGGGTCGACGGCCACGGCATGCTCTCGCCGGACTACATCGCCACGGCCGTCCGCCTGCTGGACGAGACCGGCGCGGCGAACGTCGGCGGCATCATGCACGCCGAGGGTGAGAACGCCTGGGAGAAGGCGGTCGCCGCGGCGATGACCGCCAAGATAGGGGTCGGCAACGCCGCCTTCCACACCGGTGGCGCGGCCGCGCCCGCCGACACCGTCTATCTCGGTGTCTTCCGCCGCGAGGTGCTGGAACAGCAGGGCGGCTACAACATCGAGTTCGTCCGCGCCCAGGACTGGGAGCTGAACTACCGGATCCGCGAGGCCGGGCACCTCATCTGGTTCTCGCCCGAGCTCAAGGTCTCCTACCGGCCGCGGCCGAGCGTGCGCACCCTGGCCAAGCAGTACAAGGACTACGGCCGGTGGCGCCGGGTGGTGACCCGCTACCACCGCGGCTCGGTCAACCTGCGGTATCTGGCGGCGCCCGGCGCCCTGCTGGCCAACGCGGTGGGCATCGTCGTCGGCGCCGCGCTGACGCCGTGGGCGCTGTTGGTGCCGGCGGCCTACCTCGCCGGCATCACCGTCGGCTCGCTGCCGGCCGGCCGCGGCCTGGGCGCCGGCGCCCGGCTGCGGATCCCGCTCGCGCTGGCCACCATGCACATGTGCTGGGGCTACGGCTTCCTGACCAGCCCGCGCTCGCTCGCCCGTACGGTCATCGCCAGCCGCCGCCCCGCCGTCCAGGCGGCCGCGGCGGAGTCGGCGCCCGCCGACGTGTGACCGTACGCTGGTAGCCGCAGCGTCAGGTCGCAGCCGTACCCGCCAGCAGGGGTCCGCCGGAAGCTCCGGCGGACCCCTGCTGCCGCGGTGGGTGACGCGGGCCGGTCAGCCCGCCCAGCGGTAGATCGGCTGGATGGGCATGCAGCCGGTGGTGTCGGCGCCGTTCATGGCGTCGGCGTTCTTCGGCACACCGCCCGCCTTCGGCAGCGTCGCGCTGTAGTCGGTGCCCGACTTCCAGTCCGCGCCGACGGTCACGGTGAGGGCCTGCGTCGTGGTGGACGGCTTCACGTTGCTCACCGGGATCTTCAGCGCCTTGGCCACCGAGGTGGCGTCGGCCCTGCCCTGGTCACCGGAGGCCGCCGGGTAGACCACCGACGTGCCCGGGCTGGGCGCGGAGGTCTGGCTGGGCTCGGCCTTGGTGAAGCCCGCGGTCTTCAGCGCCGTGGCGATGTCGGTGGCACGGTGCGGCACCGCCGGGTTGGCCGCAGTGCCCGCGGTGCCGTTCACCACGGTGACCGGGATCGTCGCGGCGGCCGCGGCGGGCGGTCCGGAGGGAGTGCTCGGCTTCGGCGACGAGCTCGCCGACCCCGGGGGCTTGGCCTTGCCGTCCGCGTCCATGGCCACGTCGTTGCGCATCAGCGCCCACACCGTGCCGGCCGACGCGGCGGGCACGTAGTGGGCGTTCTCGTCCTGCGGGTCGGCGTCGTGCGGCATCGTCAGCATCGTCATCCGGGACGGCGGGATGCTCTTGAGCTCCATGCCGAGGTTGTAGAGCTTCTTCGGGGTGCCGATCTCCGAGGAGACCTCGAAGGCGCCCATCGCCGTGGTGGCGATCTTGTTCAGCCGGGCCGGGTTGGTGAAGAGGTTCTGGCTGCGCAGGGTGCGGATCAGCGAGCTCATGTACATGTGCTGGGCCTTGGCCCGGCCGGAGTCGTCGCCGAAGGCGTCACGGGTGCGCAGCCACTGCAGGGCCTGCTTGTCCTTGATGATGCTCTTGCCCTTGGGGAGCTTCAGCCCGGAGCCGCCGTGCTTGATGTACTTGGTGGGGCGGTCCCACACGCTGTGCTCGACGCACACCTGGACGCCGCCGAGCACGTCCGCCATCTCCACCACGCCGGAGAAGTCGATCATCAGCCAGTGGTCGATGTAGACGTTGGTGAGGTTCTGCACCGTCGCCAGCGTGCAGCCCGGGCCGCCGCGGCCCAGCGAGGCGTTGATGATGGTGTTGGTCTTGGGGTAGAGGTGGTGCGTCTTGGGGTCCTCGCACTGCGGGATGTCCACCCGGGTGTCGCGCGGGATGCTCACCACCGACATGTTGCTGCGGTCCGCGGACAGGTGGGCGATCATGATCACGTCGGCCCGGGCGCCCCCGCTGTCGGCGGCGCCGCCGAGCTTCTTGTCGTCCGCGCTGAGCCGGCTGTCGGAGCCGAGGATCAGGATGTTCATCGCCGTGGTGCCGTTGGCGTTCGCCTTCGGCTTGGCCACCGTCGTGTTGCCGCTGACCCGCTCGCCCTTGCGGATCTTGCCGGACAGGTACTCGTAGTAGCCGTACGCGGCCCCCGCCGTCCCCAGGACGCCGACCGCGGCCACGATCGCCACCCAGCGCAGCGCCTTGCGCCGGCGGGGGCGCTGCTGCCGCCGGCCGCCCCTGCGGTGGCCGCCGCCGTGTCCCCCGCCGTGCCCGCCGCCGCCGTGCCGCGCGCCGCGGGTGTCGGCGCCGCCCGCGCCAGGTCCGCCGGATATCGGGTCGGGGCCGTCCCCGCCCCCGTGCGGGCTTCTGGGCCCCGGCACCTGGCCGCTCCCCCGGCCCGGCGCCCCCGGGGCGTACGGGCGCGCGTCGTCCCGGTGGAGCCCGTCGTCCCAGCCGAGGTCACCATGGTCAGGTGCGGCCCCCTGGCCACCTCCCATTGCCCCGTCCCGCATCAGGAACCCTCCCCCTGCTTCGGCCGAACCTCGGCCGTCCTCCTGTCAGACGGCCGTCAGCCGCGCGGAGTTGCATTCCGCGGCCTCGACTTAACACGACGTGGATCACCGGGAGGTTTCGTGAGTCAGCTCACGCAGGAGGAATTGTCCGCCTCTGTCCTGTCCAGGTCGTCGGGGTCCGCGTCGGGGTCCGCGATCGGCACACCGGCCCGGGTGAAGTCCGCACCCAGGGTGAGCGCCATGTCCGCCCCCGGGGCGCCCCCGCTGCCGGACGACGGCCTGAGGGCCGAGCCCGGCAGGCCCATCATCGCGGCCAGCGCACGCGCCTGGTCGGCCTGTTCCCGGGTGTAGACCAGGGTGGTCCGCGCGGCCGGAGCCGGGGCGTTGCCGCCATTGGCGGGGGCGCCGACACCCTGGGTGTCGCGCAGCCAGGCCACCGTGCCGCGGGCGGCGCCGAGGATGCCGCTGCCGTTGAGTACCCGCACCCGGACGTCGCCGGCCGCCGCCCTCGGGCCGCGCAGCCGGGTCTCGCTCCGCGGCCGCTTCCTGCGCCCGCTGAGCGAGACGTCGTCCTTGATCAGCGTGAACAGCCGCTGCGCCCTGCCCTGGTCGACCACCACGGTGGCGTGCACCTTCTCGTTGGGGTTGTCGACCACCGGCAGGGTGGTGAAGGTGATGTGCTTGGCGTCGACCTTGCTGATGTCCTTGGCCAGGCTGCTCAGTTTCGAGACGCTGCCGATCGCGCTGTCCACGGTCAGCGCCCGGGTCGCGGTGTCCGCCAGGGAGAAGAGCTTCCTGGGGTTGGTCAGGGTGCCGCTGGACTTGATCTTGCGGATCATCGCGCCGATGAACCGCTGCTGCAGCTTGATCCGGTCCAGGTCGCTCTGGTTGCGCAGCGCGTGCCGGGTCCTGACGAACTCCAGCGCCTGCTCACCCTCGATCCGGTGCTGACCCGCGGACAGGTCCAGGTGCGACTTGGGGTCCACCAGCGGCCTGGCGAGGCACATGTCGACCCCGCCGACCGCCGTCGACAGCGCCTTGACCGCCTCGAAGTCGACCATCATGAAGTGGTCCACCGAGATCCCGGTCAGCGCGGTGACGGCCCGCATGGTGCAGCCCGGGTCGCGCCCGCCCACCCCCAGGCTCTCGTTGAACTTCGGCGTGGTCAGTCCGGCGGGGATGCCGGGGATCGTCGTGGTCGCGCCGTCCTCGCCCACGGTCGGGCAGGCCGGGATGCTCGTGACGATGTCCCGCGGGATGCTCATCGCGGTGGCGTTGGTGCGGTCGGCCGACACGTGGAAGAGGATCGTGGTGTCCGCGTGCCCGACGTTGTCCGCGTCCCCGTAGCGGCCGCCCAGACCCTGGCGGCTGTCGGTGCCGATCACCAGCAGGTTGACCGGACCCTTGCCGACGACGTTCTTGCTGCCCGCGTCGCCGACGTCCACCGTGGTGAGGTTGCCGTTGAAGTGCTCGTAGACCAGGTAGCCGCCGACGCCGACCGCGACCAGGACCAGGCCCATCGAGCCCGCGGTCCACAGCAGCGCCTTCCTGCGCCGGGACGGCCCCCTGCCCGGCGTCCTGACCGGCCTGCCCTTCCGGCGGCCGGGTGGACAGCCGGCGCCGGCCGTACGGCGGCCCCGGGGCGGGGGAACGGCGTCGGTGGCGCCCCGGGTGGTCTGCCGCGGCAGTCCGCCGGTCCGCGTCTGGTCCTGCCGTAGCCGGTAGCTGCCGGTCGCCGGGTCGAGGACCCACTGGTCCGCCGGATCGATGTCGTCTCGGCCTTGCGTGTCCACGGTCGCTCGGGTCCTCCATCCGGTAACCGTCGGATCGCTTACAGTAGTCGCCCGATCCGTCGCCGATACGCGATCCCAGGGGATTCACCCCGCTGTAGCCGGACAAAGCCCTCAATTCCCACCGCAATTGGTGCGGTTTTTCAGCAGGCTTTCACCATGCTTTGCCACGGAGCCCGGCTCCGGGACCGCCGGCGGATACCGCGGTGCTCAGCAGTGGACGCCGGTCGCGGGTGTCAGGGTCACGCCCTTGGGCGGTGTGGTGGGCGGGGCCACCGGGACGCCGGGCGCGGTGAAGTCGGCGCCCAGGGTCAGCGTCATGTTCGCCCGTGGCGCCGCGTCCTTCGTGCCGGGGATCAGCGCGGAGGCGGGCAGGCCCATCATGGCGGCCAGCGAGCGGGCCTGGTCGGCCTGGTTCGGCGCGTACTGCAGGGTGGTTCTCGCCGCCCTGCCATGGGCGTCGCCGCCGTTGGTGGTGCGGTCGGCGCCCTGGGCGTTCTGCAACCAGCCCAGCACGTCCTGCGAGGCGCCGAAGACCCCGGTGCCGTTGTAGATCAGCACCCGGGTGTCGTGATGGGTCGCCCTCGGGCCGACCAGCTTCGGATCGACCGCCGGCGGGTGGTCGGGGGACAGCGACACGTCGTGCGCCATCAGGGCGTACAGCTGCGCGGCCTTGGCCGTGTCGGCGACCGGCGGTGTGGCGCCGCTCTTGACCGGCACCGTCACGAAGGTCACATGCGCCGGATCGGCGGTGCCCATGGCGTCGGCGAGCGCGCCCAGCGCCTTCTGCGTGCCGATCGGGGTGTCCGTGGTGAGCGTGGAAGGAGCGGTACGTGCCAGCGCCGTCAGGGTCCGCGGGTCGGCCAGGGTGCGGTCCACGCACAGGTCCGCGGACGTGACCCCGCTCGACGCGGCCTTCGCCGCCGCGTAGTCGACCAGCACCACATGGTCCACCGGCAGCCCGGTGAGCTGCTTGGCCGCCCGCAGCGCGCAGCCGGGGCCGCGCCCGGTCAGCGCGGCGGAGAACGGCTGCCCGGAGGCGCCCTTGACCGTGGCGCCCCCGACCGGGCAGTCGGGGATGTCGGTCACCAGTGCCGGCGGGATGCCCAGCGCCGTCGCGTTGCCGCGGTCCGCGGCCAGGTGGAGCAGGACGGCGGCGTCGGTGGGCTTGCTGCTGAGCACCAGGACGTTCATCGCACCGGCGTGCACCGGGTCCTTGCTGCCGGCGGCCCCGACGTCGACGGTGTGGATCGCGGGACCGTCGCCCTGCCGCTGCGCGACGATCCCCGCGATCACCCCCGCGACCAGCACGGCGCAGGTCGCCCCGACGCCCCACGTCACGGCGGGCGGCCTGTGTGGCTTGGCCTTGCGGCGGCGCGAACCCGCGGCCGGGGCGGCGGCCCGCCGCCCGCCGCGGCCACCGCGGGCGGCCGGCGTGCGAACGGGGGCCGCCCTCGCCGGCCGCGCCGGTACGGGATCGGGCGGCGCAGACACCTGCACCGGCTCCGACGGCGCGTCAAGACGCAGCTCGTACCGGCCGGTCACCGGGTCAAGGACCCACTGGTCGGCCGGGTCGACGTAGCCGGACTCCTCGGTGTCCACGGTCGATCGGCCCCTCCATCCACGGTGCTGGCGGAGGGCTCACCATAGTTCATCAGGCATTGCCGCAGATGTCGGCATCGGCGGTCGTCCCCCGGTAGGTGGGTGCCGGAGTGTTTTTCGTACCGCCCGGGGCCGGGGTGCCGGTGGCGCCCGGCTTCCCGCTGTCCGGGTGCCCGTCCGGCGTCACGGCCACCGCCGCGTCGTCGCGCAGCGCCGCGAAGAGCCGGTCGGCGTCGGGCTGCACCAGCTGGTCGCGGTTGTGGTCCTGCGTGTACTGCTCCCGCGGCACGGTCAGGAAGCGCAGCTGCCCGGCGGGGATCCGCTGGATGTCCCGCGCCAGGCCGTACAGCTCGCTGAGCGAGTCCAGGCCGGGGTCCGCGGTCAGCGAGGAGGTCGCGGCGGACAGCACCGGGTAGACCTTCGTCGGGTTGAGCAGCACCCCGTTGCTGCTGACCTTGGAGAACAGCGAGCCGAGGAAGCCCTGCTGGCGGTCCATGCGCTCGGTGTCGCTGCCGTCGCCGAAGCCGTGCCTGGCCCGTACGTAGCCGAGTGCCTGCTCGCCGTTCAGCGTCTGGCGCCCGGCCGGCAGATCGAGATGCGCCTTCGTGTCGTGCACCGGCTCGGCCAGGCACACGTCGACGCCGTTGACGGCGTTCACGATCTTCTTGAACCCGGAGAAGTCCACGATCAGGTGATGGTCGATCCGGATCCCGGTCATGTCCTCGACCGTGCGGATCGTGCAGGCGGCGCCGCCGAACTCGAACGCCCAGTTGAACTGCTCGAACCGCGGCTCGGTCTTGCCCCCGCCGGGCTTGGCGCAGCTCGGCACGTGCGCCATCAGGTCGCGCGGGATGCTCATCGCCGTCGCACTGTGCCGGTCCGCGGCGAGGTGCAGCAGGATCGCGGTGTCCGAGCGCTGCGTGCCGCTGTCCTCGCCGTACTTCTCGTTGCCGTCACCGCGGTTGTCCGAACCCAGCAGCAGGATGTTCTCCGCCGACGTCGGCCCCTCCGTCGGCCGCTCCGACGCGTGCACCTTCAGCTCGGTCTCGGTCGTCCTGTCCGTGGTGATGTTGCCGTCGAGCCGGTGGTACAGGAACCAGATGCCACCGGCCAGCGCCAGCACGAGCAGGGCGGTGGCCGCCGAAAGTATCTTGAGCCACCGGTAGTTCCGCTGCGGCGGCACCGGATCCGTAGGTTCCTCCTCCGGAGGCTCTGCTGACGTCGTCACGTCTCCGCCCATCCCTCATCCGTGCGGCGCCCCGAGCTCGTCTGCCCGCACGCCACTCGTTCAGACAGTCGATTCCGCCGCTTGGTTGCCTCCCCACCCCGACAAGCCCCAACGGCGGGGAGGCCGAAAGCTCACGCCAGGGGGCACCCCCTCAGGGGCGCGGGGAACTGCGCGCGCAACCCCAACGGCGCGGAGGCTGAAAGCCCACCGCAAGTGGCACCCCGTCAGGGGCGCGAGGAACGGCGCGACAAGCCACGACGCCGCGGAGGCCGAAGGCTCACGCCAAGGGGGCACCCCCTCAGGGGCGCGGGGAACCGCGCGCGCAACCCCAAGGGCGGGGAGGCCGCCCACCGCAAGTGGCACCCCCTGAGGGGGGGAACTGCGCGACAAGCCCCGACGGCGGGGAGGCCGAAGCCCACCGCAAGTGGCACCCCGTCAGGGGCGCGAGGAACCGCGCGACAACCCCCGGGCGCCGACCGGGAAAGCCGGCTACACCGTGAGGGTGACCCGCTCAGTCGCCTCACGCGCCGCGAGGCCTTCGGCACTCAAAGCCGCAGCGTTCCGGCACAGCACCGCCGACCCGCCCACCGCCAGCGGTGCGAAGAGCCCGGCCGCCAGGCCGGTCCAGTCGTCGAAGGGGAGCCGGGACAGCACCCGCGCCCCCGGCGCCAGCCGGTACGCCTCGGCCGCGGCGACGGCACGCTCCACCACCGCCCCGGCGGTCATCGTGCCCTCGCCGGCGAGTTCGAGCGCCGGCGAGCCCGCCCCGACCGGCGCGTACGGCACGAAGCGGTCGCCCTGCCCGGGCACCTCGACGGCGTAGTCGACGAAGCCCGCAGGCGCCTGCGGGAAGCGTCCGCCCAGCGGGCGCAGCGCCAACGCCACCCGCTCGCCGCCGCAGGCCCGCGCCTGCTCCAGCGTGTCGGGGCCGCTGACGACCAGGTCGGCCGACGCGGGGTCCGCGCCGGGCGCGACCACCACGCCGGTGGAGAAGCCGGCCAGCAGCCACACGGCCGTCTGCCAGTGCGCGGGCAGCAGCAGCGCGAGCCGGTCGCCGGGCTGCGCCCCCAACTCGTCCTGGAGCAGATTCGCGGTCTTCGCCACCCAGTTCGCGAAGGTGGCGACCGACAGTTCGACCCGCTCACCCGTGGCGTCGTCGTAGAAGGTGATCAGCGGCCGCCCGGGGTCGCCGCGCAGGGCGGAGGCGAGCAGGCCGGCGGGGGTGTCCAGGGCGGGTGAGGTCACGCCGGCCAGGCTACCGGCCGGCCCGCGGACCGCGGCGACTACCCTCGTGCGGGTGCCCACACCTCGACCGCGCCTCACCGGCGGGATCCCCGCCCCCCGGCCGGAGCGGGGCCGTATCCGCACCTGGACCCCGCAAGGCCCGCTGGACGTCCGCCGGACGCTCATGCCGCTGCGCCGCGGCCCGGGCGACCCGGCGTTCCGGGTCGACGCCGACGGCACGGTGTGGCGGGCCAGCCGTACGCCCGCGGGCGCCGGCACCCTGCGGCTGCGGGGCAGCGCGGCGGCCCTGGAGGCCGAGGCGTGGGGTCCTGGCGCGGAGTGGCTGCTCGACGCGCTGCCCGCGCTGCTGGGCGGCGACGACGACCCGTCGGCGTTCACCCCGCGGCACCGCGTCGTGCACGCGGCGCACCGGCGCCATCCGGGCCTGCGGCTGACCAGGACCGGGCTCGTACTCGAGGCGCTGATCCCCTCGGTGCTCGAACAGAAGGTGACCACGACGGAGGCCTATCGCGCCTGGCGGCTGCTGCTGCTCCAGCACGGCGAGCCGGCGCCCGGTCCCGCCGACCGGATGCGGGTGATGCCCGACGCGCGCGGGTGGGCGCGGGTGCCGTCGTGGGACTGGCACTGCGCCGGCGTGGACGACAAGCGGGCGTCCACGGTGATGCGGGCGGTGCGCCTGGGCGGCAGGCTGGACGCGCTGACGTCGCTGCCCGCGCAGGAGGCGGCGACCCGGCTGCAGACCGTGACCGGCATAGGCCCGTGGACGGCCGCGGAGACGCTGCAGCGCAGCCATGGCGCCCCGGACGCGGTCACGGTCGGCGACCTGCACCTGCCGCACCACATCGGCTACGCGCTGACCGGCGCGCGGCGGTCCGACGACGCCACGATGCTCGACCTGCTCGCCCCTTACGCGGGCCAGCGCCACCGGGCCGCCAGGCTGATCCTGCTGGCCGCCCCGAGCCCGCCCCGGCACGGGCCCCGCCTCGCCCCGAACCCGCCGACCCGCCACTCCTGATCCGCCCGGCCCGCCCGGGCGCTGGCCGCGCTGCCCGGGGGACCGCTGGCCGGCGCAGGCCGCCGGCCAGGGCACCTCAGCGCACCGCGATGAAGGCGTCCGCCCCGCGCGGCGCCCGCGGCGGTGGCGTGGAGGCCGGGCGGCCGATGGCCACCGCGCCCATCGGGTCCCAGTTCGGCGGCAGGTCGAGCACCGCGCGCACCGCGTCCCGGCAGAACATCGTGGACGACACCCAGGCGGAGCCGAGCTGCTCGCCGGCCAGCGCGACCAGGAAGTTCTGCACCCCGGCGCCGGCGGCGACCACGAACATCTCGCGTTCCGCCGCCGCCCGCCGGGCGTCGGGGTAGCTGTGGGAGCCGTCGGCGACCAGGCAGGGCACCGCGAGATACGGCGCCCGGCGCAGGACGTCGCCGCGCCGCAGCCGCTTGCTGACGCTCTCCTCGGAGAAGCCGTCCCGCCGCAGGTCCGCCGCCCAGGCGTCACGCATGGCGTCGAGCAGCCGCTCGCGCACCTCGGGCGTCTCCAGCAGCACGAAACGCCAGGGCGTGGTGTGGTGCGGCGCGGGCGCGGTCACCGCGAGGGCGACGGCCCGCCGTACGGCCGCGGGGTCCACCGGCTCGCCGGTGAAGTCGCGCACGGTGCGCCGCAGCGACACCGCCTCCCGTACGGCCTCCGACGTGCCGAGCCGGAACATGTCGTCGGCGGCCCTGCGCACCAGCGCCCTGGCCCCGGGGTCGGCCGCGTCATCGGTGTCCCGGGGGAGTACCACGCCGGGCAGGCCGCGGACCACGGCGACCGGGCGGCCGGTCGCCTTGCCCTTGACCAGGTCGCCGGCCGCGGCCAGCTCGTCTGCGGTGGCGGTCACGGTCATCTGCAGCGGATTGCCGTGGGAGTCCTGCCCGCCGCGCAGGTCGTCGAGCACGGCCACCCCGGCGGCGCCGATCGCCACGTCTGTGAGCCCTTCGCGCCACGGCCGGCCGAAGGTGTCGGTGACGACGACCCCGACATTGACGCCGAGGTCGTCGCGCAGCGCCGCCCTGATCCGGCGGGCGGAGCCGTCGGGGTCCTCGGGCAGCAGCAGGACGGTGCCGGGCGCGGTGTTGGACGCGTCGACGCCGGCCGCGGCCATCACGAAGCCGTGCCGGGTCTCGACGATCCTGGTCGGCCCGCGGCGCGCCACCAGCCGTACGGCCTCGGCGTCGATCGCGGCCTCCCGGTCGTCGGCGCGGATCAGCCGGCCCTCGGCCTTGCTGACGATCTTGGAGGTGACCAGCAGGACGTCGCCGTCGGCCAGCTCGACCCCGGTGGCGGCGATGAGCTTGCCGAGGTCCGCGCCGGGCTGCACCTCGCCGATGCCCTCGGGGGCGAAGACCTCGAAGCGTGCCGCGCTCACGCGCGCACCTCCTCGGCCAGCGTCAGCGCCTCCTGCGCCATGCGGGTGGTGGCGTCGAGGCCGGTCATCAGCAGCGGGACCGCCCGGCAGCGGATGCCGGCCGCCTCGACCTCCTCGACGGCGCCCGCGTCGACGGTGTCCACCAGCCAGCCGTCGAGCAGCCCCGAGCCGTAGTGCGCGGCGACCGCGGCGGCGGTGGACTCCACGCCGACCGCGGCCAGCACCTTGTCCGCCATGCCGCGCACCGGTGCGTCGCCGACGATCGGTGACAGGCCCACGACCGGCACCCCTGCCTCGGCGATCGCCTCGCGCACCCCCGGCACGGCCAGGATCGTGCCGATGCTCACCACCGGATTGGACGGGGGGAAGACGATGACGTCGGCCGCGCCGATCGCTTCGAGCACCCCGGGCGCGGGCTTGGCGGCCTCGGCCCCGACCGGTACGACGGCGTGCGCCGGGACCGCGGCGCGCAGCCGTACCCAATATTCCTGGAAGTGGATCGCCTTGCGCTCGCCGCCGGTCTCGACCAGCACATGGGTCTCGATCCGGTCGTCCGACATCGGGATCAGCCGGACGCCGGGATTCCAGCGGGCGCACAGCGCTTCGGTGACGGCGCTGAGCGGATAGCCGGCGGCCAGCATCTGGGTCCGCACGATATGGGTGGCGAAGTCCCGGTCGCCCAGGCCGAACCACTCGGGTCCGACCCCGTACGCGGCCAGCTCCTCCTTCACGGTGAAGGTCTCCTCGGCCCGGCCCCAGCCCTGCTCCTCGTGGATGCCGCCGCCCAGCGTGTACATCACGGTGTCGAGGTCGGGGCAGACCTTCAAGCCGAACAGATGGATGTCGTCTCCGGTGTTGCCGATGACGGTGATCTCCGCCTCCGGCGCCGCTGCCAGCAAGCCGCGCAGAAAGCGCGCCCCGCCGATTCCTCCGGCCAGAACCACGATTCGCATGGGTCCCAGTCTGTCAGCCGCTGAGGCGGCCCCTGCGGCCGCTCCCCGCCGTGCGGCTACCTCGCCGAGCGCGCCGGGACCTCGGCCGCCGCCCTCGCGGGGGAGGTGCAGGCGTGCGGCGTCATCTCGGTGAGGCCGGGGAAGTACACGTGCAGGCTGACCGCGGGCTCCAGGCTGTCATTGACGACCTCGTGCACGTAGCCGGGTGCGAAGGCGCGCTGGCCGCCGCCGGCGAGGCCGCGGACGGTCTCGCCGTGCGAGCCGAGCGCGCGTTCGCGCAGCGCGCCCCGCAGGACGGTGAGCACGCCCGACGAACCGCCGTGGTCGTGGAGGCCGCTGCTCTGGCCGGGGAGCCAGCTGAGCAGCCACACCTCGTAGCCGGGGCCGGTCTGCAGGCGGGCGTACCAGCGGGTGGTGGCGTCGTAGCGCACCAGGGGGGCCCACCGCCCGTGGTCGGCGGCGATGGAGCGGGCGAGTCCGGCGAACTCCGCCACGGTGGCCGGGTGTTGCGGCACCGGGGGGAGGAGGTGGGGCAGGGCGAGCGGGTCACCGGCGATGGAGACGTCGGAGTACATGAAGGTGTGTCCCTGGGGGTGTGCGCGAGTGGCGGGCGGTGCCGGGACCGGAAGGACGGGTCCCGAGCAGGGGGCTCAGCGACAGCGGCAGGGACAACAACAGCTCTGTGCGAGCGCGACGCAGCAGGACTCGCGACGGCGGGTCCGGTAGGGCGCGTGATGCTCGACGGGCATGAGCACCAGCAGACCGGTTCAGGCGAGCCCGTGTCAACTGGAAGTCCGTTATGTCGGTCTTCTTTCACCTGATCCGGCACGGCGAGTTGCTGAAAGGTTTGTGCGCAGAGATGTGCGGATAGGTGCAGCCACATCCGTACACCGCAGCATTCCGCTTACCTGACGCACCGAGATGGGAGCGCCCGTGCGCCGCGCAGAACGACGTCGCGCACGCGTCCGACCGTTCCCCCTCGATGCGTGTTTCTGTGATCGAAATGTGATCCACAACGCTTCATCCGTACGGGCGGAACGCGGCATGTCGCCGCAGCGTCTGACGAGGTGTGAGCGGTGGGCCGACCGGACCACGGTTGACGGTTCCAGGCTTTTAGGCCGATAAGAACACTTTCCGTCACCCCTTGGTTCAGCGGAGTGAATAACGGACCCAATAGCAGATCCCGGCTTGACTGGCCCGGATCGGCGCACTTGTAATTTCACTCGTGTCGTTCAGCCGCACATGGTGACGGCCCACATCACGGGGAAGCACGACAGACGAGGGGCGCGCATGACCGAGCAGTTCCAGTTGCTGCTGGCCGAAGAGGCCGACGAGGAACTCGGCTGGCAGGAGCGCGCGCTGTGTGCGCAGACCGACCCCGAGTCGTTCTTCCCCGAAAAGGGCGGTTCCACACGCGAGGCGAAAAAGGTCTGCCTCGCCTGCGAAGTCCGCTCCGACTGCCTTGAATACGCCCTCGCCAACGACGAACGCTTCGGTATCTGGGGCGGCCTGTCGGAAAGGGAGCGCCGCCGCCTGAAGAAGGGCGTCGTCTGACCCCGTCACGACATCCACCCGGGACCCCGGCCGGCCCCCTGACCAGCGGCCGCCGGACCGCCGGCCACCCGCCGCGCGCCCGCCTCGCAGCCCGCCCGCCGCGTCCCCCGACACGGCCGGCGGGCTGCTGTTGTTCTCACACCGGGCACACGTCAGGGCGGTGGTGTCCGCGTAAGCCGTTAGTGTGGGGGGCCGTCCGAGATGCAACCCCCGCCGCGAGCGGGCGCCAGCGTCCACCGCAGTCCAGCGAACCGGGGCCCGAACCTCGATGTCCGTGAACAGCCCAGCACCGGCCGCCCACCCGGCCGGCATCCCTGAGTTCCCGCGCCATGTCGTCACCGCCGTGCTGGTAGCGCACGACGGGGCGCGCTGGCTGCCCAAGTCCCTCGCAGGGCTGCTCGCCCAGGACCGCCCGGTCCAGGACGTCATCGCCGCCGACACCGGCAGCGCCGACGACTCCGCCCGGCTGCTCGCCGAATCACTCGGCGACCAGCGCGTCCTCCACCTGGCCCGCCGTACGAGCTTCGGCGCCGCCGTCGAGGAGGCCGCCCGCGCCGCCGCGCCGCTCACCGCGGACCAGCTGCCGTACCTGGCCCGCCGCAGCGGCTGGGACCCCGTCAGCCGCAGCTGGAACGACGACTCCTACGACGAGCCCGACCAGCCGCACGGCGAACCCGTGCAGTGGCTGTGGCTGCTGCACGACGACTGCGAGCCGGACCCCGGCGCCCTCGCCGGCCTGCTGCGGGTCGCCGACAGCTCGCCGTCCGCGGCGATCGTCGGCCCCAAGCTGCGCAGCTGGTACGACCGCAGGCAGCTGCTCGAAGTCGGCGTCAGCATCGCCCGCAGCGGCCGCCGCTGGACCGCGCTGGAACGCCGCGAGCAGGACCAGGGCCAGCACGACCAGGTGCGCCCGGTCCTGTCGGTGTCGTCCGCCGGCATGCTCGTCCGCCGCGACGTGTGGGAGGAACTGGGCGGCTTCGACCGCCGGCTGCCCCTCATGCGCGACGACGTGGACTTCTGCTGGCGCGCCCACGCGGCGGGCCACACCGTACTCGTCGCCCCGGACGCCGTGCTCTGGCACGCCGAGGCCGCCTCCCGCGAGCGCCGCCCCGTCGACTGCGCCGGCCGCTCCGCCGTCAACCCGCACCGGGTCGACAAGTCCGGCGCCGTCTACACGCTGCTGGCCAACACCCGCGGCCCGCTGCTGCCGTACGTGGCCCTCCGCATCGTCCTCGGCACGCTGCTGCGGACCCTCGCCTACCTCGTCGGCAAGGTGCCGGGCCAGGCCGTCGACGAGATCGTCGGCCTGCTCGGCGTCCTGCTGCGCCCCGGCCGGCTGCTCGGGGCCCGCCGCCGGCGCGGCGCCGGCGCCGTCGCCCCCTCCGAACTGCGCCCGCTCTTCCCGCCGCCCGGCGCGACCGTGCGGGCCACCGTCGACCAGGTCGTCAGCAACCTCTCCGGCCGCGCCGACGCCGCCTCCGCGGCGGCCGGACGCCACGGCGGGGCCGTCGAGTCGGGGCCCGGCGAGGACGACAGCGGCGAGTTCCTGGAGATCGAGCAGTTCGCCCGCCTCAAGCGGATCGCCCGCAAACCGGGTCCTGTCCTCTTCGCGGTGCTGCTGATCGTCTCGCTCGCCGCCTGCCGCTCGCTGCTCGGCGGCGGCGCGCTGGCCGGCGGCGCCCTGCTGCCCGCCGACCCCGGCGCCTCCGACCTGTGGAGCAGCTACGCCGGCAGCTGGCACGCCCTCGGCGCCGGCGGCACCGAGTCCGCGCCGCCGTATCTGGCCGTTCTCGGGCTGTTCTCGACCGTGCTGTTCGGCTCCACCGGCCTCACCTTGACCCTGCTGCTGGTCGCCTCGGTGCCGCTGGCCGGCTTCACCGCCTACTTCGCGTCCCGCCCGCTGGTCGAGTCGCGGCTGCTGCGCGCCTGGGCCTCGGTCGCCTACGCCTTCCTGCCGGCCGCGACCGGCGCCCTGGCGACCGGCAGGCTCGGCACCGCCGTGCTGGCCATCCTGCTGCCGCTGATGGCCCGCGCCGCGGTCGCCTCCGCCGGGCTCCAGCTCGGCGCGGCCGCACTGGACCGCGGCGCCCGGCCCGGCTGGCGCGCCACCTGGGCGCTGGCCCTGATGCTCACCTTCACCACCGCCTTCACCCCGATCACCTGGCCCATCGCCCTGGTCCTCGCCGCGGCGACCCTTGCCTGGCGGATGGCCACCGGCCGCGGCGCGCTGCTCGTACCGCAGCTGCTGCGGTTCGCCGCGCTGGTCGTCACCCCGATCGTGCTGCTCGCGCCCTGGTCGCTGACGCTGCTTTCGCACCCCGGACGGCTGCTGCACGAAGTGGGCCTGCCCTACGGCACCAAGGGCGCCTCCGGCGTCGACCTGCTGCTGCTGAGCCCCGGCGGCCCCAAGGCCTCCGGCGGAGTGCTGCTGGTCGGCCTGCTGCTTGCCGCGCTCGCCGCGCTGCTGCGCGACACCCGCCGCACGGCGATCCTCGCCGCCTGGACGGTGGCCGCGACCGGCCTGCTCTTCGCCGGCATCGAGAACGGCAAGGCCTGGGCGGGACCGGCCACGCTCGTCTACGGCCTCGCCCTGCTCGCGGCCGCCGCGGTCGGCGCGGAGAACGCCAACGAGCGGATCGCCGCCAGCGGATTCGGCTGGCGGCAGCCGGTGGCCGGCCTGATCGCGCTGGCCGCCGCCGCCGCGCCGCTGCTCGCCGCCTTCACCTGGGTCGCGCACGGCGCTGCAGGCCCGCTGGACCGCCGCGATCCGCAGCAGGTGCCGGCCTTCGTCGCCGAGGAGAGCACCAGCGGCGACCAGGCCCGCACCCTGGTCCTCAGCGGTACCGACGGCCATGTCGCCTACGCCCTGGTGCGCGGCGCCGGCGTCCGCATAGGTGACGCCGAACTCGCCGCGCAGTCCCCGGGCGACGCCGACCTGGACACCCTCGTCGCCAACCTGGTGGCGGGCTCCGGCGCCGACCAGGGCAGCCGGCTCGCCGGATACGCGGTCCGCTACGTCCTCGCGCAGAAGGGCGCGCCCCGCGCCCTGGGCCGCGTCATGGACAGCACCCCGGGCCTGTCCCGGGTCAGCCAGGCCGACGGCAGCGAACTGTGGCGGGTGGACACCACCGTCTCCCGGATGATGATCACCGCCAAGGGCGCCAAGCCCGTCGCGGTCCCCTCCGGTCGCATCGAGGCGCACACCACGCTGCCCGCAGGACCGCAGGGCCGGGTGCTGCGGCTCGCCGACACCGCGTCGGGCGACTGGCAGGCCACCCTCGGCGGGACCCGGCTGACGCCCACCACGGTCGACGGCTGGGCGCAGGGCTTCGAGCTGCCCGCCTCCGGCGGACGCCTCGACGTCACCTTCAAGGAGCCCGTCACCCACATCGGCTGGCTGGGCGTGCAGGCCCTGCTGCTGCTCGTCACGATCGTGCTCGCGCTGCCGGGCCGCCGCCGCGAGGTCGACGACGACCTCCCGGAGGCCGAAGGCGCGGTGGCCGCCGACATCCCCGCCCAGGCCGGCGGGGAAGGCCGCAGGGCCCGCCGCCTGCAGGCCGCCGCGGACGCCGAGGCGGCCGCGAGCGGCACCCAGCCGGACGGCGCCGACGTGGCCGCGGGCGACCTGGAGCAGCAGCCCGACCCCTTCGACCCGGTGGGCACGGCCTACGAGCAGCCCGAGACCGGCTACGACCCCGCGGAGGGCGGCTACGACCCCTACGCGGTCCCGGCCCCCGACGCCGGACAGGGCGCGGACCCGTATTACGCGCCCTACCCCGACCAGCAGTGGGAGCAGCAGCCCTACCCCGCGGGACAGGGCGGCTACGACCAGCAGGGCGGCTACGGCGACCAGTACGGCTACGTCCCGCCGCAGCCCGGCTACGACCCCTACGCGCAGCAGGGGCAACAGGCACCGCACGACGGGACGGTCACCGGATACGGCGACCAGGCGCCCTACGTCGACCAGGGCGGCTACACCGACCCCGCGGCATACGGCGACGCCGGGGCGTACTACGCAGAAGGCGACCAGCGCCGCGACGGGAGCGACCACCAGTGAACCGCAGCACCCTCTCCCTGGGCGGCGCCGTCGTCGTGCTCGCCGTGCTGACCGGGGCCGCGACCATGGGCGGCGGCAGCGACTCGGCCGCCGCTCCCACGGGCGCGGTGACCCGGCTGCCGGTCCAGCGCAGCACCGTGGTGTGCCCCGCGCCCTCTTCGTCGGAGTTCGCCGACACCACCTACACCTCGTTCACCCCGCTGATGTCGGGCGTGGACAGCGGCGCCGCGGGCAGCGCGCAACTGGTCCCGACCGCGGGCAGGGCCAAGCCGCTCGCGCCGCTCAAGGAGGCAGGCAAGGGCGCCACCGCCACGACCGACGACCCCGACGCACCCGCCCTGATCGGCACCGCCGACGGGCCGCTGGCACCGGGCTGGACGGTCCAGCAGACCACCGTGGTGGACTCGGGACCGGGGCGCGGGGTGCTCGGCACCTCCTGCATCACCCCGGACAGCGAGTTCTGGTTCCCGGGCGCGAGCACCGCGACCGGCCGCCAGGACTATCTGCACCTGGTGGACCCCGACGAGGCCCCGGCCGTCGTCGACATCGAGCTGTACGGCAAGGACGGCCTGCTCAAGGCGTCGACAGGCGACGGCATCACCGTCCCGGGCAAGGGCGCCAAGCCGGTGCTGCTGTCCACGCTGGTCGCCGACAAGGTCGCCGACCTGACCGTGCACGTCGTGGTACGCAGCGGCCGGGTCGGCGCCGCCGTCCAGGCCACCGACGCCAAGACCGGCACGGACTGGCTGCCGCCCGCCGCCGACCCCGCCACCTCGCTGGTCATGCCGGGCATCCCGGCCGACGCCTCCGCGGTGCACCTGGTGGCCTACGCGACCGGCTCCGACGACGCCGACCTGACGCTGAAGCTCGCCACCTCCACCGGGCTGATCTCCCCGGCCGGCCACGACACGCTGCACGTCAAGGCGGGGATGACCGCGACCGCCGACCTCGGGGACATCACCAAGGACGACGCCGGTTCGCTGGTCGTCGGATCGAGCAGCGTGCATTCCCCCGTACCGGTCGTGGTGGGGCTGCGGATCACCCGCGGCAAGGGCACCAAGCAGGAGATGGCCTTCCTGCCGGCGACGCCGTCGATCGACACCAGGGCCACCGTCGCGGACAACCGCGACGAGGCCTCGACCCTCGCCCTGATCGCCGTCGGCAAGGACGCCAGGGTGAAGATCAGCTCGTCGCCGGGCGCGTCCGGCGGCACCACGGTGAACAGGACCGTCATCGTCAAGGCGGGTTCCACCATGTCCCTGCAGCCGCCGCCGCCCTCCGGGAGCAAGGGCGCGTATGCGGTGACGGTGGAACGGCTCTCCGGCGGCACCCTCTACGCCTCACGGATGCTGTCGCTGCCGCTGGGCGGCGTGCCGATGTTCACCATCCAGCCGATGCCGGACGACCGGGGCATGGTCGAGGTGCCGCAGGCCGGTTCCGACCTGACGATCCTCAACAAGTAGCGGAAGGCTGCCTGCGGGAGACCGGGGCGGGGACGGGCGCCGGGAGGCGTCAGTCCTCGCCGTACTTCGGGTCGACGTTCTCCGGCGACAGGCCGAGGAGCTCGGCGACCTGCTCGACCACCACCTCGTGGACCAGCAGCGCCCGCTCGTCCCGGCTCTTGGCCCGGATCTCCACCGGCCGCCGGTAGACCACGATCCGGCTGGGCCGCCCCTTGCCAGCCCCCACCAGCCGCCCCAGCGGCACCGCGTCGCCGTCGGCGGTCGCGTCCTGCGGCCAGGGCACCTCCTGCACCGCGAATTCCACGTCGGCCAGCTGCGGCCAGCGCCGCTCCAGCCGGTCGGCGGCATCCCTGACCAGGTCGTCGAAGGCGTCCGCTCGGCTGACCGCGAGCGGCACCTGCGGCGGCGCGATGGGGCCACGCATGCCACGGCCGTGCCGGTCACGGTGTCGTGGACGCGGGTCGGAGGGAGGTGGTGCCGAGCTGTCCATCAGCGTGAGCCTAGCTCCCGCCCCGCAGGAGTGTCGCGACCCGCGTGAACGCCGCCCCTTTATCGTCATCCCGCGCCGAGTTTCAGACCGCATCCGGCCACAGATACGACGGAAACGCGCCACCTGGCGAGCGAACGCGTCACGTGCCGCCGTCATGACCGCACACGCCGCTTTGGTACGTACCGCCAACTGCCCCGCATCGCCGCAGGTCGACGCCACGACCGAGGTGCGGCACCGGAAAGCGGCCCTCGGACGACACGACCGGGTGAGCCTGCGGAGAGTCGTCGCGGCCCGCTCAAGAGTGCGGTACCGTCCAACCTCGTGAGCCCTGTACGTCGCTGTTCGCGCACCGCTTGCGGCCGCCCCGCCGTCGCGACGCTGACGTACGTCTACGCGGACTCCACCGCCGTCCTCGGCCCCCTCGCCACCTACGCGGAACCGCACTGCTACGACCTGTGCTCCGAGCACTCCGAGCGGCTGACCGCACCCCGCGGCTGGGAAGTGGTCAGGCTCGCCGTCGACACCGGTCCCGTGCGGCCCAGCGGTGACGACCTGGAGGCGCTGGCCAACGCGGTACGCGAGGCCGCCCGCCCGCAGCAACGCAGCCGGCCCGGCGCCCGTGACATCGACCCGATGGAAGTCGCCCGCCGCGGCCACCTGCGGGTACTGCGCTCGCCCGAGTAGGGCCCCGGTCAGGACCGGCTCCTGCCCGAGCGGCACCCCGCACTTTCCGGCTGCCACCCGTACCGGACGGGCACGTGCCCGCCCGGGGTAGGTTGTGGCCCGGAACCGCAGCCGATTGCCGCGCCCTTCCGTCCGAACTCCGCGACCCCGTACAGCAGAGGTGTGCAGTGGCCGATTTGTCGCAGCTGGTCAAGGCCTACGACGTCCGCGGAGTCGTACCCGATCAGTGGGACGCCCCGCTCGCCGAGATCTTCGGCGCGGCCTTCGCCACCGTCACCGGGGCCGACGCCGTCGTCGTCGGCCACGACATGCGGCCCTCGTCCCCTGGCCTGTGCGACGCCTTCGCCCGCGGCGCCGCCTCCCGCGGCGCGCACGTCACCCGTATCGGGCTGTGCTCCACCGACGAGCTGTACTTCGCCAGCGGACGGCTCGGCCTGCCCGGCGCCATGTTCACCGCGAGCCACAACCCGGCGCAGTACAACGGCATCAAGATGTGCCGGGCCGGCGCGGCACCCGTCGGCCAGGACACCGGTCTCGCCGACATCCGCGCGCTGGCCGAGAAATGGCTGGAGACCGGCGTCCCGGCCGCCGCGGTCACCCCCGGCACCATCGGCGACCGCGACGTGCTCGGCGACTACGCCGACTGCCTGCGCTCGTTGGTGGACCTGTCGGGGATGCGGCCGCTGAAGGTCGTGGTCGACGCCGGCAACGGCATGGGCGGGCACACCGTGCCGACCGTGCTGGCCGGCCTGCCGGTCGACCTGGTGCCGATGTACTTCGAACTCGACGGCACCTTCCCCAACCACGAGGCCAACCCGCTCGACCCCAGGAACCTGGTCGACCTGCAGGCCCGGGTGCGCGAGACCGGCGCCGACCTCGGCCTGGCCTTCGACGGCGACGCCGACCGCTGCTTCGCCGTCGACGAGCGCGGCGAGGGAGTGCCGCCGTCCGCGGTCACCGCGCTGGTCGCCGCCCGCGAGCTGGCGGCGCACCCCGGCGCCACGGTCATCCACAACCTGATCACCTCGCGCGCGGTGCCCGAGGTCGTCAAGGAGCACGGCGGCATCCCGGTGCGCACCCGGGTCGGGCACTCCTTCATCAAGCAGGAGATGGCGGCCACCGGCGCGGTCTTCGGCGGCGAACACTCCGCCCACTACTACTTCCGCGACTTCTGGAACGCCGACACCGGCATGCTCGCCGCACTGCACCTGCTGGCCGCCCTCGGCCGCCAGGACGGCCCGCTGTCGGCGCTCGTCGCCGGCTACGACCGCTACGCCTCCTCCGGCGAGATCAACAGCACCGTCGCCGACCAGGCCGGGCGCACCGCGGCGGTCCGCGCCGCTTTCGACGGGCGGCCCGGCGTCACCTTCGACGACCTCGACGGGCTCACCGTCACCGCCGCCGACTGGTGGTTCAACCTGCGGGCCTCCAACACAGAACCGCTGCTGCGGCTCAACGTCGAGGCCGCCGACGACGACGCCGTCGCCCGCATCCGCGACCAGGTCCTCGCCCTCGTCCGCGGCTGACCCCGCGCCTGCCGCCGGGACCCCGCCCCGGCCGGGCGCCCGCCCGCAGCCAGGGCCCGCCACCCGCCCTGTGACCCGGCGCCGGACGCGGCGATAGGCTGGCACGCACAGGCGGCCGGGGCCACCCGCCGCACACCGCCCGGAGGACACCGCTCATGCCGCTTGTCGAACCCAGCCTTCTGGAGATCCTCGCCTGCCCGGCCTGCCACGCCCCGCTGCGCGAGGACGTGGACGCCGCGGAGCTCGTCTGCACCTCCGACAGCTGCGGCCTGGCCTACCCGGTCAAGGACGACATCCCGGTGCTGCTGGTCGACGAGGCCCGCCGCCCCGGCTGACCTGCCGACCGCACCACAGAGCCACCGCACCCGGACCCCGTCCGACCGCGCCCCACGACGTCACGACCGGAGGTCGCATTGTTCGACGAGTCGCTGCTGGAGGACCCGGAAAGGCTCGCACGCGCCGACAGCCGCGGACTGCTCCGCGGTGTCGCCGCCTCCGGCGCCCGGGTCCGCACCGCACTGCGGCTCGCGGAGGAAGCGGGCGTCACCGGCCTGCAGCCCGACGGCCGGCCCCGCACGCTCCTGGTGGCCGGCAGCGGGCCCGACGCGACCGCGGTCGCCGACGTGCTGACCGCGCTCGACTCCGGCAGCTGCCCCGTCGAACTGCTCACCCCGACCGGCCCCACCGCGCAACAGGCGCGCTGGACGCTGCCGGGCTGGGTCGGGTCGCTCGACCTGCTCCTCCTGATCTCGCCGCACGGCACCGAGCAGGGCCTCACCGACCTGGTCGAGCAGGCCTACCGCCGCGGCTGCACCGCCGCCGCCGTCACCCCGGCCAAGGCGCCGCTGGCCGAAGCCGTCGCCCAGGTCCGCGGCCTCGCCCTGCCCTTCGCCGCGCCGGAGGGCAACGGCACCGCCGACACCGCGGCCGACACCGGCGCCTTCTGGGCACTGCTCACCCCGCTGCTCGCCCTGACCGGCCGGCTCGGGCTGCTGACCGCGCCGAGCAGCGAACTGCACGCGCTCGCCGACACCCTGGACGAGGTGGCCACCCGCTGCGGACCGGCGGTCGCCACCTACACCAACCCCGCCAAGACCCTCGCCGCGGAACTCGACGACGCCCTCCCGCTGTTGTGGAGCCAGGGCCGGGTCGCCGCCGCCGCGGCCCGCCGCTTCGCGACCGTGTTGGCCGCCCGGGCCGGCCGCCCCGCGCTGAGCGCCGAACTGCCCGCCGCCCTGGCCGCCCACGGCCCGCTCCAGGCCGGGGTGCACGCCCACACCGCGGACCCCGACGACTTCTTCCGCGACCGCGTCGAGGAATCCGACGGCCTGCGGATGCGCATCGTGCTGTTCCAGGAAGCCCCCGACCAGCCCGGCTCCGCGGCACCCGCCGCCCGCGAACAGGCCTACGCGCACGACACCCCGCTCAGCGAGATCGCCGCCCCCGGCGGCAGCGATCTGCACATCGCGGCGGAACTCCTCGCCCTGACCGACTTCGCCGCCGTTTACCTGGCTGTCGCCTCGACCGAGAGACCCTGACCGGCATGAACCGCCTCCTCAACACCGTGCGCCCCTACGCCTGGGGCTCCACCACCGCCATCCCCGAACTCCTCGGCACCCCGCCCACCGGCGAACCCCAGGCCGAACTGTGGATGGGCGCCCACCCCGGCGCACCCTCCCGGGTGGACCGCGGCGCCGGGCCCGTCCCGCTCGACACCCTCATCGACGCCGACCCCACCGCGGAACTCGGTGACGCCACCGTCAAGCGCTTCGGCCCGCGGCTGCCCTTCCTGTTCAAGGTGCTCGCCGCCGGCGCACCGCTGTCCGTGCAGGTCCACCCCGACCTCGCCCAGGCCAGGGCCGGATACGCCGACGAGCAAGCCCGCGGCACCCCCCTCGACGCCCCGGACCGCAACTACCGGGACGCCAACCACAAGCCCGAGATGATCGTCGCCCTCACCCCCTTCGACGGGCTGTGCGGCTTCCGGCGGCCCACCGAGGCCGCCGACCTCATCGACGCGCTCGGGGTCGGCACGCTCGCCCCCTACGCCGACATCCTCCGCGCCCATCCTGAGGACCGGGCGCTGCGCGAGGTCCTCGCCGCCGTCCTGGGCGCCGAACCCGCCGCGATGGCCGACACCGTCCAGGCCGCCGCCGAAGCCGCGGCCCGGCTGGCCGCCACCCCCGACACCCCGCACGCGGCCGACTACGCCGCCTACGCCAAGGCCGCCCACAGCTTCCCCGGCGACCGCGGCGTCATCGCCGCGATGCTGCTCAACTACGTGCGGCTGCAGCCCGGAGAAGCCCTCTACCTCGGCGCCGGCGTCCCGCACGCCTACCTCGACGGCCTCGGGGTCGAGATCATGGCCAACTCCGACAACGTGCTGCGCTGCGGCCTCACCCCCAAGCACATCGACGTCCCCGAACTCCTGCGCGTCGTCCGCTTCGAGGCCGGCGACCCCGGCGTCCTGCGCCCCGAGGCCGCCCCCGACGGTGAGGAGGTGTACGCCGCCCCGATCGACGAATTCCGGCTCTCCCGCTACGTCCTGGCCCCCGGCGCCGACCCCCGCACCCTCGACCCGGGCACCCCGCAGATCCTGCTGTGCACCGCCGGCCAGGCCTCGTTGCGCGCCGAGGACGGCACCGCGCTGACCCTCGACCGGGGCGAATCCTGCTGGATCCCGGCCGGCGAACGCAGCGAACTCATCGGCGAAGGCACCGTCTTCCGTGCCACCGTGGCGGCCTGACTCACCGACCGCGATCCGGGCTGCAAGAATGTCCGACCGCAACGCCCGCCATGGCGAGGCAGCCGCCAGGGCCGACGGAAGGGACACCCAGCACATATGAGCGCCTCAGGCGGAACCAGGGCGATCGTCGCGGCACTGAGCGCCAACCTCGCCATCGCCGCCGCGAAGTTCGTGGCATTCGCGTTCAGCGGCTCCTCCTCGATGCTCGCGGAGGGCGTGCACTCCCTCGCCGACTCCGGCAACCAGGGCCTGCTCCTCATCGGGGGCAAGAAGGCCAAGCAGGCGGCCACCGAGGAACACCCCTTCGGCTACGGCAGGGAAAGGTACATCTACGCCTTCCTCGTCTCGATCGTCCTCTTCTCGGTCGGCGGCATGTTCGCCCTCTACGAGGGCTATGAGAAGATCCGCCACCCGCACGCCATCGACCACTGGTACTGGCCGGTCGGCGTTCTGATCTTCGCCATCGGCGCCGAGGGCTTCTCCTTCCGCACCGCCATCAAGGAGTCCAACCACACCCGCGGCACGCTCTCCTGGGCCGAATTCATCCGCCGCGCCAAGGCGCCGGAACTCCCGATCGTCCTGCTTGAGGACTTCGGCGCCCTGATCGGCCTCGCCCTCGCCCTGCTCGGTGTCGGCATCTCGCTGGCCACCGACAGCGGGGTCTGGGACGGCATCGGCACCCTGTGCATCGGCACCCTGCTGATCTGCATCGCCCTCGTCCTGGCCGCCGAGACGAAGTCCCTGCTGCTCGGCGAGGGCGCGGGGCCCGAATCCCTCGCCCGCATCCGCGCGGCCATGCTCGACGGCGACACCGTCACCCGCATCATCCACATGCGCACCCTGCACCTGGGCCCGGAGGAACTGCTGGTCGCCGCCAAGATCGCGGTCGACCACGACGACACCGCCACCGAGGTGGCCCGCGCCATCGACGCCGCCGAGGAACGCATCCGCGCCGCGGAACCCTTCGCCCGCGTGATCTACCTCGAACCCGACATCTACAGCGAAGCCGCGGCCGCGGCCGGCCCCGACCCCGACCAGACGCCCGGCGGCCGCTGACCTCAGGAACTGCGGCCGATCAGCGGACCGGTGTAGATTCGTACCGAGCCAGACGTCGCTGCTGATGGCGGTCGGGCGGTCGCCCCAGGTTGACCGGCCGAGGGAGAGAGGGCCTCCGACGGATTGCGCTGCCGCTAGGGGACAGGTACGCCCGCAACCGGTCGTGCCCGCCGCCCTGCCGCCGCGCCACATCCCTGTCCGCCTCGATCGCACCGAGGAGCAGCCCGCATGACCACTACCGCCACCGACTTCAAGGTCGCGGACCTCTCCCTTGCCGCCTTCGGCCGCAAGGAGATCACCCTCGCCGAGCACGAGATGCCCGGCCTGATGTCGCTGCGCAGCGAATACGCCGCCACGCAGCCGCTGGCCGGCGCCCGGGTCACCGGCTCGCTGCACATGACCGTGCAGACCGCCGTCCTCATCGAGACCCTGGTCGCCCTCGGCGCCGAGGTCCGCTGGGCGTCCTGCAACATCTTCTCCACCCAGGACCACGCGGCGGCAGCCGTCGCCGTCGGCCCCGAGGGCACGCCCGAGAACCCGAGCGGTGTCCCGGTCTTCGCCTGGAAGGGCGAAAGCCTCGAAGAGTACTGGTGGTGCACGGAACAGGCCCTGACCTGGCCCAACACTCCCACCGGCGGCCCGAACATGATCCTGGACGACGGTGGCGACGCCACCCTGCTCGTGCACCAG